>CAVDAS010000007.1:0-35005 GCA_963606955.1 Bacteroidaceae bacterium
ATATTATAGCAGGGGTTAATGGTAGTGGTAAATCTATTTCTAGTAAATTATTATTTTGTTTTTTAACTGCAACTTCTAAAGAGAGGTATTTTTTATCAAATAATAGTATTTATGAACGTTTTGTTCAATTTATATTGTATTGGCACGGTAAAATATCATTTAATCAACCTACTTTAAATTTAAATGGAATGTTAACATTAATTGAGGATAATTTTGGAGATAAATCATTTGATATGAAACGAATTGATATTTTAGAAGGAATGATAGAATCATTAGGTTTCCAAGGTAAAGAAAAGTTTGTTAAAGAGTTAGAAGGGATTAAAAATTTATTACAGTTTAACGGGGACCATTATTATAGATATTTTAATGTTTTGCTAAATTCAGAATTTAACTTTTCTGAATTAAAAGACTATAAAAAAGCACATGTTAAGTTTCATGGCAGTATTGATGATTGTAAATTTACACATGAAATAGATTTTAATGGTGAAAGAATAGGTGCTAAAATAAATGAAGGATATGTTGATTGTTTAAATTTTGAAGATGTTGTTTATATTGATTCTCCATCCATTTTTGATTTTAAAAATGAGCCAAATAAAAATACATATCATTTAAATCACTTAAGTAAATCATTATATTCTGGAAAAAATGAAAATGAGTATTTGCACAATAAATTTAATGAGTTAATTGATGGTAATATTTATTATGACTTTAAAAAACAGGATTTTGTCTTTAAACAAGGTGATAATGAGCATTCAATGAAAAATACTGCATCAGGAATTAAACAAATAGGCGTTATTCAATTATTATTAGAAAATAGGAATTTGAAAGAAAATAGTTTTTTATTTATTGATGAACCTGAAATTAATTTACATCCTGAATGGCAAGTTAAACTTGCTGAATTATTGGCATTATTAGTTAAAGAGTTAAATATTTATTTGTACATCAATTCTCATAGCCCACAATTTATTGAAGCTTTAGAGGTTTTTTCTGTAAAATATGGCATTATCAACGAATCGAAGTTTTACTTGTCTAAAAAATTAGACAATAATAAATTTAAGTTTGAAGAAATTGATTATGATAATTTAGTAACATTGTATAATAATTTAGGGGATTCTTACGATATTATTGATGAAATTAGGGCAGAAAATATTTTTAATAAATTAAATGAGTAGGTTTGAATTGCGAATAATGAATCTAATATAAACTTGCTTTTAGAATAAAATCCTTTCTTATGAGTATTATTGTGTTGATAATCCGCTAATAAAGACTTTCAAAAACAACAGCCTTTGTTTTAACAAAAAAATAACGAAGAGTTTTTTTATCTAAATTAAAAATTTATTTTGAGTTAACACATTTACTAACCAATATCTTATATACTATTTTAATCAAAAATAAGAATATTAAAAATTACTTTGTTGATATCATGGATAAAAAAGAGTTAATTAATAATGGTAAAGTAAAAAGTGTATATACTACTGATAATGAGGATGCAGTTATCATAGAATTCAGAGATGATATGACTGCCGGTGATGGTGCAAGAAAAGAGGTTATGAATAAAAAAGGTTCTTATAATGCACTTATTTCTACTAAACTTTTCAAAGTATTAGAAAATCAGGGTATTAAAACACAATTTATTGATTTACCTGAAACTAATGTAATGGTAGCTAAAAAGTTAGAAATGATTCCTATTGAGGTTATTGTTAGAAATATAGCTACTGGTAGTTTAATTCGTAAATATCCAATAGCTGATGGTACTAAATTAGAACCTCCTATTGTTCAGATGGATTTTAAAGATGATGAATTCCATGATCCTATGCTTAATGATTCAATTATTAAAGCTTTAGGATTAGCTACCCAGGTTGAAATTGATGAATTAACCCAATTAGCATTAAAAATTAACAAAATTTTATCTGAATTCTTTTTAGAAGCTGGAATTATCTTAGTTGATTTCAAAGTTGAATTCGGTAAAGATAAGGATAATAATATAATTTTAGGTGATGAAATTAGCCCTGATAGTTGCAGATTATGGGATAGTGAAACCTTAGACATGTTAGACAAAGAATTATTTAGAAAAGGTAAGGATGATGAAGTTATGGATGCTTATGTTGAAGTTTATAACAGAATTATTCCTGAAAATGAAAGGAGTTTATAAAAATGATTTTTGATATTGAAGTTAAAATATCTCTTAAAGAAGGTATGTTAAATCCGGAAGCTACAACTATTGAAAGATCCCTAGATTTACTTGGATATGAAGTTAAAAACACTAATACTTTAAACATAATCAGATTCCAAATGGAAGGCAACGACAGAGAAGCTGTAAGGGAAAATGTTGTTGATATGTGTGAGAGATTACTTTGTAATCCTGTAATTCATAATTATAAAATTAATATAATACCACAAAATTCTGCTTGTGGGGTTTTGTAAAATGAAAATCGGAGTAATCAGATTTCCGGGAACTAACTGTGACCGGGATGTAGCTAAAGCCATTGAACTTGCAGGTTTAACCCCGGAATATGTCTGGTGGAATAAAGACAATCTAACTGATTTTGACGGTATTGTAATTCCCGGTGGATTTTCCTATGGAGATTATTTAAGGGCAGGTGCTATGGCTTCTATCACACCGGTTATTGATGGTATTAAAGCTTTAGTTAAAGAGCAAAAACCTGTTTTGGGAATTTGTAATGGTGCTCAGATTCTTGGTGAAATCGGTCTTGTTCCTGGTGTTTTTATAACTAATGAAAATCCTAAATTCAACTGTGAATGGGTTGATTTAAAAGTTAAAACCACTAGAACTCCTTTTACCAAATCATTTAAAAAAGGTCAGACTTTACAGATTCCAATAGCTCACGCTGAAGGAAGGTTTTACACCCAGGATATTGATTTGTTAAAAGACCATGACCAGATTGTACTTCAGTTTAAAAACAAAAATCCAAACGGTTCTATGGAAGCTGTTACTGGTGTTTGTGATGAGTCAGGTCTTGTCTGTGCAATGATGCCTCATCCTGAACGTGCATGTGAAGAAATATTAGGTTCTACTGACGGTTTAAACTTTTTTAAAGGATTTTTATAGTTGTGATTTAAATGGTAGTTTATTTGGTTGGTGCAGGTCCAGGAGATGCTGATTTAATAACTCTTAAAGCCGTAAAAGCTCTAAAAAAAGCTGATGTTGTTTTATATGATTATCTGGCTAATGATGAAATTTTAAAACATGCTCCAGAAACTGCAGAAAAAATCTATGTTGGTAAAAAGGCAGGCCAGCATTATAAAACCCAGTCACAGATTATTGAATTAATAGTTAAACAAGCTAAAGAACATGACAATGTAGTTCGTCTTAAAGGTGGGGATCCTTTTGTATTTGGTCGTGGTGGAGAAGAAATATTAGCTTTAATGGAAAATGATATCAAATTTGAAGTAATTCCTGGTGTAACCTCAGCTATTGGAGCACCAACTTCTCTTGGACTGCCTGTAACACACAGAGCACTGGCTACTTCTGTAACATTAGTTACAGGTCATGAAGACCCTACTAAAAAAGAAAGTCAGGTTAAGTGGGACTACACTGCTGATACATTAATTGTATTAATGGGTATTGGTAATATTGAGCAAAACACAGCTGAAATTATGAAATACCGCAGCCCAAACACTCCTGTTTGTGTTATAGAAAGCGGTACTCTTCCAGATGAAAAAGTAATTTTTGGAACTTTAGAAAACATTTCAGAAAAGCAAATCAACACACCGGCTATTTTAATTATTGGTGATGTTGTAAATCTTTATAAAGACATTTACGAGGTGAAATAATGTGCGGGATTGTAGGTTGCATATTAAAAAATAATGAAAAAGCAGCTCCTATTCTTTTAGACTGTATTTCCAAATTGGAATACAGAGGTTATGATTCAATAGGTATAGCTACTGTCAATAATGATATTAACATTAAAAAAGATAAGGGAAAAATCGAGGAAGTCAACTCCGAGCTGGATTTGGCAGATATGAGTGGCAGTTATGGTATTGCTCATGTTCGCTGGGCTACACACGGTGATCCAAATAAAATTAATGCACATCCACATACTGATGAAACAGAATCAGTAGCTGTAGTTCACAATGGTATTATTGAAAATTATTTGGAAATTAAAACCCAGCTTGAAGAAGAAGGTCATGTATTTAAATCAGATACTGATACTGAGGTTATTCCTCATTTAATCCAAAAATATATGAATAAAGGATTGGATTTAGAAGATGCCTTACGTGAAACAATTAATATTATCCATGGAGCTTATGCAATAGCTGCTGTTAGTAAAAACGAACCGGATAAAATAATAGCTACCCGTAAAGACTCTCCATTAATCATAGGTATTGGCGAGAACGGTTATTATCTTGCTTCTGATTCACCGGCTATTTTGGAATATGCAAGAGACATAATTTATCCTGAAAAAGGAGAACTGGTCATCATAGACAAAGAGGGAATCACAGTTAAAGATGAATTTGACAATATTGTAGAAAAAGAAGTTGAAACTATTGAATGGACTCCTGAAATGGCTCAAAAAGAAGGTTATGACTATTTCATGATTAAGGAAATCAATGAACAATCAACAGCAGTCAGAAACACTTTAACTGTTATGGAATCTATCCAGGAAATTATTGATGATTTGGGAGATATTTCAAGAATATGCTTTGTAGCCTGCGGTACATCTTATCATGCTTCTCTAATTGGTAAATATCTTTTGGAATCATTGGCAGGAATTCCAACTGATGTTATTTTAGCTTCTGAGTTTAAATACTCTGTAAACACATTAAACGAAAACACTTTAGTTATTTTCATCTCCCAGTCTGGTGAAACTGCAGACAGCCTAAAAGCTCTTGATTTAGCTAATGAAACATCTAAAACATTAGGTATTGTTAATGTAGCAGGTTCAGCTATTACAAGACGTGCTGATTATGTAATACAAACTCAGGCAGGTCCGGAAATTGGAGTGGCTGCAACTAAAACTTATTTAAGTCAGTTAACTGCTATTTATTTATTTGCAGCACTGATGGCTGATGATGAAAAATTACTTGAAGATATCCATAAAGTTCCTGATTTCATTGATGAGCTATTAGCTGAAGTTGATTCAATTAAGCAGATGTCTAAAAAGTATAAATTTGCCAGTGACTTTTTCTTTATTGGAAGAGGATATTCCTATCCAATAGCACTTGAAGGTTCCTTAAAACTTAAAGAAATCACATATATTCACGGTGAAGGTTATGCAGCAGGTGAACTTAAACATGGACCGCTTGCACTTATTGATGAAGGAATTCCGGTTGTTGTAATCCTGCCTCCTGGAGAAAACCATAGAAAAACAATGAGTAACTTGGAAGAAGTTAAATCCCGTGGTGCAGATATTCTAGCTATTGGTTATAAAGGAGATGAAGCTCTAGAATTAAAAGCTGATGATTTATTCACAATCAATGATGAAGTAAAAGAAATAATTGCTCCTTTAGTTTATATTGTACCGTTACAGCTACTTGCTTATTATGTAGCTGTTGAAAAAGGCCTAGATCCGGATAAACCTAAAAACTTAGCTAAGTGTGTGACTGTAGAATGATTTCAATTTTTAAACTTGATGGAGAGGAATTTAAAGCAATTTTTGCCATAAATTTCAATAAAACTCCATATTTTTAATCAAAAGTGGGTTGGTGAGACTGATCCTGAAGTTAAAGCCTTAAAAGAGGAATATTTTAAATCCATGAATTTTGAAGATTTAAAAAATTTAGATTTAGGAGAAAGTTTTGATTTTAACAAAGATAATATAGTCTGTTTGTCAAAATTTACAAATCCGAAATCTGGTGTTAAAGAGGTTTTGTATTCTTACTCTGAACTTCTACTTGTAGATGATTAAAAAAGATATTTTCAAAGTAGCTATTGATTATATAGCTATTATTTTACTATTTTTTCTAAAACTATTTTTATTTTCCAAATATGTTATTCTTTCAATACAATTTTCTATTGTGGTTATAATAATTATTTGCCTTTGAAATTTTATATTAAGACCTAAATATTGTTATTTTTAAAAACTGACTATTTTAAATACTACTTAGTTCATAATAACAGATATAATTAAAAAAAGGAGGTTGAAAAAATGGTTCACCAGAATGAAGACCAATTTTTTAAATATGCTACTAAAAAAGATGGCATTGGATTTTTGGAACTTCTTAAAGAATCAAATGAAAATATAAAAGACATAGACTTTCAATCAGAAAATTTAAAATTTAATCCAACAGAACTAATAGAATTAGACCCTAAAGTCTATAAAACAGACTTGATAATGGAATTAGATCATTTAATTGTACTGACTGAATTCCAAGCAACACCTGTAAGAACAATGGATGAAAAACGATTTAGACTCTACACTGCACTTGTAGACTATGCAAAAAGAAATAACAAACCACTTTTGTTAATAGTCATTAGTACAGTTGAAAAAACAAAAATAAAACAATATAAAATAAATAAAGACTGCGTCTTTACAATACCAATACTTTCACTAAAAGACTTTGATGGTGATGAAATTATAAATATAATGGAAGGTAAAATAAAGAATAACGAAAAAATAACCAAACACGATATGCTACATTTAGCTCTAGTACCATTTATGAGCTCAAAAAGAACATTAAACAAACAAATAGAACAAACAGTAAAAACAATGGATGGAATAAGAAATTCAATAGAATGTACAAATGATTTTGTTTTTGGGATGGAATTGCTGATTGTAGAAAAATTCATTAAAAATGAAAGACAGCACAGAAGATTAACAAACATATTGAGGGATACTATGAAAGTAATTGAAGAATGGAGAAAACAAGACTACGAAAGCGGAAAACAGGAAGGAATGGAAAAAGGTATGGAAAAAGGAATAGGTGAAGGAATAGAAAAAGAAAAAATAAATATTGCAAAAAACATGCTAAAAGAAAATTATACTTTAAAACAAATAGCAAAAATAACACAATTAAACATTGAATCAATTAAACAAATAAAATTGGGTCTTGGTAAATGATGGGTGTTTAAATTTTGTAATTAACACGATTTGGATTGTATTATCTGAAATTTCAATTAACAATGTGTAAAAACGATATTGGCTTTAGATAAAATAAGAAATTCATAGAATGTGCAAATGATTTTGTTTTTGGGATGGAATTGCTGATTGTAGAAAAATTCATTAAAAATGAAAGACAGCACAGAAGATTAACAAACATATTGAGGGATACTATGAAAGTAATTGAAGAATGGAGAAAACAAGACTACGAAAGCGGAAAACAGGAAGGAATGGAAAAAGGTATGGAAAAAGGAATAGGTGAAGGAATAGAAAAAGAAAAAATAAATATTGCAAAAAACATGCTAAAAGAAAATTATACTTTAAAACAAATAGCAAAAATAACACAATTAAACATTGAATCAATTAAACAAATAAAAATGAGTCTATCTATGGATAATTAAAAAAGATATTTTCGAAGTAGCTATTGATTTATATTAATTTAATAGCTATTATTTTACTATTTTTTTCCAAACACTTGCTGTTTAATTAACCATCCTTTCAATTATTCTAACACTTTCTAAAAAGTATATTTTCCACACATTTATTTTATAAAATTAACTAATATCCCTTATTTCACTAAATTAACTCTACACACACAGATAATTTAATTTTACACATGCTCCAGCTAGTTTTAACTAGGTAAATACTAATTCCATTATCTTTAACTCAAACCTTTTATTTTCTCCTTTTCCACTTAAATTAAAGTTTAATTTTTACCATATTTTAATATAGCTAATTAACAAAGTCTTAATTATTAAAATAAGAGTTTAGGCGGAATTAATAATTAAAACAGACTTTTAGATTAATTTAATTTTAGATATATTAATTCCTTTAAAGCTTATTTCATTATTTAGCTAAATACTTTAAGATACATCTTTTGAGATTTTTACATATTACTTAATAACAATTTTAAAATACCCTCAATTACTCATATTTTTTTTAAGCTTTAAATTGCTTATTTTAGCTATTTTAGCTTTATTTATGCTTATTTTGAAATTCAAAAGCTTTTTATAAGAAAAACTTTAAACACTATACCTGCAGAAATAAAAAAAATATTTCTAAATTATAAGAGGTTAACTTATGTTTGGTAATAAAATGAAAATATTTCTAATAACACTTTGTTTTATGTTATCTATCTCTGCAGTTAGCGCTGCTTCAGATGCTGGTAATGTAACATCTGTTAGTGATGATACTAAAACAGGTGACGAGGATGTTGATCCCCCATCGGGGATTAGTAATACGAATATTGTAACTTATTCTAACTCTCATGAACCGGTTATATCTGGTGAGGATATTTCAATGTATTATGGAAATGGAAGCAGATATGAAGTATCGGTGTATCATGAGAATAACATTGTAAAAGGTCAGGATAATACTAATTCCAGTGTAATTTTCAATATAAACGGTATGAATTACACAAGACAGCTAGTAGACAACAAAGCGTCTATTGGAATTAATTTAGATCCGGGAAACTACACAATAACTACTTTTTACCATTATGATGGTAATGTAGTTAGTAAAACTAATAATATTGAAGTATTGTCAACTGTTGAAGCTGATGATATTGTTAAAACATTTAAAAACGGCACACAATATTATGCTAAGTTTTTAGATGCTTCTGGTGATCCATTAGCTAATACAAATGTTACATTTAACATTAATGGTGTTTTCTATACAAGACAGACTAATGGTAGTGGTGTAGCTAGATTAAATATTGCTTTACTTCCAAATGAGTATATTTTAACTGCTATTCATCCGAATGGTTTGAAGTATGGAAATAAAATCACAGTATTAACTACTATTCAGGGTAGTGATGTTGTTAAATTCTTTAATAATGGTACTCAGTATTATGCTAAGTTTTTAGATGCTTCTGGTAGTCCATTAGCTAATACAAATGTTACATTTAACATTAATGGTGTTTTCTATACAAGACAGACTAATGGTAGTGGTGTAGCTAGATTAAATATTGCTTTACTTCCAAATGAGTATATTTTAACAGCTATTCATCCAAATGGTGAGGAAAAATCAAATATTATTAAAGTATTAACCACTATTTCAGCAGAAGATATTTCTTTAATGGAAAATACAAATGGTGTATTTACTGTTAAAACTCATGACAGCACTAAAAATGTATCAGTATTCCTGGACGGTGTTGAACACATTCTTCAAACTGATAATGATGGTATAGCTACCTTAAATATTTCATTATCAAAAGGAGATCACACTGTAGTTTCTAAAAACTTAAATTCAGGTGAAGAAATTTTCAGTACTATTCATGTAACACAGGATCCTAGTTTAGTTGAATACTACAGCTGCTATGGTGTATCTCCTGATGGAAAATACATTATGTCTATTGGAAGACCTTCAGCTTCTGGAGAATTAAGTAAATATGGATATAAATTCTACAAATCAGTATTTGAGAGAATATGTCCATGCTGTGGAAGTAATCAGCTTTACTGGGGAATATTCTGGGCAGGAAGTGAAACTGCAAATTGGGGTGTTTTCCCAGTTACTGGTTTAAAAGAATCCGGAAGTGCAGAGGGACATATCTTCTGTGCTCACTGTGATGCTGATTTCTCAGCTATTGATGGTAAAAATCATGGTGGAGGTTCTAAAAACCTAAAAAAAGTTACTTCAACTGTTAGTTCATCTAAAGCTGAAGCATACACATTAAAAAATGGGGAAATGATTTATTCATAATCTCCATTTTTTACTTTTTCTAATTTTTCACACATATCAAGAATTCTAACTCTTGAATTATTGTCTAAATCTGATTTTTCACTGTAATTTTTTTCACATTCTAAAATATAGAAAGCTTCTTTTGAAGTAGTTGAAGGAATGTTCATTTTAGCTAAATTACGCTCAACACGTCTTTTTAATTTCTCATCATCCATATCTTTAGTTAAAAAGATTGGTGTTTTAACAGCAGAAGATATTTTAGTGTTGTGGCGGGCATTGTGTCTGGTTTCACTTCTCATTTCTAAAATAAAGTCACTATCATTATTCAAACCAGGGTCTCTAAATGGAATACCAACATCAGACAGTGCAATTCTTATTTCATCGTTTTTTGGAAGTGATTTATCAAGCATTTCCTGATTTGGACTAGCTAGGCTTCCCCCTTGTTTTCTTCCAAAAATAGGTCCCTGACCAATATAAAATCCGGCTTCTATAAATCCGGCTCTAACTGGTGCAGAAGAAGTATAGGTAGCTACGATACCATTATCTTTAATTACACGCCTGAATTCTTTAAAAAAATCAAGAGAAAATAATTCAGGAGCCATATTTTGACTAAATGGGTCTAGAAAGATTGCATCGTAGTAGTTATCTTCTAAATCCTGAATAGTCTGTCTGGCATCATCAATATAAACATTAATATCAATATTTTCAGGAATTTCACAGTTCTCATAACTAATATTTGCATAATCCTGTTTTATTAATTCATTTTCAATAGCTTTTTTAGTAATGTCGTGTTCTGGAATAGGGGATGGAACTAAAAGCCCACATGCAAGTGTTGCTTTTGAAATTTCAACCATATCAATTTGTAAATTGGCTTTGGAGCTATTTTTAATAAAATCAGCTATTGCAGCAGATGTATTGTACCCAAGTCCTGCACAGATGTCTAGAATAGCTATATCTTCATCATAGTTGAATTTCATAGGTTTAATAAATTTCTCAAATGACTCACTTATTGCACCTGTAGATGTATGTAGTGTTTCAACTTTATGATTTATTTCTTTAGAATTAATAGAATAAGATCCATCATCAGTTAAAACAAAGTAATCGTTATTATCATTAAAAAAATTAAGTCTTCCGTTAATATTTCCACTACTTCTTTCCTTTTCGAAACAGCTATTTACTAAATCAAAAATATCATCATTAATTACTCTGGCATTTTTTTCATAACTCATTTTAATCTATTTAAATAATTAGCTTTTAATTAATAAAAAGATTTTTTATTAACATAACTTTGATATCAGAAGGATATAATTTATATACACTATTTGTTATAATATAACATTAATGTTTGATAGTTACAACAATAAAAATCGTATATATTGGGTAGACTGGTTAAAGACAATTGCAATTTTTGCAGTTATACTATTGCATTGTTCATCAAAATTCCTGCTTCCACAGGTTGCTTTTCATCCAAATTGGTATTTTGGAGTATTATTTGAATCGTGTTCAAGATTTGGTGTACCTTTATTTATAATGGTTTCCGGATTTCTTATTTTAAGGAAAAAGCAGTCAATTTCTGATGTTCCAAGAAGATTAAAAAGGGTTATTGCCCCATTTCTGTTCTGGTTAGTTATTTATGTCTTAGCTAAATTTATCTTCATGTTCGGATCAAATAATTTAGTTGATTTTGGTTTTTTCCTGTTTGGCGCATTATTGGACCCGACAATTGTTTCAGTTGAATTTTGGTTCGTTTATATGATAATCGGACTGTATATAGTATCACCAATTATTACTACATGGTTACATAATGCAGATATTAAGGAAATTGAATACAGTTTATTAATTTGGGCTTTAATATCATTTGTCGGATTTTCCAATGTTGAATTCTTATTATATGATTATTTAAGGTATTTTACAGGAAGCATAGGTTATTTCATACTCGGATATTATTTAGCCATTAAACAAAAGTCCTGTTTAAAAAATAGGAACTTCGGATGGTTATTATTTGCAGCAGGTACTTTACTGGCATTTTTCGGTACAGTATGTTCATCTATGGCTATTGGAGGCCAGTCCTTATTTTTCTTTAATTTAGGGGATGTAACTCCAAATGCATGTCTTCAGGCTATGGGATTATTTATTGTAATTTCAAATACTGATTTTACTAAGTTTCCCAACTTAATTAATAAAATAATTGTGTATCTGAGTATTGGAAGTTATGGAGTTTATTTAGCTAATGTTTTAGTTATCAATCTCTTTGACAAAATAAGATTATTTGATTTTATCGGAACTGCCGGTCTTATTATTCCATTGGAGTTTATATTAGTTGTTCTGGTAACTAATATTGCCATTAGGATAATGTATAAAATTCCAATTCTGACCAAATTTTCAGGAATTAAATAATCATATCTTCTTTTTTTATTTTTACTTCATTTTTTATTTTAAAAATGAGGAAAATTTATATAATTTCTAATTTAAAGTTTAGTTTAACTAATAAAGTAAGGTTAAACAAATGTTTGAAATTAAAGCAAAAGATAATAGAGGGCGAGTTGGTGTTTTAAAAACTAACTCAGGTAATATTAAAACTCCTAATTTAATGCCTGTTATCCATCCACGTAAACAAACTATTGATGTTAAAAAATACGGGGCAGATATAGTAATTACCAATGCTTATTTAATTTATAAAGATGAAGATTTAAAAAAGAAGGCTTGCGATATAGGATTACACAAATTAATCAATTTTGACGGTCCTATTATGACAGATTCCGGTTCATTTCAGTTGTCTGTTTATGGTGATGTAGATATTACAAATAAGGAAGTTATTGAATTTCAGGAACTGATTAAAACAGATATCGGTACCAGTTTGGATATTCCGACAGCTCCTTTTGTAACTCGCGAAAAAGCTGAAGCAGACCTGGAAGTTACTTTAGAGCGTGCAAAAGAAGCTATTGATTATAAAAATTCTCAAAATATGGAAATGAAACTGAATTCTGTAGTTCAGGGTTCAACTTTCATGGATTTAAGAAGAAAATGTGCAGATGAATTAACTAAACTGGATGCAGATTTATATCCTATTGGTGCTGTAGTGCCTCTAATGGAGTCATATCATTATAAAGAGCTTGTAGATGTTGTAATGAACAGTGTAGCACACCTGCCAGACAGTAAAGCTCGCCATTTAATGGGTGCAGGCCATCCAATGATTTTTGCTCTGGCTGTAGCTATGGGCTGTGATTTATTTGACTCAGCAGCATACATCCTATATGCTGAAGATGACAGATTACTTTCTGTAAGAGGAACATACAAACTTGAAAACCTCCAGGAAATGCCATGTTCCTGTGAAGTCTGCTCTAAATACACACCAGACGATTTAAGAGCTATGCCTAAAGAAAAAAGAAGGGATTTAATAGCTCAGCATAATTTAAATGTTTCATTTGCTGAGTTAAGATTAATTAGGCAAGCTATTTATGAAGGTTCATTAATGGAGCTAGTTGAGACGCGTTGTCGAGCTCATCCTAATTTACTGGAAGCTCTTCGCCAATTAAATAACTACAGCAGGGATTTGGAAAAATATGATCCAAGAAGTAAAAAATCAGCATTTTTCTACACAGGCTCAGAATCACTATACAGAAGTGAAGTTTTAAGACACATTCAAAAACTAAGACAAATGCCAAGAAAACGTGATTTAGTAATCCTACCACCTTCACGTAAGCCTTATAGCAAATATGTATCAGGTAAACTTGGAACATTTTATATTTATGGAAGCCAGCAGGAATTAGACCTGGATAATACTGATTTTATGGTATTGGATATTCCGTTTGGTCTTATTCCACTTGAAATTGATGAAATTTATCCATTAAGTCAAAATGAAGCTCCAAGAACCTGGGATGTAAGCAGCCTGGAATTTATTGAAGATTTCATATCAGAATTTGTAGAATACTATGATCAGGTCCTAATACACTCCAATGTTATTAAAAAATTAGATATTGGATTATATAATGTCCATTCACAGTCTGATGAAATCAGATATAAAAAAGATGACCTTAAAAAGATTAAAGCAATAGCTGACTATCAGTTTGGTGTTGGTGCAGGTGATGCTTTATTTACCGGCGATATAAACATTGAAAAAAGTAAAAAAACAGGTAAAATAAGACATATTTATGACAAAAAAACATTAATTGTAAATATGAGAGCATCTGACAGCTTTTTAATTCTCTCAAAAGAAGGGGCAAAAAGACTCCACGGCGCTACACAATATCCTAAAAACAGAGTAGTAGTTAATAAAGACTCAGAACCATTTTCACTTGAAGGAAAAAGTGTCTTTGCCAAATTCGTAGTAGAATGTGATGAGGATATAAGAGCTAAAGATGAAGTTTTAATTGTAAATGAAGAGGATAAATTACTTGCTTATGGTAAAGCACTACTTGGAGCCTGTGAAATCAATGATTTTAAAACAGGACAAGCTATTAAAACACGTAAAGGAATGAAAAAATAAGAAGGTTAAATAAATGTCTGATAAAGTAAATACAGGAAATAATATTGAAGATAAAAAACTTATTAAAAACGCAAGAAAACCTGAAGGAGAATTAGGTCATGAAATCCTTGATCGGATGAATAAATCCCATGAAAACATGGCTGTATGGGGTGTTAGTCATTTTGAAATCAATGCAGATGACAAAATCCTGGATATTGGATGCGGTGGAGGAAGAAACCTTCAGCGCTTTTCTAATCAGATATCTGATGGATGTGTTGTAGGAATTGATTATTCTGAAGTTAGTGTTGAGAAATCAACTAATTTAAATAAACAGGCTATTGAAAACAGAAAAGTTAAAGTTCTCCAGGGTTCTGTTTCTGAAATGCCATTTGATGATGAAAGTTTTGATATTGTAACTGGTTTTGAAACAATCTATTTCTGGCCGGATTTTATAAATGATTTAAAAGAAGTAAATAGAGTTCTTAAAAAAGACGGATTAGTATTCTTTTGTAATGAAGCAGTTTACAGAGAAGGACAAATGGATAAATATGAAGATCTAATCGAATTATTGGATATGAAAATTTATTCTGAAGATGTTTTGGAATCAGCCCTTGCGGAAGCTGGTTTTAAAGATTTCCAGGCTTTTATCAATGATGAAAATGACTGGATTTGTGTAACTGCAAGAAAAGCTTAATTATTAAAAACAATATAATATCATTTTCAAAATATTTCTAAGGTTAAAATATGAATAAAGTACGAACAATATTTGCAAATATGAGCTGGTTAATGATTTCCCAAATCATTACTAGTGTTTGTGCTTTTGTTTGGACTATTTTAACAGCTCGTTACTTAGGAGTATCTGATTACGGTCTTTTTGGAACAGCAGTTTCTTTTGCAACTATTTTTGGTGTTTGTGCTGATTTTGGAGTTACTACTTACATTGTAAGATCCATTTCTACGGATTTTGACAATGAAAGTAAGTATTTGGGAAATGCTATTACTATTAAATTAATATTAGCTATATTTTACTTAGCAGTTGTAGCTCTAGCTTTATTTATATTAGGTTGGGATAATTATACTGCTGTAATTTGTTTTTTATTTGCTGTTGAAAACTTAATCAAGTCATTTCATGGTGTATTGTATTCTTCGTTCCAAGCTCATGAAATGATGAAGTATCAGGCTATTACAAATACTTTACTTAATGTTTTAACATTTGTATTCATTATAATTATCACATTTACAAATTACGGATTATGGGGAGTTACTTTTGCATATATTTTAGCTAATCTAATTGCTTTGGTTTATGTAGTTCTAGCTATATCTAAAAAAATCATGGTTCCAAAACCATTATTTGATTTAAAATTTTGTAAAAAATTAATTATCGGAGGATTGCCTTTTGCTCTAACCGGATTGTTTTACACTATTTATTACTCAATTGACATGGTTATGCTTACTCAATTTGTAGGAAGCTATGCAACAGGATTATATAATTCTTCTTATAAGCTTATTAATGTTTTAACTTTATTTTATACAATTTACACTGCTGTAATTTTCCCAGTTATGAGTAAGCTGTTTAAACAGGATGGGGATTTATTACAGCTTAGTTTTGTTAAATCTATTAAATATTTATCCATGGCTACTATTCCAATAGCTGTTGCTAGCTTTTTCTATGGAGGAGATGTTATAGCTCTATGTTATGGTAATCAATACTCAGAAGCAGGGGATGTGTTAAAAATCTTAATATGGACAGTCTGTTTCTTATTTATCAATGGAGCAGGGTCTATGATTTTAAATGCATCTCATAAGGAAATGGCAGTTACTAAAATTTATTCTGTTGCAGCTGTATTTAATGCAGTATTAAACATGGCATTAATTCCTAATTTCTCAGTTTACGGTGCATCATTGGCTACTGTAATTAGTGAGATTTTAATTTTAGTTTTAGAATTATATGCTATTCATAAAATAGGCCAGCTTCCAGATAAAAGTCTTGGAATTGACATTATAAAAGTTCTAATCTCATCAGCTGTCATGGGTATTGTTTTATATGTTCTTGATCTTAATTTATGGTTAGCTATTCCTGTAGGAATCATAGTTTACCTTGTAGTTATTATTCTTGTAAAATTCTTTGATAATCAGGATAAGCTAATTTTTAAACAGATTGCAGGAAAAGCTTAAGGTATTGTTTTACACATCCTTAACCTTCATGTAGAGCCTGTAATTTATTTAATAGCTATTATTACTACTAAAACATTTGATAATTAGGATAAGCTAATTTTTAAACAGATTGTTTGAAAATAGATTTACCCAAAACTTTATATATTATTATGACAAAAGTATAATTGTTGTTTGTTATGCGGTGTTAGTCCAGCCTGGTTAAGACTCTAGCCTGCCACGTTAGAGACCCGGGTTCAAATCCCGGACGCCGCATTTTTGCAGTTGTGGTATAGTCTGGTTATTACTTGGGCCTTCCAAGCCTACAACCCGGGTTCGAATCCCGGCAACTGCATTTAGTATAACTAATTCTCTTATTTTTTTCTTAAGTCTTTCTATATTGCCTAATTTTTTTAGGTACTTTTATATAATACTTTTTATAAAAATTAAATTACTAAAGTTAGTTTTCTAACTATTTTATAAAATTTAATCTTGGTGATTTAATGGTAGGAATTGTTGGATATGGGGCCTATGTGCCGTCATATAGAATAAAAGTAGAAGAAATTGCTAAAGTGTGGGGGGATGATCCTGTTGCTTTATCAAAGGGTTTAGTTGTTAATGAAAAATCCGTTCCTTCTGCTGATGAGGATACTGCTACTATTGCAGTAACTGCTGCTAGACATGCGCTAGCAAGAGCTCAAATTGATCCAAAAAAGATAGGGGCAATTTATGTTGGTTCTGAATCACATCCTTATGCAGTAAAACCATCTGCAACTATTGTTGCTGAGGCTATAAATGCTACTCCTGATTTAACTGCTGCTGATTTGGAATTTGCTTGTAAAGCTGGAACTGCCGGAATTCAAATGTGTATGGGTCTTGTAGATTCAGATATGATTGAATATGGATTAGCTATTGGTGCTGATACTTCTCAAGGTGCACCTGGAGATGCACTTGAATATACTGCATCTGCTGGTGGTGCAGCTTATATTATTGGTAAGGATAATACTCTTGCTGATATTGAAGAAACATACAGTTTTACTACTGATACTCCTGATTTTTATAGAAGAGAAGGACAGGACTACCCATCTCATGGTGGTCGTTTTACTGGAGAACCGGCATACTTTAAACATGTTTTAAGTGCTGCTAAAGGTTTACTTGAAAAAACTGATTCTAAAGTTGAAGATTATGATTATGCTTGTTTCCACCAACCTAATGGTAAATTTTACTTAAGAGCTGGTAAAAAACTTGGATTTACCTCTGAGCAAATCAAACAAGGGCTTTTAACTCCAACTATTGGAAATACTTATTCTGGTGCAGTTCCATTAGCTTTATCTAATATTTTAGATGTTGCCGAACCTGGAGATAAAATATTTGTTGTTTCATATGGATCAGGTGCTGGTAGTGACAGTTTTACATTAACAGTAAATGAAGAAATTAAAGAAAGAAGAGATTTAGCTCCAAAAACACAGGATATTATAGATAATAAACAATATGTTGATTATGCTGTTTATGCTAAATTCAAAGGCAAAATTAAAATGTAGGTGTGATTTATGAGAGATGTTGCAATTATAGGAGTTTCACAAACTAAATTTGGTGAATTGTGGGATTCATCTTTTAGAGATTTAATAGCTGAAGCAGGTGTAAAAGCTATTATGGATGCTGATGTTGAAGGAGACGATATTGAAGCAATGTATGTTGGAAATATGTCTTCCGGTTTATTTGTAGACCAAGAACATATTGCTGCACTTATTTCTGATCATATGGGACTTAACCCAATTCCAACTACCAGGGTAGAAGCAGCATGTGCATCTGGTGGACTTGCTCTAAGACAGGGAATTATGGCAGTTGCATCAGGTTTTCATGATGTTGTAATTTCTGCTGGTGTAGAAAAAATGACTGATGTTGTAGATGCTACTCCAGCTATTGCTACAGCATCTGATAATGAATGGGAAGCACAACAAGGAGCTACTTTCCCATCATTATATGCAATGATTGCAAAAAGACATATGCATGAATATGGAACTACAAGAGAACAGTTAGCTCAATTTTCAGTTGTAAACCATAAAAATGCTAAAAACAATCCTAATGCACAATTCCCATTTGAAGTTAGTGTAGATAAAGTAATTAACTCTACTATGGTAGCTGATCCTTTAACACTACTTGACTGTTCCCCTGTTTCTGACGGAGCAGCAGCTGTTATTATGGTTCCTGCTGATGATGCTAAAAAATACACAGATACACCAATTTATGTAAAAGCATCTGCACAGGCTTCCGGAACTATTGCCTTACACAGCAGAAAAGATTTAACTACTATTGAATCAACTAAAGTAGCTTCCAGAAAAGCTTATGAAATGGCAGGAGTTACTACTAAAGATATTGACCTTACAGAAGTTCATGACTGTTTCTCAATTAATGGTCTTTTAGCTGTAGAGGACTTAGGTTTTGCTAAGAAAGGTGAAGGTGGAATAGCTATTGAAGAAGGTCAAACAGAAATTGACGGTGATTTCCCAATTAACCCTTCCGGAGGTTTAAAAGCTCGTGGACACCCTCTTGGAGCAACTGGTATTGCTCAAGCTGCTGAAGTTGTATGGCAACTTAGAGGAGAAGCTGGTAAACGTCAAGTTGAAGGTGCTGAAATTGGTATGACCCATAATATCGGTGGTACCGGAGGTACTGCAGCAGTACATATATTTGGAAGAGAACGTAATTAGATAATTATCTTCTCTTTTTAAATACTTTAAAAGACAATATATTAATTAGAAAATATTTTTTTTTGGAGAGTATAAAAAATGAAATTCAAAATTAGTGCAGTAAATACTAAAAATGGTGAAAAATTAGAATATGAATTAGAAGGAGACTCTGTTCAAACTTTTAGGTATTATGATGAAAACACTGGTGAATTTGTTCATCCTAAAGAAGTACCTAATAATGTAATGAGGGAAATTAACAATAATTTAATGTTAAATGATTCACCGCTTTTTACTATTACCGAAGTTGGTAAAAAAGCTACTATGAAAGCTATGACTTTCGAAATTGAAATGGAATCAATTGAATAATTTCACTCTTTTTTTTAAAAGAGATTCATTTCTTTTTTTTTGATTTTTACAATTAAAATAGCTAACTACTTTTTATTACTGTTTTTTTTTAAAAATTAACTGTCAGATAAGCTTTGAAGGCGATATTTTGAATTCAAATGCTGATGATAAGAATGTTGAGCTAATAAAAGAGAATCCTCAAAAAGCTATACGATTCCTTGCTGAACCTATAATTATCACACTTATATTATGTGTAGTTTATAATACAGTAGATTGTATATGGGTTGCTGGATTAGGTGTAGATGCATTAGCTGCTGTTGCGCTATCATCACCAATATTTAATATTATTGGAGCTGTATCAGACGGATTAGGTTCTGGATCAAATTCACTAATCTCTAGATGTATTGGTGCTGAAAAAAGACACACAGCAAATAACAGTGCATGGCACGGAATAATATTAGGATTAATTTCATCAATAGCAGTGTCATTAATATTATTATTCTGTTTAGATAGCTTATTAGATGTTATGGGTGCTTCAACAGTTATGGGTTATGCAAAGCCCTATGCCACAATTATTATATTGGGATCATTTACATTCATATTCACTGGTGTTTTATCTGCTGAATTAAGAGCAGAAGGGGATGTAAAGCGTGTTACGATAGCTCTTATAGCTACCAGTATATTAAATATGGTTCTGGATCCTATTTTTATTTATGTCTTAAATTGGGGTATTGAAGGTGCAGCTTTCGCTACAATTCTTTCTGCTGGTGTTTCAATCGCCTTAATGATATATTGGCTTTTTATCAAAAAGAATAATTATATATCATTAGCAAGAGAGGAATTCCATTTTAAAATTAGTATAATAAAAGAGATATTTGCAGTAGCTATCCCTACTGCTATGGAATCACTGATTATAGCAGTAGTTTCCATAGTGGAACGTTTAACTTTGGTGATTGTTGCTACAACGACAGTAGCTGCAGGATATAATGCAGCATGGTATGTTATTGGCCTTGGAACCAAAGTAAGTACAGGTATTGGAATTGCGGTTATTACAGTAGCTGGAGTCCATTATGGGGCAAAAAATTCTGAAAAACTCAAAACAACTTATTCATATGCAATAAAATTCGCTATGGTGCTTTCAGTAATAATAGTTGTAGTCCTTGAGCTATTAGTACCGCAAATTGCATATTTATTTAGTTATGGTTCATTAAACTCACATTTACAAATCATTCTTACCGAAGCATTGAGAATAATGACATTAGCTCTTTTAGTTGTTCCTATAGGAAAAATTTCAAAATTCATGTTTCAGGGAATCGGGAAAGGAAAAATATCTTTTGTATTATCACTTTTGTCAGAATCATTATCTTTGCTGATTATATTAGCACTTACCTTTGTATTTGGATTAAAAGAATATGGTGTTTATTATGGGGTAGTAATAGGTATGGGATTACTTTCAATAATTGGTTTTATTGTGTTTAAGTACTATGTAAAACACCATATTGATTTTTAAATGAGTATTATGAGAAAAGCAAATCATCAATAATGTCCATATCCAGATTTTCCAAAACAATATCCGCTAATTTATTTAATGAGTAATCTTTTTGTGTTTCGTAAGGATCCACGCCAAATTTAGCTTCCAGACCTTTTTTAACTCTTAAATAATTTAGGAATTCACGTCTGAAATTATAATTATGGAATATTCCATGGAAGTATGTTCCAAAGACATTTCCGCTGCATGCCCCGTCATGATCATTCTCAACATTTAATAGGGGACTTATACCATTTAGTTTGGTTGTACCTTCGTGGATTTCATAACCATTTACTTTCTGGCCAGCTATATTTCCAAATATTTCACTAGCTAGTCCTGATAACTCTTCTTTTTTAGGAATAATCCCAACTGACTGAGTTACAATCTTATCACTTTTCTGGAATTTTGATTCAACATCCAATAATTTTAATCCTTCTATTGTTCCAATATCTGATTCTTTTTTATCATCATCATGGATTATGTTTCCAAGGATTTGATAGCCTCCGCAAATTCCCACAATTGGAATTTCTTTTGATTTAGCTATTATTTTACTGGCCAGTCCACTGTCAAATAGCTCTTTTACATCTTTTGTTGAGTTACGTGTTCCTGGAATGATTACAGCATCAACATCGCCAATATCATCATTTAAGTTAATCATTTTAATTCCAACATCTTCTTCAAACTCAAATGGGTCAATATCTGTGAAATTAGAGATTTTAGGAAGTCTTATAACTCCAATTGTAATGTCTTTATTTTCATCAAATACATGGGTAGTTAGAGATGCTGAGTCTTCCTCAGGTAATTTCAGTGTTTCATCATAAGGAAGAACCCCTAAAACAGGAGCTTCGGTAATTTCTTCAATTCGGTCAAGTCCTGGTTTTAAAATATCTAAATTACCTCTGAATTTATTAATAACAGTAGCTTTTAGTCTGGATCGGTCATAGTCATCTAAAAGAACATATGTTCCTGCAATAGCTGCAAAAACTCCCCCCATTTCAATATCAGCTATTAAAATAACATTTGCATCAGCCATATGTGCAATTTCCATATTAGCTAGATCTTCTTTTCGCATATTGATTTCTGCAGGTGATCCGGCTCCTTCAATGATTATAATGTCATATTCTTCTTTTAAAATATCAAAACTTTCTTTAATAGCCCCGTAAGCTCTGTTGTGATAGTCATGCTGGTATTTGTAGAAATCCATATCTCCAATGGATTTTCCCTGAATTATTACATTTGATGTAAAATTTCCTTTTGGTTTTAAAAGAATTGGGTTCATATGTATGCTTGGTTCAACCATTGCAGCTTGTGCCTGTAGCATTTGAGCTATTCCAATTTCTCCGTTTTCTTTAGTTGTATATGAGTTTAAAGACATATTCTGAGATTTAAAAGGAGCTACTTTATAGCCTCTGTTTTTATATATTCTGCATAATGCAGCTACAAGCATACTTTTTCCTGCATTGGATGATGTTCCTTGAACCATTAAACATTTAACCATTATATCACTGTTAATATTTTTTATACATCTTTCTTTATAAATTCTCTCCATATTTTGAACTACTTTCACTTAAAGAAGTAGTACTATTCATAAGATAAAAAGCATATTTTATTAAATTCTTTTAAAAATTGCTTTAACTTCGTAAAATTGCTTCCAATATAAAAAATACACTTACATATGTTGTTGTTTTAAATTTTAAGATTTTAAATAGGTTTATATATGTCTTAGTTTATACTATTTGAATAAAGAAATCAAATTAATGGGGATAATAATATGGCTGCTGAAATGTTATTTGAAATTGAAAATTTGGGACTAATTAATAAAGTAATTTTAGAAATTGGAAAGATAAATGTTCTTGTAGGTAAAAATAACACAGGTAAATCTATTTCAAGTAAGTTTCTATTTTCACTTTTAACAGCAGTATCTAGTGAAGGAACTCAATTGGCAAATGATGATATTCGCTCAAAACTTTTAAATTTTGTTATATATTGGGGGACTAAAGGGTCACAGGAAATGGAAGATGAATTTAAACAAATTAGAAATTCTTTAATGAATCATTCGAAGCTATTTGATGATATTTGCGATAATATTGAAGTTACCTTAGAAAATTATGATTTTAAAGATAAAGAGTCATGTATTAATGATTTAAATGATTTATTTAGAATAATTAAACTAAATAAGGATGAATATTCTAGGTATATTACAGTTTTTAATGCTCTTATTGAATCAGAGTATGGTAGTTCATTAAATAGATTTAGTAATGCTCATATTAAGTTTCATGGAAATTATAATGGGGTTGAATTTAAACAAGATATTAAAATAGATGCTGAAAAAAGCAGGGGTAGCATCAGTAAAGACTTTTTGAGTTATTTTAATTTTCAAAATGTTATTTACATTGATTCACCTTCAATTTTAGAAAATAATCATCGCAGTTCTCAATATCATTTGCGGGTACTTGAGCGAAAACTTAAAAAAATTAAAAATCCTGATGAAATTTATACTGATGAATTTTTTAAAGATTTAAATGATTTCAAAAGAAGAATTGATGAATTAATTGGTGGAAATTTTGAATATGTTCCTTCAGAAGACATATTTATATTCAACAAAGACGATGAAACTTTTTCCATGGAAAATACTGCTTCTGGATTAAAACAATTAGCAACTATTCAAATATTGCTTGATAATAATGAATTAACAAAAAATAGTTTTTTAATTTTAGATGAACCTGAAATTAATTTACATCCAGGATTTCAAGTAGAATTTGCCAAAATCTTAGTTTTAGCTGCTAGGGATTTGAATATTACATTATATATTAATACTCACAGTCCATTTTTTGCAGAAGCAATAGAAGCATATTCAAGATATTATAATTTAATTGATGATACCAATTTTTACTTAACTGAAAAAGCAGAGGATACTGATAAATATAATTATAATTTACTCGATAAGGATGAAATTACTGAGGTTTATGATAATTTAGGAAATCCATTTGATATTATTCATAAAATTAAAGTTCAAGCTGATTTAAAAGATGATTTAGGTGATGGTACAATCATATAACTATTTGAAAATCTTTAAATTCATCAAATTAGTTTTAATTAACATATTCATTAATTTCAGTTAGTTTTTCAATATCGTGAAATTTCCAGTAGAAAGTACAGTTTCAAATGTGAATTCTTTACCAGTTTTTAACATGTGTTCTCTAAGTTCTTCTGCTTTAATAGCTGCTTCTAAATCTGTGCATAAACTTGATTTTTTAATATCATCGGCATTAATGTAGACACCAACAGTTTTTGCCATATGGGTCATAGTAGTTTTACCACTACCGTTAGGCCCTGCAAAAACAACAACTTCTGGAAGTCTATTTTTACTTAACATAGACTCTCCTTCCATCAGGATATTTTAAATAGGCTCTGTTAGTTTCATCATCATAACATGCAATAGGAAGGCCTTTAATTTCACATATTTTTTTGTCAATTTCGATTGCGGCTTTAAATCGCTCGGTAAGTTCTTCATCAGAAATTCCACAATATGAATCTAATTCGTTTCCTTCTGGCAAAATAATCCCTCACTATTTTTTATATTATAGATTTTATCCATAATAAATTCTTTGAAACTAATAAATTATGATTTTCCATTATACAAGTTTATTTTAATATTTCAAGTATTTTTAATCCTAATTTTGTTGTTTTATAAAGTCTGCCTTTTTTATTATTTTCATTAAGACATATTACTAATTCTTTACTTTTTAAATCATTTAATGCACTTGATACCTGTGTTAGACGAAGATTAGTTTCTTTTGCAATTTCTGAAGGCATTTTGTAGTCGTTACTAGCTAGTGATTTTATTGTTTTGTATCGTGAGGGGGATACTTTTATAAATCCGATAATTTCCCAGGTATTTTCTTCGGTTATTTTTTTGTTCATGTTGTATGTCTTTATATTGCATTATTGACTTTGTTAGTTATAAGATTATTGTGTTTAATCTATTTTTATTCTATTTTATTTTGCCTTTGTTCGTTTTTATTGGTTTTAGTAACAATTTTATACTACTTATAACATATACCTTAATTGTAAATTAACACTGTTTAATTTACATTTTGATAATAGCTACTTGCTATTATTTGTTATTAATTCAACATTTGGATTAAATATGGAAAAAATTAACTAGTTGATTAGGCTTTTAAATTTTGCACATTTTAGGGGTTTGTGTAATTAAAGCTTAATCTGGTTAATTTTATTTTTTTATTGATTTTTTATTTTACTTACTTTAATTTACTAAAATGGAAAGCTTTTTATATGGCATGTTGCTAATATTTAAATAGTAAATTAACTTAAATTATTTATTGTTTAATTATAAAAAAAATTATTTAGAGGTTGGTTTCATGAAATTTGAAGAACAAGAATCAATTGATGATTCCTCAAAAGAAACTGTATTAAAGCCTGAAATTGAAGAAGAAGAGGCTTTTGAAAAAATCGAACCAATGATAGATTACGGTAATATTACAAGTTCAAAAGATATTGAAGTTCCTCCATTATTAATTGATCAAGTTATTGGACATGAAGAGTCCATTGAAACTATTAAAAAAGCAGCTAAACAAAGGAGAAATATTTTACTTATTGGTGATCCAGGTGTTGGAAAATCGATGCTGGCTAAAGGTATGGCTCAGATTTTACCCCATGAATCTCTAGAAGATATTTTAATATATCCGAATGTGGAAGATACTAATCATCCTTTAATAAGGTCTGTTCCGGCAGGAGAAGGTAAAAAAATAGTAAAAGCAACTAAAGGGTCTGCTAAAAACCATGAAGAGAAAAAAACATTAATTACAACATTTGTTATTGCAGCTATTGTTGTTATTGGATTTATGTATGGCAGAATACTTGAAGCTATTATTGCAGCAGCTTTAGTCTTGCTTATTTCTATTCAGATAAAACCTAAAAACAATAATATGTCTCCAAAGCTATTGGTTAATAATGAAGATAAAAGATTCGCACCATTTATGGATGCAACAGGTGCTCACGCAGGAGCATTACTTGGAGATGTTCGCCACGACCCATACCAATCCGGTGGTCTTGGAACTCCGGCACACGAACGTGTAGAATCTGGAATGATTCATAAAGCTAATAAAGGTGTTTTATACATTGATGAAATTGGTACAATGACAATGAAAACACAACAAGAGCTCTTATCTGCAATGCAGGAGAAAAAATATGCTATTACTGGTCAAAGTGAAAACAGTAGTGGTGCAATGGTAAGATCTCAATCAGTACCATGTGACTTTGTACTTGTAGCATCTGGTAATCTTCAAGTTCTTGAAGGAATGCACATAGCTATGAGATCAAGGATTAGAGGATATGGTTATGAAGTTTTCATGAAAGATTCAATGGAAGATACTCCGGAAAACAGGAAAAAATTAGTAAGATTCGTAGCTCAGGAAGTTAAAAATGATGGAAGAATTCCTCACTTTGCTCCTGATGCATTGGATGAAATTATCCTGGAAGCTAAACGTCGTTCAGGAAAACAGGATGCCCTAACACTTAAATTAAGGGATTTAGGTGGGCTTGTAAGATCATCTGGAGATGTAGCTATTGAACATGGTGAGAATTTAGTAACTGCTAAACATGTAGTTGAAGCTAAAAAATTCTCCAGAACATTAGAACAGCAAATAGCTGACAGATCAATTAAACAAAGAAAAGAATACAGTATGGTTCACCCTGAAGGTGGAAGAGTTGGTCTTGTAAACGGACTTGCAGTTATTGGAGATAGAAGTGGTATTGTATCACCTATTGCTGCTGAAGCTGCTCCGGCTCAATCTAAAGACGGTGGAAAAATCATAGCTACTGGTAAACTTGGTGAAATAGCTACTGAATCAGTTCAAAACGTAAGTGCATTAATTAAAAAATACACAAACAAAGATGTTTCTGATTATGATATTCATGTTCAGTTTATCCAAACTTATGACGGTGTAGAAGGAGACAGTGCAAGTGTTTCAATAGCTACTGCAGTAATTTCTGCTGTTGAAGAGATTCCTATTGACCAGACTGTAGCATTAACCGGTTCTTTAAATGTTCGTGGAGATGTAATGCCTATTGGTGGTGCAACAGCTAAAATTGAAGCAGCTGCAGAATCCGGAATTAAAAAAGTATTAATTCCTAAGTCTAACATGAAAGATGTTATGCTTGAGAAAAAATACGAAGACATGATTGAGATTGTCCCAACTGAAACTTTAAGCGATGTATTGGAAAATATTTTAATTAGCGGCAGTAAAAAAGATAATCTAATTGAAAAAATGAAAAAATTAAGTTCTAAAGTCGTAGATAAAGTTCCTAAATCTCAAATTGAAAAACCAACTACTAATTAAGTTGGTTTTAACTATTTTTTTTTAAACTTAAAACACAACATATTAATACTTCCTAGATTATATATTTTATTAAAGAGGGGGTGGATTGATATGTTTAATAAAATCCGTTTTTATATAGCTAAAATGGGTTCTAAAATTTCTTTTCAACTACATAAAGTAGGTATTGGCGGCGGAAACAATGTTCCAGGATATGTTTTTCATAAAATTGCTGGAGATGAAGCTATACGGGATTTAGCTAGTGAAATGAGTGTTGGACCTATTTTAATTACTGGCACCAATGGTAAAACAACTACAACAACACTTTTAATTAAATTACTTTCTAAAGACACACAAATTAGAAAAAGTTTTGAAAACAATACCATCTATTCAATAATCACTGGTATTTTAAAAGGCAAGGGGGATATCGGTGTTTTTGAATATGGAATTAGAAATAAAATCTATGGGATTCCGGATACTGTTCAAAAAATGATTGATCCTGTAGGTGTTGTTTATACAACAATTTCCAGAGAACATTCTCAGGTAGCTGGTGTTAAAAACCCATTTAATGAATATGTAGAAGCAAAATCTCTACTTACACTGGCTATGGACCATGGAGTTATTATCTCTAATGCAGATGATCCTATAACTGCCAGCATTGCTTTTAACAAACGGAAAGATGTTCATGTTAATTTTTATGGTTTAGCTGTTGATAATATCACAGATATTTTCCACTCAAACAATCCTTATTGTCCAAAGTGCGGTAAAAAACTGGAATATTCTCACAGATTCTTAAATCACAGGGGAATTTACAGCTGTGAGTGTGGTTTTAAACACCAGGAACCTAATGTTAAATTAGTTGATGTTAATTTTAAATCAGATATGTGGGATTTAACAATTGAAGGAAATTTATATAATTACACAAATAATAAAGATGTTTCATTTAATGTAAATATAACTGTTCCTCCATTTGGATTGCATAATATATACAATACACTAGCTTCTATTTGTGCATATGCCACTTTTACTCCAAAAATAGCTAATATTGAAAATACAATTAAAGAAGTTTTCAATAATTTGGATATGTCATTTATTCCTCCTGGAAGATTTGAGGTAGTTAAAGTTAATGGCAAATATATTGGTTTAGGACAGGGAGATAATGGTGATGCAGCTAAAATCAATGCTTTATTTATGAATCAATATATTGATGGTCCTTTGGAGTTTATTTACACAACACCTGACGAATATGAAGAAGAAATATTTGAAGACCATTTGGAAGTTATTAAAAATTTAAATCCTGACCATATTATTGTTGTTCCTGGAAGAAAATCCATCAAAAAAGCCAAGCAGTATTATGATATAATAGCTGGTGAATTTGAAAACAGCGAGTTTTATCCATTAAGTTATGATGAAATGGCTAAAAGAATTGAAAAGCTAGTGGATTTAGTTAAGAATTCAAAGTATGACTATGTAATTATGACTGGCTGTGGTGAAGAACAGGAAATGTGGGAAAAAATAAAACAAAAGCTAATTAAAAAATAATATTGCTTTGTATTATTTCATTTATCTTTTTATAGAAGTTATTTTCACTTTTTTTAATTTCTCTAAATGATGAATCAATTTTACAGCCGCATAAATCACAGCTGCCAATAATAAAGTCACAACTATTTTTCTTAACTAAAATCCCAAAGTATTCTTCTTTTAAATCACCATATTGTTGAAATTCTTCAGGTGTTAGGGTTATTGTTTCATCCTTAAAAGAGAAAATATCACATTCATTAAGTATTGGGATAAAAGCAAGCATTCCAAAGCTTATAAAGATATTTTCATGTTTTAAGACTTTTAGAGCTTTTTTAGAATAGCTGTCTTCCTTTTCAATCCCGTATTTTTTTATCTCAGAGATGTTATTGGAACCCATTGTATAATTATCATGGATTATAGTAATAGCTAGTTGTGGGTCTATATAATTATCACATCTAGCTATAATATTTTCAATAGTTTTTTCAAAATCCATTAATAGCACCTTCGTATCTTTCACATAATGAAAGAACCTTATCAATTTTTGGAATTTGTTTAAGCCAATCTACAGGTAGCTCACTAAATCCATAATAAATTCCAGAAAGTCCACCGCAAATTGCAGCTATAGTGTCAGTATCTCCGCCTAGGTTAACTGCTTTTAGAACACTGTCTTTATAGTTATCAGTATTCTCTAAACAGTAAATAACACTCTCAAGTGTGTTTATTACATAACCTGAGCTTTTAACTTCATCTAAATCATCATTAAAAATTCTTGTAAAATGTTTTAATTCTTGTGAACCTTCATAATAATCTTTAATCTTATCACCAGCTAGTTTAACATGTTCTTTTATTTCCAAATCATTTGAAAGCATTGATTTAGCTATTTCAACATAAAATACACAGGCTATTTTTGATTTTTGATGAGCATGAGTTAGACCGGATACCTGTTCAATTGTTTCATAGCTGATACCATCAATAAATGCAAGTGGCAGGATTCTCATTAAAGAACCGTTTCCGTTGTCATGATCATCTGTTCCGCCACATTCTAAAACACTAAAACCATTTTTAAACCTTGATAATGAATTGTATGTAGTATTTCCATAATCAAAGGTTTCTCCATATTGGGTGTATTTGCCATTAAATAGCCATTCTAAAAATTCATTTTGCATATCTTCAAGGTCAATAGCTTTTTTATTACAGATACTTTCCATAGTAGCTAGTGTCATTGATGTGTCATCTGAAAAAGTTCCGGGAGGCATATTATATGTTCCGTAACCTCTCATTTCTTTAACAGGATTTTCCTGTAGTGTTTCACGGGAGCTAAACTCAACTGGAACACCTAGGGCATCACCAATAACAAATCCACATATTCCATCTTTGATTTTCATAAATATGATTATAATTTTTAAAGTTGATAAAAATACCAGTTTTGATTCACAAATTATAATTATTACTTTTAAAATAGTAATTAACATAATCTTAAGGTGATACTATGGAAACATTGGAAGCTATTAATAAAAGAAAAAGTATCCGTGCATACAAAGATGAACAAATAACAAAAGAAGAGTTAGATGCTATTGTTGGAGTAGCTAACAAAGCACCAAATGCAGGACCGTTTCAGGTTACTGTAATTCAGGATAAAGAGTTTTTAGATGAAATCAATAAAAAAACTAAAGAGTTTATGTTAAGTTGTGAAGGTTTTATGCGTGAGAGAGCATCAATTCCTGGTTATGAGCCATTATATGGAGCTCCAACTTTAATTGTTATTTCTGCACCTGAAGGTCCATTTACTCAAATAAATGTAGCAGCATCTGCAACAACTATGATTTTGGCAGCTACTGATTTAGGACTGGCTACCTGTTATGTAGTATCTTCAATGGCTACTTTAACCCAACTTAAAGATAAATTAAACCTTCCAGAAGGTTTCGAACCAGTTTCAGGTATTTTAGTTGGTTATGAGGCTCCATCTGATATACCATCTCCGGAAAGAGAAATTCCAGATAATATAAATTACATAGATTAATATGACTAGAATTTGTAAAAACTGTAAATTTGAGAATCAGGACAGCTATGATTTTTGTGCTAAGTGTGGAACTCCGTTAGTAGAAGGTCTTAAGCCAAATACAGTCTTTGTTTATAGAAATGCGGAACCTGCAATTAATAAGAAATTTTTAATTATCTCTTATTTAATTACCATAATATTTTCATTTGGTGGTTTTATAATTGATTTGGTAGCTAAACACACTTCAATGGGATTTTTTAGCTTCTTTGGATTTTTCATGCCATTTTTCTTACTTCAGGCACGTGATATGAAAATTAAAAAACATGGTGTTATTCAGTTATTAATATCCCTTATTGGGTTTATTTTATTTATAAAAACCATGCCTTTGTAAAAAAAAGAGTTTTAAAGTATTGTTTTTAAAATTACAATACTTTTAAACAAAATGTACTTTCATATCTCCACTTAAGAAACATCCTGGGATTGCCAGATAATTTATTTGGAAATCACTCATTGCTTTATCTGCAGCAACTCCACGGTCCATTCCATCACCCCAGTCATATTGACGAATATCAGATATAATATCACCACCAAATATTTTTTCAGCTGCATTGTTGTTTACAGTAATGATAATATGTGGGGATATACCATATGTGTACTCCATTATTTCTTTAGCTGCTCCATATGGGTCAGATGGGTCATTTAAATGAATATTATGCAGTGTTTGATGTTGTGCATTAAATGAACTTCCTGGATAAATCCAGTTAAATCCGCCAGTTAAATTCCATGTTGCGCCCATATCAACTCCAGGAGTACCTCCTTCACTTTCATCTTCAGCTATTATTAACACACTGGATGTTGCAGCGAGTCCTGCTGCACATATAATAGCTAGTATTATAACTGCAAAAATAATTCTTCCAATTTTCATGATTTACAATTGTTTTTGCTATTAATATAGTTAACTTTTTTTATGTGTAAATTAAATATTAATTATTATATTAATTTTTGGTGATAATGTGATTATTGGCGGTTTGGCATCTCAAGATTTAGCTGCTCATGTAGCTGAAGAGTTAAATGATGATTTATGTTATGTAGAAACTAAAAAATTCCCAGACGGGGAAAGATACTTGCGTGTTGACGGTGAGATTGATGAAGAAGTTACTGTTATTCAATCTACCTGTTATCCTCAGGATGAAAATTTAATGGAATTACTTTTTTTAATATCTAATCTTAAAGACCTTGGAGCTAAGAAAGTTAGAGTTGTTGTTCCATATATGGGTTATGCAAGACAGGAAAAACGTTTCCATGACGGTGAAGCTGTTTCTGCAAAAATTGTAGCTAATTTAATTCAGTCAGCAGGTGCTGATGAGTTTATTACTTTTAATATTCATGAAAAATGTGTTTTAGACTTTTTTGATATTCCAACTACAAATATTTCTGCAATGCCTGCAATAGCTGAGTATATTAGTGAAAAAATTGATGAAAAACCTTTAATTGTTGCTCCAGATAAAGGTGCATATCCTTTTGCTCAGGAAATAGCCAGTATTCTTGAGTGTGAATGCACTTACCTTTCTAAAGTTCGTCTTGGACCTGATAAGGTAGAAACTAGAATTGTTGATGTTGAAGGCAGTTCTGATGAAACTGTTAACGTAGATTCAGTTAAAGACAAAAAAGCATTTATTATTGATGATATTATAGCTACTGGAGGAACTATTGTCAATGCAGTTAAAATATTACAGGAATATGGTGCTAAATCTGTTGATGTTTGTTGTGTTCATCCTATTTTAGTAAACGGAGCTACTATGAGGATTTATGCAGCTGGCGCTAATAGTGTAATATCTACTAACAGTATATCTGCAGACAGTTCCCGTGTTTCTCTTGCAAAAAGTATAGCAAATGTTTTAAGGGGCTAAAAAATGCCAGATAAAGATACTATTAAAAAAGAACTTATTGAAGGATCTAACGTCATTTTAAAAAGATATGATGAAAAAGATATTCTTAAAACTGTATCTATTATGAATACAAAAGACCATGTTGTTTTTTTAGGATCTTTAAGAGTATATGATGAAGGGAATGTAAAAAATATTGAAAATGCATTAGAAAAATGCTTTGAGGATTATGGTAAAATTACTATAAGAAGCAACAAAGTTACTCCTTGCTGTTCTCTACCATATTTCCATATTAGTTTTCACATTGATATTTAAATCTGAAATTATGAAGACATTTAAATTAAACTCACCTTACAAACCATTAGGTGACCAGCCAAAAGCCATTAATTCATTAGTTGATGGAATAAATAATGGTAATAAAGAACAAACTCTTTTAGGAGTTACAGGTTCTGGTAAAACTTTTACAATGGCTAATGTTATTGAAAAAGTTCAAAAACCTACTCTTGTTATTTCTCATAACAAAACATTAGCTGCACAGCTTTATGAAGAATTTAAAGAGTTTTTCCCAGACAATGCAGTTGAATATTTTGTTAGCTATTATGATTATTATCAGCCTGAAGCATATGTTCCAAGAACAGATACCTTTATTGATAAAGAATCCTCTGTTAATGAAGAAATAGACATGATGAGGCATTCAGCTACTCAGTCTCTTTTATCCCGTGATGATGTAATTGTAGTTAGTAGTGTTAGCTGTATTTACGGTATAGGTTCTCCGGAAGACTACGGAGAATTTGCATTTGGAATAGCTGTCGGAGATAATTACGACAGGTCTGATATTTTAAAAAAACTTGTTTTTATGCAATATGAGCGAAATGATATTGAATTTGCAAGAGGTCAGTTCAGAGTACGTGGAGATGTAATTGAAATAAATCCTGTTCATGGAACTCCGCCTGTAAGAATAGAGCTATTCGGAGATGAAATTGATACAATTAGCTTAATTGACAAAGTTACAGGTAAAAAAACTGAAAACCTGCAAAGATACATGATTTTCCCTGCAAAACACTTTGTTGTTGGACAGGATAAAATGGACAAAGCTATTGGAAACATTACATCCGAGCTGGATGAAAGACTAAATGAGCTTAATTTATCAAATAAGCTAGTGGAAGCTCAAAGATTAGAGCAAAGAACCCGTTTTGATGTTGAAATGCTTCAGGAAATGGGTTTTTGTCCAGGAGTAGAAAACTATTCCATGCATTTGTCCGGAAGAAAATGGGGTGAAAAACCTTATTCTTTATTAAAATACTTCCCAGAGGATTATTTAACTATTATTGATGAATCTCATGTTACACTACCTCAAATCAGAGGAATGTATAATGGAGATAGAGCACGTAAAGAAACATTAGTTGAATATGGATTCAGACTGCCTTCTGCTAAAGAAAACAGACCATTAAGGTTTGATGAATTCGAATCCTCTATAAATCAGATTATTTATGTTTCAGCAACTCCGGGAGCTTATGAATTATCAAGATCAAGTAATGTTGTTGAGCAGATTATCAGACCAACAGGTTTAGTTGATCCTGAAGTAATAATACGTCCTGTAAAAGGCCAAGTTGAAGATTTACTTGGTGAGGTTAAAAAAAGAGCTAAAAAAGATGAAAGAGTTTTAGTTACAACCTTAACTAAGAAAATGGCTGAAGATTTAACTGATTACTATGCAAAAATAGGAGTTAAAGTTAGATACATGCACTCTGAAATAGATACTCTGGAGAGAATAGAAATTGTAGATGATTTAAGAAGAGGAACATTTGATGTGTTAGTTGGGGTAAATTTACTTAGAGAAGGTCTTGATTTACCTGAAGTTTCCCTAGTAGCTATTTTAGACGCAGATAAAGAGGGATTTTTAAGAAATGAAACTTCCCTAATTCAGACTATTGGAAGAGCTGCAAGAAACATTAACGGTCAGGTAATAATGTATGTTGATGAAATGACAGATTCTGTTAAGAATGCAACTGCTATTACAAATAAAAGAAGAAAAATCCAAATTAAATACAATGAAAAACATGGTATTGTTCCTAAAACCACTACAAGAGCTCTTAAGGATAAAAAAGAAAGTAAAGACTTTGATATTGAAGGAACAGATATTAGTAAAATACCTAAAGATGAGCTACGTTTACTTATTAGTGATTTGGAAAATGATATGAAAGAAGCAGCTGCTAAACTTGATTTTGAAAGGGCAGCTAGTTTAAGAGACCAAATAGCTACATTAAAAGGTTTGAAAAAAGAGTCTTAAACTGCCCATTAATTATTTAATGAGCAGCTAGAATTTATTTTTTTTAAAAAAG
>CAVDAS010000008.1:0-32623 GCA_963606955.1 Bacteroidaceae bacterium
AAATAAAAATTAAGGGAGATTTAAAAATCCATTAATTATCGGACACTCCCTAATTTGATAATATTGTAAATTTAAAAAATATAATATAACACAATACCAAGCCCAATAAAGAAGAAATTTATTCCATAGAGTGAAATAGCACCTTTTAAGTATTTATCTTTATTAGATTTTGTGTATAGGTAATATGTTATAATACAACCAGCTATTAAAACTGGAATAGTTATATAAAGACTAATATATTTTTTTAAAATAAAAATAGCTATTGGAATAATAATAGCTATTGTTTGCTTTGTATTCATTTATAATTCACCTTTTTTATTTTGTAATTCCTGTAAGTTCTGTAAATGGAATTGTAGTAAATTGATAAAACAATATTAAAAATACAATTAATACTATTGCTAAATATAATACTTCTCCTTTCCTCATCCTGTTTTCAAATGGCAAGTACTTGTTGATTTTATCTGGAAATACAAGCCATATAAAACATGCTGTTGTAGATATAAGTAATCCCAATATGTTTATGATAGATGTTTCATAAAGTCCCTGAGTGTATCCCAAATAACAACAAATAGTTAATACTGGCCAGTAGTAATTAGGTTCGTAACCTGCGTCATAGACTATTTCCCCATTTTCTTCTAAGCTAGAATCATTAAATGTTCTAAATTTAAGACCAATCCCTAAAAATGGTAGTGCAAAAATTACTGCAAGTAAAATAGCTTTTATAACAGTTGCTCCAGCACACAAACACATCAAAAGCACAGATAATGATGTAGTTGAAAATCCTAAAATAGTAAATGCAAATATTTGATAAGAATATCCTCTAAAATTATTAAAGTTGTATAATTTATATTTTTCATCTAGTTCATCACTATAATATTCTATTAAAAATATTCCTCCTAATGCAAACAACAATAATAAGAAAAATAAAAATCCAATCCATGTAAATGGTGATACTACTATTGCTATTAATAAAAATCCTCCAAATAACTTTACAAATCTCTTCTTAACGGTTTTTTTGTCTGCAAAATATTTTTCATCAATATTAAACAAATTAAATAATTTTAACATAAAATCACCTAAGGTAATGGAACTCCTGTAAATTTTAATTATAATTCTAACGTTCTAAAAAATAAAATCAAATGAAATTTATGTAAAAATTTCAAATTGAAAATACTAATTGAAAATATTTGTAATTTTATCAACAATTGATTTTATGATATTAGAATCCTCTTTTTTAAATTTAAAATCATCCATTTCATCAATAGCTCTTTGTTGGAAAAATTCTTGTGAATTAATATGGCGTGCCTGTTGTATAAATTCATAATCACCATCAGAATTTATTCTACGGCCTTTAATATCATCTTTTAACATAATATCCATATCCTCAAGAATTCTTGCTTTTATAACTTCATCCTCAATAGGGCATGCAATTTCAACTCTTTTTGCAGTATTTCTTGTCATCATATCTGCACTTGAAATATATAAAACCCTGTCTTCACCAACACCAAAAGCATAAACTCTGGAATGTTCTAAATATCTACCAACAATTCCACGAACTTCAACATGCTCTGTTTTATCTTTAAGGCCTGGAATAATACAACAAATTCCTCTAATAATCATTTTTACGCTAACTCCAGCTTTTGAAGCCATAGCTACCCTATCAATGATTTTCCTATCAGTAAATGAATTCATTTTCATTAAAATCTCTGCTGGCTGGTTATTTTTAGCTTTAGCTATTTCTTTATCAATCAAATTTATAATTCCTGATCTTAAAGAAGTAGGAGCTACAAGAAGTTTATTATAATGACCTTCTAAATTAGCTAATGCCAAATTCTTAAAGAATTCTGTAGCATCGTCCCCAATTTCTTGATTAGAAGTTAAATAACAGTAATCAACATATAATTTTGCTGTTTTTTCATTATAATTACCTGTACCGATTTGTGTGTATTGCATTATAGTTCCTTTATGTTTTTTAGTTACAGTACATACTTTAGAATGCACTTTATAATCTAGAAAACCATACAATATTTGACAACCTGCTTCTTCAAGTAATTCTGCATAATGAATATTATTTTTCTCATCAAATCTTGCACGAAGCTCAATTAATACTGTTACCTCTTTATCATTATCTAAAGCTTCAAGTAGATATTTAATAACTGATGATGTTCTTGCAACACGATAAAGAGTTATTTTAATAGATAAAACTTCAGGATCACGAGCTGCCTCTTTTAAAAAGTCAAGAAAGTGGTCCATTGTTTGATATGGATAAAATAATAAAATATCTTTTTTATCTAATTGTTTAAACAATGATTTATTTGGATCAATCTGATTTGTTCTTTGAGGTGTGAATTTTGGAAAAGTCAAATCACGAGTTACATTCTCCGGCAACTCTTTTATAAAATCATGAATAAAATCAAGATTTATTGGAGATTGTGTAAGAAAAACCTGGTTTTTATGTAATCCTAGCTCTTTTCTCAGATGTTTCGTGTAGCTAGAATCATTGTCTTTATAAAACTCCAGTCTTATTGGAGATAACCTTTTTCTTTTTTTAAGAATATTTTTCATAAAGTGCCTATAATCTTCATCCTCATCAATAGGAGTATCTTGAAGGTTTATATCAGCATTTCTTGTTACTGAGGCTACTGTTTTATATTTAACCCTATAATTTGTAAAAATACTTTCTGCAAATGCATATACCAAATCTTCCATTAAAATAAACTCATTTGTATTAGGAAATTTAACATACTTAGGTAAAGAAAATGGAATTGGAATTAATCCAAGATATTCTTTTAAAACTTTTTTCTTTTTACTTTCTCTTTCTAAAATACAATACACATATAATTTTTTATTGGCCATATGTGGAAATGGATGATGAGAATCAATTATCTGAGGAGATAATAATGGAGCTACATTTTCATAGAAATATTGAGTAGCATACTGTCTAAAATCACTATTTAACTCATCGAAATTATGTCGAACAATACCTGAAGCTCTTAAATTTTTAGATATTTCATCAAGAATTAAATCTCTTTCTTTATATAATGGTTTAGTAGCTTTAAATATAGCTTCTAATTGTTCTTGGGGACTCCAACCTGTTTTATTATCTATATCTTCTTCATCAATAAGAGTTAAATCAAAAAGACTGCCGCACCTAATCATATAAAATTCATCTAAATTACTTGTGAAAATAGCTATGAAATTTAGTCTCTCCAGTAATGGGACAGTGTTATCTTTTGCTTCTTTTAAAACCCTATCATCAAATTTAAGCCAAGACAATTCTCTGTTTTGAGTGTATGAATAATCTCTTTTTTTCATTATAATCCCCCACTATCTAAAAGCGAATACAACACTCCTTCACGTATAGAATTTTTACAAACGCATATTTTCTCTACATGGAAATGTTTTGCAATTGTTTTAATAATTATGATTCCTGGTATCAATGTATGAATTCTTTCAGCTTTAACAGCCAATATTTTATTAAAATCTTCTTTATTATTATATTTAAGTTCATCCAACACTTCATCTAACAAATAAATCGGAATTATATTTTCCTTTTCATCAATAAAATTAAGATGAGCTAATAATTTTTTAAGATTCCTGACAGTTCCACCTACACCAAATAAATATTTTTTATGAGTTTTAACCAAATTTGAGGATTTAATCTCATCAATAACCCTTTTTTCCATATTTTTAGATTCATTTCTATTTGGAAACATAATACCAACATAATCTTCATAACAGGATAATGATCCAATAGGAAGGCTTGATTTACTAATTGGCATTTTATTTTCAAAAACAATTACCTCACAGCTGCCTCCACCAACATCAATAAGAATTCCTTCATCCTTAGATATTCCATTGCTTTTAACTGAATTAAAACTTAATTGTGCTTCAGTTTCATCATCAAGAACATGAATATCAATATCAAGCTTTTCTTTTACAATATTCAACACTTCAGAAGTATTTGAAATATTTCTTAAACTAGCTGTTGCAAAGAAATAAGTTTTATCTACCTTTAATAGATTCATACTTTTATTAAATTTATTTAAAACATTAAGTAAAACATTTATTCCTTCATTATTTAACTTATTATCCTCACGATATGCAATAAGTCCTGCTGTTTTCTTTTTAGAGAAAATTGATTTGATTTTACCTTTTTTATATTCATATACTTTAAATCGGATAGTATTTGAACCAATATCTACAATTCCATATAACATTTTATCAGTTAATTCGTTTATTTGAAACTAATACCTTCCCACATAGTTTCCATATAGTCATATATTGTCATTAACAATATAAAGAATTTATCAAATAACACCTACAACTAAATATACTAAATATTAAAATATTAAATTACATGAAATATGGTAGAACATGGTGGGGCGAAAAATGGCTTAATGCTGTTAAAGGAGTTACCCACGAAAACAGAATTAACCGTGGAAAAACATATGCTAACACTGGCAGAGTCTATGACATCACATATAATGGAAATATTGTAAGTGCAAAAGTTGAGGGAAATTATTCACCCTATTATAGTGTTAATATCCTGTTTAAATCATTTAATAAAGCTGAAAAAGAAATAATAGCTGGAATCATTAATAATTCTCCAACCATATTATCTGCACTTTTAAATAAAGAGCTTCCTGAAAAATTATATTATGAGTTAAGTAATGCGGGAATTGAATTATTTCCAAAATCATGGGCAGACATGAATGCTGATTGCGATTGTCCTGATTATGCCCCTACTTGTAAACATATTGCTGGTTTAATTTATATGATAAGTTCAGAAATTGATACAAATCCATTTAAAGTTTTTGAACTCCACAATTGTGATTTATTTTCAATGATAAATCATCTAGAAAACAAAAACACCACCAAAATTAGAGAAATTGAAAGTATTGACGATTTTTTCAAAAAAGATGAATTTAAACAAAAAGAAGCACAAAAGATTAATTTTTCAAAGATTCCTGATTTAGAAGATAGTACTTTTTTAATGTTGCAAAATAATCCTTTATTTTTTGAAAAGGATTTTAAAGTGATTTTAAACAAGATTTATAAAAATTTTTCAAGAAATGCAAAAAGATGTTTAAAAACTAGCTACACCTCAGAAAACTACCATAATGAAAATCTGATAAAACTCCAACAATTAAGTGAATTTTCAATAGATATTGATAATAATTTTTCAATAGCTAATATGTCTTTTGAAGGTGAATTAATCAATATTTTAGGCAATATCTACCATCACGACAATATAAATAATTACAATGAAGATATTAAATTTATTGATCTTCTTTTTAAGTTTTCACTGAATTTAATAGAAAAACACGCAATGATTCCAAATTTAATGAAAAACAAAGATACTTATTTAATTAAATGGGCCCCTGCATTATATGATTCAAAAATCCAAGAAATATATAACACACTATGTAATTTAGCCCCGGATAATGTAATAACTTTTAATAAAAAGAATATTAGTAAAGATAGAGAAGTTTTAGCAGGCATATCTATTCTAATTAATAGTTTTATTCAAAATACTACCCTAACACAACAACTTCAAAGATACTCTATTAATAAAAACGTTAGAATCTTTTTAGGAGAATGTGAAAAATTAGAAAATGGAGATGAACATTTAATAAATCAATGGCTTTCCAATTTCAGTTTAAAAAACAGAGATTATAACTTATTTTTAACTGTAGAAGAAAAAGGTGAAAACTTTACCATTGATTTAAAAGCACAATTTGAAAATGAAAATCCTAAAAACGTTAATGAAATTATCAAAGACAAAACAAATTATAAACTTACTGATAAGAAACTTCAAATAATTTCTGATATTTATTTAATTAACCAATATTTACCAGCTATTGAAAACTCAATTGATTTAAACCAACAAATCATATTCAATATTGATGAGTTTTATGATTTCTTTTTAAAAGTTCAGCCGCTTTTAGAAATAATTGGTGTTAATGTAATTTTACCTAAAAACTTATACACTCCAAAGCTAACCCTTAATATTAAAAGCACCAAAAGTGCTAAAAATCAAAAATCATACCTGTCAGTAACTGATATTGCAAAATATGACTGGATGGTAGCCATTGGAGATGAAAAATATGATGCTCAGAAATTTAAAGAAATGGTTGAAAAATCAAAAGGCATTGTTAAATTAGCTAATGGTTATGTAATTTTAGATGAAAAAGAAATTAAAAGCTTTATTAAAAAAATAGAGAAATTACAAACCAATCTTAATCAAAATGATTTAATGCAAGCTATTTTAAGCGGAGAATTTAATGAAATTGAAGTTGACATTGATGATGATTTAAAATCAATGTTTTCAAATATAAATAAAAAAGAAGTTATCACCCCTCCAAAGTCCATAACAGCTAATTTACGGGAATATCAACAAATCGGATTTTCATGGCTTGTACAAAATATAAATAATGGATTTGGAAGCATACTTGCTGATGATATGGGTCTTGGAAAGACCTTGCAAGTTTTAACAACAATAATGTATTTTAAAGAGAAAATAGACTTTAAAGACCAAAAAGTTTTAATTGTAATGCCAAGTAGTTTACTTGATAATTGGTATCGTGAAATTAAAAAGTTTACACCAGATTTAAAAGCTATTATTTATCATGGAAGTAATAGAAGCTTTCCAAAAATAGAATATGATGTTGTTTTAACTTCTTATGGTATTTTAAGAAGTGATGAAGCGAAATTTAAAAAGAAAAAATGGTTTTTAATGGTTATTGATGAAGCACAAAATATTAAAAATCCACTAGCAAAACAGACTAAATCTGTAAAATCAATTAAAACTAAACATAGAATTGCTTTATCTGGAACCCCTGTAGAAAATAGGCTAAGTGAATATTGGAGTATTTTTGATTTTACAAACAAACATTATTTATCAACTGTCAAACAATTTACAAAAAATTTCATAAAACCAATTGAAAAAGAAAGAAATACTGAAACCCTTGAAACATTTAAGAAAATTACCAGTCCTTTTATTTTAAGAAGACTTAAAACAGACAAAAGCATAATAAATGATCTTCCAGACAAAATTGTTAATGATGTTTATTGTAATCTAACTGTAGAGCAGGCAGCATTGTATGAAGAAACCTTAAACTCCTTAATGAAACGAATTGAAGACGAAGATTCAGCAAATAGAAGAGGATTAATATTTAAATTAATAAATGGATTAAAACAGATTTGTAACCACCCTGCACAATTTAAAAAAAGCAAAAATCCTAAAATAAATGAATCAAATAAATTAGAATTATTAATAAATCTATTAGACAATATATTAGCATCAAAGGAAAAAGTACTGATTTTCACACAATATGTTCAAATGGGCGAAATAATTCAGGACGCAATTGAAAAACACTTCAATACACAGGCATTATTCTTTAATGGCTCATTAACTAGGAAAAAGAAAGACACAATAGTTAAAGAATTCCAAAACAATCCTCAAAAGAAAATATTAATAATCTCTCTAAAAGCTGGTGGAACTGGATTAAATCTTACAGCTGCTCAAAATGTAATCCATTATGATTTATGGTGGAATCCTGCTGTTGAAAACCAAGCAACAGACAGAGCATACCGAATAGGGCAAAAAGAAAATGTAATGGTTTATCGTTTTATAACTTCCGGAACTTTTGAAGAAAAAATAAATCAAATGATTAAAGATAAAGAGGAATTAGCTGAAATGACAGTTAGCAGTGAGGAAAAATTTATTACAGAAATGACCAACAAAGAGCTAAAAAATATTTTAGAACTTAGGAGATAAACAAATACATTAATAAAAGTTAACACAATATAATATTAAAACAAAAAAGGAGTAAAAATAATGGATACAACTATGATTATCTTAGCTATAATTATAATAATTATACTTGTTATTGTATTTTATATTATAAGCATGTATAACGGCCTTGTTAATGCAAGAAATAAAGTTAAAAATAGTTATTCTCAAATTGATGTTCAACTCAAAAGAAGAAATGACTTAATACCTAATCTTGTTGAAACTGTTAAAGGTTATGCAAGTCACGAAAAAGGTGTATTTGAAAATGTAACTAAAGCAAGAAGCGGTTTAATGAATGCTAGCAGTGTTAAAGAAGTTAGCGAAGCTAGTAATGCTTTAACCGGTGCATTAACATCATTATTTGCTATTGCTGAAAATTACCCTGAATTAAAAGCAGATCAAAATTTCAAAGAATTACAAGCAGAATTAAGTGAAACTGAAGATAAAATATCTTATTCAAGACAATTCTATAATGATACTGTTTTAATGTATAATAATAAATGTGAACAATTCCCAAGCAATATTATTGCAGGAATGTTTAATTTTAAAGAAGCTGACTTCTTTGAAGCAGCTAGTGGTGAACGTGAGGTACCTAAAGTCCAATTTTAAGGGAGAGAAAAAATATGGTTAATAAAAAGATAATAACCATCCTCCTTCTACTTTTTTTAATAGCATCAACTATCAGCTGCGTTTATGCAGACGATGATAAAAGTTATTCTATTACACAGGCAGTCATAGATTTAATTGTTGATACAAATGGAATGCTTCATGTAAATGAAACCTTTGATTATTCATTTGATGGAACATACAATGGAGTTTATAGAGATATACCTCTAAAAGAAGGAGAAAGTATTGAAAATGTCCATGTATCGGCAGAAGGTGCTTATACAAAAGTAGAACAAAGCCAAAAAGATGGAACACAACATTTAAAAATTTATTTATACTCAGATGAAGCTAAAACCCATCCAATAAGTGATGCTGATGTTAAAGTTCATATTAGCTATGATATGAAAAATGTAGTGACTGTTTATTCAGATACAGCTTCCCTGCAATACCAACTTTGGGGAGATCAATGGGAGGTTGGAGTTGATAAGGTAATTACAACAATACACTTGCCAAATGATAATAACAACCAATACTGGTTAAATCCTACAAAATACACTGAAAGCAGCTCATTAAATGGAAATACAATAACTTCCACCAGTAAGGGTATAGATTCCGGAAACTTTTATGAAATAGAAGTTTTAATGCCTGAAGGTGATTTTGCAAACTCACCAAATGCAATCCATATTGATAAAGTAGCTAAAAAAGACATAGAACAACGCTACAATGATTATCAGGAAAGTGAAAAAATGTGGGACAATATTGGAATGATAGTAGGAATATTATTTATTATAAGTCCAATAATTCCATTTTTTATTTACCGCAAATATGGCAGAGAACCTGAAGTTAATTACAATGGAATTTACGAACGTGAATTACCAAGTAATGACCCGCCGTCAGTAGTTAATGCTCTAATCCAAAATAAAAGAGATATTGGAACTCCAGATTTGAAAGGATTTGAAGCTACAATAATGGATTTAATTAATCGTAAAATATTTAAAATAAAAGGAAATGAAGATAAACATTTAGTTATTGAATTAGATAGTACAAACTACGATAAATTAACATTAGATGAAAAAGATGTTTTTGATATCTTTAAAACAATAGCTAGAGATAATGTATTAGATTTAAGTAAAGTTGAAGATTACTTATCAAATGAACATAATGCAAAATGGTTTAATGACAGAATTGAAACTTGGAAAAAAGATGTAATTTATGAACACTTAGGAAAATCCAAAGTAGCTCAATTATTCAATGCAAAAGGAAATAAATTAGCTACTTATTATGCAATAGCTGGTGGAGCTCTTGGAGTAATATTTGCAATAATATTATATCTAGAAACTGATTTCTATACAACAGGAGCAATAATTGGTCTTATTGGATCAATATATTTAGTTATTGTTGGAATTATAATTTACTTACTACCTGATGATATCTTTGGACAATGGACTAAAGAAGGTAGAGTATATATGTTAAAGTGGAAAAACTTTAGGAAGTTTTTAAAAGACAACAGTTTAATGAAAGAACACCCTCCAGAATCAATAGTTATATGGAATCAGTACCTAGTATATGCTACCGCTCTTGGAGTAGCTGACAAGGTTTACAATGCTATGAAACTAGAAATTGATGAATTTGATGATGACTATATTGGATTATACTATTACTATGGAAGTGGATATTACATAATGCACTCTGCAATAAATACAGGAATAGACACAGCTACAGGAGGTTCAGACAGCTCTGGCTTTGGTGGCATTGGTGGAGGTTCCGGTGGTGGAGGTGGAGGAGCATTCTAGCTTCCCATCTCTTTTTTTTTAAAATAATTGCTCGGTGTATCTGCATTTAGGAAAACCACTGCAACCTATAAATGACCTATTACTATCCCCATTAACACGTTTTACAAGAGGTTTCCCACATTCTGGGCAATTTTTACCAATATATTCTAATTTTTTAGTTTTTCTCTTACCTCTTGTTTTAGAAAATTTTTTAGTTTTTCTCTTACCTCTTGTTTTAGAAAATTTTTTAGTTTTCCCCCTACAACCTGTTTTAGAAAAATTTGTACAACCTAAAAATGGATGATTATCACTTCTCCTATAACGTGTTATAAGTATCCCATCACAATTTGGACAGTGTTCTATAGCATTTAAATCCTCAATTCTAGAACTATAATATCCTCCTTTCCAGCTACATCTATTATATGGATATGATTGATTATTAGAACATTCAAAGAATCTATATATCTTCCCATTTTTCCTAATAGATTTTAATAAAACTTTACCTGATTTACAATCTGGACAATTTAATTTAGTTGGAGTGATATAAACCCCATCTTTCAGATTATCATTATAATCTCCAAAGTCAAATAATTCAACATTAACATCGCCTTCCAACTCCTCAACAAAAATAGAACTTTTAAAATGAGGCGCCAGTAAATAAACATTATTTTTTGTCCTAGTTAAAGCTACATAAAATAATCTTCTTTCTTCAGCATGATCAAAAGAATCTAAATTTCTTTTAACAAAATTTAAAACCTTATCATCCACCATATTATTTGGAAAACCCGCATTTTTGTTTTTTAAATTTATTAAAATTACATTATCAGATTCTAAACCTTTAGATTGGTGAACCGTACGATATTCAATGTTGATATTTGGATTATCATTATATCGAATTCTTAAAAACTTCTCTCTTTTTAATTTATCTTTATTACCTAAAATATCAAATTTTTTTGTTATATCTTCATCTTTTACTTTTGAATTATGGAGTAAATCAAAAATATCATTATTATTTCTACCTAAAATCATAATATTTTTAAACTTTGATTTTTTAATGATGTTTTTAATTATCCACTCTAATTTTAATATTTCATCACTGTCATCAGTAAACTTAACAATCTTAATAGGAGAATCTAAGGATTTAAAAGATTTTAAATTCTTTTTAGTTTGCTCTGGATTTTTCATCACAAAATTACTTGTAGCATTAATTAATTGCTGAGAGTTTCTATAAGTTGTTTCGATAAAACAAGTTTCACAAACATCAAAGAAACTATCAAATTTAGTAAAAATATTAACATCACAGCCAGTGAAACTATAAATAGATTGCCAATCATCACCTACAATCATTATTTTAGCGCCAATAGCATCATGAATCTTTTTTAACAAATTATATCTAGTAAATGAAGTGTCCTGATATTCATCAACAATTATGTATTTATATGGCAAATCTAAGCCATATTTTATAATACAATCACTAGCTTTGTTAATCATATCATTAAAATCAATTTTTTTCATCTCTAATAAATATGCCTCATAATCATTGTAAACTTCTTCAACAATCTCTAAAAATGCTATTGATCTCTCTTTTGAAAATCCAACCATATCATTATTAGCATGATCATAAAATTCCTTAAATTTATTTTCATCATAATTATTTCCTTTAAATAAACTAATGAATGTTTTTAACAATTTAATAAAGTCTTTCCATTCTTTTATAGTCCTATTTTCCAATAATTTTTTATAAACATGAACATAATCAATTTCACCAAATTTAACACCTTGAGCATCTAATTTTTCAGTTAAACGAGTTACTAATCTATTTTCAGATTGATAATACGAAAAAGTCTCAATTAAAGTAGTTCCATATTTTTTATGTACTTTCTTTTTCCAATTCCTTTCATTAACATATTCTTTAGATGATTTTTTACCAATTAAATGATTTTCACAGTTACGATTTAATCCAAAATGTTCTATATAAATATCATAATCATTTAAATAAAAATCAGGAGCATAATTTTTAATTTCATGTTCTTTAGAAATATCTGTTAATTCAAGTAAGCTTTTTGTAATATTATTTTTTAATTCCTCAGGAATATCTAAATCAAAAGAAAATAATAAGTTTTTAAATTTGTTAAATTCACTATCAAAGTTTTTATTAACATAAGTATAAATTTTTTCATAAGTGTAATCAATTTGATGAATAAATAAAAAATTAGCAATATATAATTCTTCATAACTTCTCACTATTTCATTATTTAAAGTTTCTCTAGCTTTATTTTTAAATTTTCTTTTTAATGTTGAAAAATCTACATCTTCCTGCCACTTTAAAAGATCCCCTACATATTTAACATCATCATCATCAGATGGCGGAATATTTATATAAAAACTAAAAAATTCAATAAGTTTTTTACTTATTTTATTATCTTTAAATGCTTTTTTAATTAAATATCGTTTAATAATATTATCAAGAGCAAATTCATCAGGTTTAGAATATTGATTATAATGTGTTAAAATATCTTTTCCAACTTTATGAAATGTTTTAATATCAATAGGCTCGACAATTCGCTCTTTTAAATCATTAACAGATGCATTAGAAAAAGAAATTGCTAAAATCTCACTAGGATCCACATTTCTTTTTTTAGTCAAATATTTAACTTTTCCTTGAATTGTAAGAGTTTTACCACTTCCTGCACCTGCAATAACCCTTACAGCATCTTCATCAATGACAATAGCATTCCTTTGTTGATTATCTAATGATTTACCATCTAAATCATCAAATAAATCAGAGTTATTATTTAATTCCTGATTAATATACAATTCATTAGCTTTTTTAGTATCTTTTTCAAATGTTTTAGCTTTATTGAAAAATTTTTCAAATAATTTTTCATCATTTGGAGAAATATATTTCCCAAAATCTTTTTTAAATTTTTTAACATTAGGAAGTACATTTTCATACCATTTAAACAAGTCTTGTTTCAAATTATTAGAAAAATAATGATTTGGCGCATATTCACCAATTCTAGCAAATTTTTTAACATAACCATATAAATAGTAATTTTCATTCCATTGAATTACTAACTCATCAACATTATCATAGTTTTTAATAGCAGTGTTAATTAATTCAATATTATCTTCGCCTAAACTAGAATCTTTAACATAATATTGTTTAATTCTAGTCAAATCAGAATAAATTTTTTGAATACTATTACTATATTTTTCTTTTTCGTCATTATCAATAAAATAAAATGGTTTAACCTTATTTAGAGCTATAACCCATTGAATAATTTCAAAATTATCCCTAATGAAAAATTCAACATTTAATTTAATAATTATATTATCATAATTATCATAATCCTTGATAAAATCATGCACAATATTTAAATCAATGTCTAATGACAATACATTATTATGAAAATCAACTATTTGTTTTACTTTATTATAACATTCTTCAGGTGCTTTTAAACCATCTTTTTTATCATCAGATATATAAGAATCAATAGTCTTAGATTTTATAGCTAGAAAATTATTAATATCATCTAAATTATTGGAAAACCAGATTTGATAATTAATTTTTTGAATGATATTATCAAAATTATCAAAATTTGAAATAAAATTAGATATAGTCTCTTTTTGAGATTTACTTAAAATATTAGAATTACTATCAATATAATCTTTAACTGGTTTAATTAAATCATAACTGGATTTAAACTGATTTTTATAAGATAATTTATCTTTAGAAATGTATTCTTCAGGTATTTGAGGTGAAAAAAAGTCATTTAACTTTTCCATGTCTATTTTAACATTATCATATGTGTTGATAGAGTATTCTTTATTATTTTTAGCTATTATATCATCTAATTCTTCATAAATTCTTTTAAATGTATAACAAAGCTTTCTTTGATTAATAGACAAATTAAATTTCTTTTCTTCAAAATAATTAGTTATCTTACAAAGTACATTATAAACAGATTTATTATTTTGTTTAATAGCTGAAATATCTAAAACTAGCTTTTCAAATGGATTTTGATATGTTTTTATAAAATCAGCTATTTTAGATTCATTATTTGATAAAAAATCATCAAAATCTTCTTTATCTTTTTTAGATAATCCTTTACCAAAAGCACTTGAAAATAAATTTTTAAGTTTTTGAAATGATGTAAAATCATCAGAAATTTCTTCATTAATATTAGTTCCACAATATGGGCAAAATTGTTCATTGTTTAAAACTTTAGAACATATCGGACACTCTACAACCATATTATCACTAATACCAAATAATTATAATATAAAATTTTTAATTAGATTTATTTTTCTTATTCAATGTATATAAGTAATTTGTAAGATAGTTGTATACTCTTAAATTTAATAAAAATAAAAAGAAGTAAAATTTTAAATAATTATTTCCACATTTTAGGATAAATATCTGTTTTCATAAAAACTTTAGAAACATCAATAGCAAAACCAGATTCCAGATTTAAAATCTCATCACTGCTAAATAAAGAGTTACCTGAAGCTACTAATTCGCCTTTAAGTGTTTCAATAGCTACTATAGAATTTTTCTGAATATTATCAGTTAAATAAGCTATTCCACCACTAGCTAAATTAGCACCATGACATATTGCATCAACTGCAGAATCTTTAATAACTACTTTTGGTAAATAATCTGCAACTCTCTCTATTGGCATAATAGCATCTCTTAAAAATGATTCATCACCATCTTCAGTATAGAAATGATATGCATCAGTTACATCCTGAAGAGTTGATAAATGATTATCTTCTGTAAATGAACCTACCTGAGTCCTTCTAAGCTCAGCCATATGTGCACCAACACCAATAGCCTCACCAATATTATGACAATAGGTTCTAACATAAGTTCCAGCTTCACAGCCTATCCTAAATAAAACATCTCTACCATTAATTTCATAAATAGTAGAATAATAAATATTACGTGACCTTAATTCACGTTTAACTGCGGATTTAACTGGAGGAAGTTGAAAAATTTTACCAGTAAATTCATTAAATATCTCACGAATCTTATCTTCAGCTACTTCTTGATGAAAAGTCATTACACAAACATATTCTTTTGGAGCAGTTAATAGAAGTTGAATAGCTCTTGTTGCATCTCCAAGCCCTATTGGTAAAACACCGGTAACTTTTGGATCTAGAGTTCCGCCATGTCCTGTTTTTTCTAAATTTAAAATACGTTTTACCCATGAGTCGATTTCATGAGAAGTTGGTCCAGAAGGCTTATCTAAATTAATAACACCATGAAAAATATAATCTGAAATTTCACGTTTTTCAGGAATGCATCCATATTCAGGATTTGTAAAACTTTTAGATTTTGTAAGCAAGTCTTTCATGAAAAATCACTAAAAATTAAAAAAATAAGTAAATAAAAATAAGAAATGAATAATATAATTAATTATCCACTTATAAATCAGCTAAAGCTGCTTTAATAGAGTCAGCACCGCCAGAAACATCTACAGAATCTGCAGTTGGTTCTAAATGAGCAATATTACATCTTCTATTTTTAACAGATTCACCGATTACTTCAACGAAGTTTTCATCGATGATTTCAACGATTGCACATTTTTCGCCAGCTTCTCTACCAGCAGTTTTAACACAAACTCTTCCTACTTCAATTGCTGCCATTATATCACCTTTAATGTTGTTAGAATAATTTTTATTATACTTTCAGGGTCAAATCTGTCAGTATTAATCATTAAGTCATAGACATCTAAATTACTAATATCTATGTTATGAATATCTAAATATCTTAAAGCTTCACTTTCTTCACGAATTTTAATTTCTTCTTTAGCCACATCAACAGATTTAGATTCTCTTTGACTAATTCTTTCAGCACGAACATCAAATGGTGCCATTAACCAAAGTTTTAAATCAGCTTCAACGAAATAAGCTGATAGTCTTCCTTCCAATATTAAATTCTCTGAAGATTTAGCAAGTTCAGCTTGTCTTTTATCAATTTCTTTATCGATATCATCATTACTTTCAGCAAACTCACTGAATTCAAGAATAGACATACCTTTTTCTTTAGCCATATCTCTAAAAATAGAACCTGAAGAAACAAAAGGAATATCCAATTTCTCAGACAACAGCTCTGCAGTTGTTGTGGTTCCTGTTCCAGCTAGTCCGCCAATAGTAATTATCATTATTTTCTAGCCTCGTTTTTGAAATGTTTACGAGCGCAACTTGAGCATAAATACCCACCATATGGACGATTAGGTCTTTTGTAGGTTTTTGCTAATTTATTAATTTCATATGGACGTCCACGTGGAACTCCATGTAATAATTTACCACATTCAGCACAAACATGCTTAGATGGTTTTTTCTTTTTATATCTTAAAACATTTTCTCCGCCAGGAGTGTTTTTAAAAACTCTTTTATATGATCTTGATCTATATCTGTTTGCAGGCATTTAATCACCTAAATTAATTTTAAATAATAAATTTAATAATTGTGTAATAGCGTATTCAAAATAGAATATTATACTATATTGTTTTCATTATTAATAAATACATAGGTTAAAGGATTAATTAAAATCCTTGTTTGAAACCTAAAAATTTCCTTAATATTTGACTCATACCAAAGGTACATATGAAATACCAGAATAACCATCCAATATTATATCCAACAGAATGGCCTCCGTACATAAAACTACCAATGAAATGCCAAATTGGAGCTAATGATACATAAAATGCTCCAGGAGGCATAGAGATAACTAAACCACTAATTGAAGAAGCCCTCATCCAAAAGAATATTAAAATAATAGGAATGAAAGTAACAATCATTGGTTTGAAAGAATTAGTCATCATCTTACTCTGATTTTGCATAATTTCAGCTTGTTGAGCTTGAAGTTTAGCTAATTTCTTTCCATCACCAGATTTTTGAGCTTCTCTAACCTCTTTTTGGTAGTCTTTCATTTTCTGTTGTATTTCATTCATTTCATCTTGATCAACTAAAAATTTATTAGCAATTGTAGTTATTAATGAAACAATGAATGCAATAATTAAAACAGTCAATGCAGGATTTTGAGGATTTGGATCTAAAGCAAGTAATGGACTAAATATTGCATTTAGTGCCTCAAATACCATATTAAATATGTCAATCATAAGATTCCCCTTATTTATTTAAAACATCAACCAATTTTGAAACTGTAGACGGTAAATGATTATCGTGATTTTCAATAATTTTTACAGTAGCCCCTGTTAAAGTAGCATAAGCCATAGATGCTGCTCTGTTCATTTCTTGATGTAATTGAATATCTTTTACTTTTTCAACATCTCTAGAACGAGTATCATCGTTTAATCTTCTGTAAATAATTTCATCAGGATTAGCTTCAATCATGACAAAAAGATTAGGTTGTAATTCTTTTAAAACCCAAATTGGAAGACCTGGTAAAAATCCAGATGGAGTATTTATAGTACAATGAGTATCTACAATAACATTTTCATCTTCAGATCTTTCTTTAATTCTTTTTGCTGCTTTTTCCTGAATTTCTTTTTGAATATCAGGAGATAATTTTCTTAAAGCATCCCTATCATCAACAATTTTTTCCTCAATTGCAATCTCAGTCATTATGTCCCCATAATTTAAATGAACATAATCTACTTCTTCAAGTGCTTTATTAAGCAAAGTGGTACTTCCAGAACCTGGAATACCTGTTAATACTACTAATTTCAATTTAATCCCTCATTTTAAAAAAGATTAGTGAGAAGAAAAATTAATCTCCTCCTAAAAATTTCCTAAGTACTGGATTTGCTGACATAAGTTGTTCTTCAGCCATTTCTTCATATATTTTATGTATAATACCAACAGTAAGCAATACACCAGTACCTCCACCTAATGCTCCAGTTAAGTCTGCACAAAATGCAATAATACCTACATAGAGACCACTTATAATAGTAAGTGCTGGGATGTATTTTTTCAATATTTTATATAATTGACGTTTACTGCTTCTAAAACCAGGTATTTGAATACCTGAATTATAAAGTTGTTCTGAAATTTTCTTAGCATTTAATCCACTAATTTCAACCCATAGATATGAGAATAAAATTGCACATGCTAAGAAAAATACTGCATATACAATAACACGAATTGGATCAGTAATTAATAAACTAACACTACTTGGTGTAGATAAATACAATGCAATACCACTTACAGCCTTACCATTAGCGACATGACCTAAAATTGGGAAACCAATTTTTTGGAAGACACTTGCAAGAAGTGAAACATTAACAAGTAATGCACTAGTTAAAATAACCGGCATGTTACTAGCATATACAAATTTTAATGGATATTTACCAACAGAACCTCTAATTCTTCCATGACCTCTTACTGAACCATGAGAAATAGGAATTTCTACTCTCATAGATTCACCATATGCAACAACAAAGAATACTGCTATTGTTGCAATTAATGGAAGTAATACAGAGAAGTTCACAGAACCTGCACAGATAGATTGAATAAATGCAGGAATTGCTCCACCATAAATACCATCAGATCCAGGTATGAAACTAAAGGTACCTACAAGAATAGATTCACAAACTCCAGCTGCAATAAATAAACCAATACCGCTACCGAATCCCCATTTGGAAATAACTTCATCAAGATAAATTATCAATACTGCTCCAATAACAAGTTGAAGGAATAACACACCAAGATATGAGTTGTCAATTGGTACTAAACTACCAGTTAATACTAATACACCCGCTTCAAACATTGTAAAGACAATAGATAATATTTTTTGTGTAGCTTGATACTGTGATTTGTCCTCTGGAGAAGATAAATCTAAATCTAACAACTTGGAACCAACTAACAATTGCAATACAATTGATGCAGTTACAATAGGTCCAATTCCTAATGTTAAAATTGAACCAAAACTTCCAGCCATAACTGCTCTCAATTGAGCAAATGAATCTACTGCTTGACTACTTAAACCATATAATGGTATTTGAGTCAATATATAGTATAATACCAAAATAAGAGCAGTCCATTTAAGTTTTTCATTAAAGTCCTCATGATGAATAGGAGCTTTTACTTCTGGTAAAAACCTAAATAATGGCTCTAAAAATTTTAATGATGACATTTTATTCCTCTAATAAGAAAGAAAAAAGAAACTATAATTCTATAGCTTCTCCTCCCATTTCTTCGATTTTTTCAATAGCTGAAGCAGAAAATTGAGGTGATGAAATAACAAAAGATTTAGTTATTTTACCTTTAGCTAAAACTTTGTCATAACCTAATTTGGTAACATCAATAACAATGGAATCTCCATCTTTAGATGCTTTACCACTTTCAATTAAATTATCAGCTTGTTCTTCCAAGTAACTTAAATTAACTGGATTTGATTTTTTAATCATTTTTTGAGGTCTTTTGAATCCATGTTTACCATAATGGTCTGGGTCAAATTTTGCAGTCCAAGTCCAATGTTGTTTGGAAGCTCCAGCATTACCTCTACCACCTTTGTTACCTGCACCTCTACGTTTTTTGGTACAGCCTCCACCATTGGATCTAGAACCTCTGAGTTTGTTAATTTTACGTTTTGATCTAATCATATTAATACACCTAAAACTTAAAGCATCCTTTGTGCAAGATCTTTGATATTTTCTCCCCTGTAACCTAATGATCCACCTTCTTTAACAGAAAGACGGATGTCTTCGTATCCTTTTCTTGGAGGGTGTAAACGGAATACAGGTTTAATATCTAAGTCCATTAATTTAACTTCACCAGCGATTACAGCTTTAGCTAATTCTTCAATATTTTTGTAGTCAGAATTTTCAGCAACATATTCATCAGTAACTTTATTGTTACCTGTGAATTTACCTCTTTTAGCAATAATTTCAGCTAAAAGGTCTGCATCAATTTCTCCCCAAGTAATATAATCCTTAGCTTTTTGAAGCATACCATTGTAACTTGGAGTATCTTCAATTAAAACTGCATGGCTAATTCTGTTAAGTCTTAACATGTCTAAAGTATCAGCGATGTTTTTAATAACACCAGTAGTTCCTCTAACTCTTATAACTAAAAACATATCAATCACCGTCTAATATTTAACTCCCATTTTTTTAAGGTCAGCTTCACTAGCTTTAACTGCACTTAAAGTTTTTAATGCATCAAATACAGCATTTGCGAAGTTTACAGTAGTTTGAGTTTGACCGAAAGATTGGGACCATACATCTTTAATACCAGCAAGATTTAAAATAGTTTTACCAACGTCTCCAACTACTAAACCTACTCCAGCAGGTGCAGGCATAAGGGAAACACTTACACTACTTGCTTTACCTTGTACTTTGAAAGGTACGGTGTGTTCTTTACCACAAACACAACCCCAATCTCCACAACCTCTTCTTACTTTAATGAGGTTGTATTTAGCATTGTCAACAGCTTTCCTAATAGCTGGACCTACTTCTTTAGCTTTTCCTTGACCTAATCCAACATAACCGTTTTTGTTACCTACAGCAACAATTACTCTGAAGTTAACTTTCCTACCAGATTTGTGCATTCTTTGAACTAAGTTAACATCCATTACTTCTTCTTCTAAATCTGGAACTAAAGCATCTACAATTTCTAATTCCATTATAGGAAGACCTTTTTCAAAGATTTCATCAATATCTGTAATGGTTCCTTCTTTAACTAATTTACCCATTTTAGTTTTAGGTTCCCATTCATCTATATTAAAACTCATAGTTATTCCTCTGCCTCATCGATATTCTTTTTGGTTTCTTCAAAGTTTTTAGGTAAATCTGCTGGTTGAAGACCTCTTTCTAAATACTTTGAGAATAATTTTGCAACTTCTTCATCATCTAAAGACTCAGCATAGTTTGCTACATGTTCTCCACTAATACGGGATTCATCTGGTAAAACAGATTCACCATAAGGAATATCTAAACCTGCATCTACAGCACCTTTGAGAGCTGCAAATACTTTAGATCCTTTAATAGCAGATTTTAAACCAATGTCTAAAATTGCAGAGTCAATACCTTTAGCTAATGCCCTTTTAGCACAGAGGTAAGCAGTCAAATATACTGCAGAAGTATTACTTGATCCACCTAAGTAACCGTAATTAGCTAATTGTTTACTTACTGCTGATGCTAAGGTAATATCCCCTTCAGGAGCATAATCAATAACTTGAACAGTTGCATGAGCATTAGAAAGTCTTACAACTAAACGGGATTTGTCATAATCGACTAATTTCATTCTAGCTGCGTAATCAGTTTTTCCTTCTCTTCTCCTTCTAAATGGTACTTTGTAATTTGATCCTTGAGCCACGTTTATTCCTCCTATTTAATTAAATCATGGTCACGAGCATATGTTTTCATGTAAGATTTACTTCTGAAAGCACCACCCTTAGCCATTTTATATAACTTACGGTATGTAGTAGCATCAATTTCGTTTGCATCACGCATTTCTTTAAGATCTTTTCTTAAAGCTCTAATTGTAGTCATCCATTCTTGTTTTTTAGGATTACGAGCTTTTTTAGCTCCTTTTACACTACCTCTACCTTTCCTTTTTCCTTTTTTCTTTTGTTCTGCTAATTTTTTAGATCTGTAGCTACTAATACCTTTTTGAGGTTTTGCTTTAATAGCTCCATTATTTATTAGCTGCTTTACACCTTCCCTAGTAATTGCCGTGGATACTTCTTCCATTCTTTCAGGATCAATCCATACACGATTGAGTCCTACTTTAAGTATACTAGCAGCTAATCTTTTTTGAGTTGTAAGATTCATATATATAATCCTCCATTTTCAGCATAGCTGATAAATTTAGATAAAAATCTAAATTCCCTTTAAATCAGAAAAATCAATTCAAAAAACCCGGAATTGATTTAACTTGAATAAATGTGAATATAATATTTATTTATTTATTTAAAACTTTAATACCTAATTCAGATGCTTTTTCTAGCATCATAGTTTTTTTCCTTTTACCAATAGAAGCACTTATTCTTGCAGCATCAGTAGCTGGGTTTAAGTCTTCTAATTCTGCCATATTATGAACAAGAACATCATTATAACCTGAAGGATGTAAATCCCTAACAGCTCTAGGAGTTCTGTAACCGATAGCAGGCATGTCAGGTTTTCCTGCTTCGTATCTTCTCATTTTACTGGTTTTACCCCTAGGACGTCTCCATTTGATTCCAAGTTTTTTGTAACGAGCATATTCTTGTCTTTTAAATCTTTTATTAGCCATTTAATCACCAATTCCTTATTCTTTGCTAATTAAATATATTCCATCTTGGAATACTCTAGGATCTCTTCCCCTAATTTTAGTTGCTTGTTCTAAGTTAGCCATAGTTTGACCAACATGTTCCTTATTGATACCAGTAATTGTTACCTCATCACCTTTAACTACTACTTTAGCACTACCGACTACTTTAGCAGTTCTTGGATGTCTTTCCCCGAGGAAATTATCAATTACTACTTTGTCTTTGTTTACTTTCACAGTCATTGGAAAGTGAGCAAATACAATTTTCATATGATATGTAAAACCATCAGTTACACCAGTAATCATATTACTGAGGTGAGCTTTTGTGGTTCCAATCATTGCTTTATCTTTTTTTCTTGGGAATGAAGTTTCTAAAACAATATTGTTTTCAACTTCATTAATGTCCACATTAGGATATGTGAATTTTCTGGAGTCTTCTCCATTAGGTCCTTTTACAGTGACCTCATTATTATCAATTATAACTTCAACGCCTTCAGGGATTTCAATTTCTTCCCTTATAGCTGCAGCTACTACCATTTTATCACCTAATACATGTAAGCCAACAAACGTCCACCAATTCCTCTTTCTTTTGCCTCATAATGAGTCATAATTCCTTCAGGAGTTGTAACGATTAAAATACCAAAGTTTTTTGCTGGCAAATATCTTTTTTCAAATTTCTCAAATTCATCTTTTTTAACAGCATGACGAGGTTTAATAACACCACATTTGTTAATGTTACCTTCTAATTCTACTTTGAATTGACCTGCTCTGTTATCATCAATATATTCAAAATTACCAATGTAATTTTCTTTTTGCATTGTGCTTAAAACTTCTCCAATTAATTTGGATGCAGGTGAAATAACACAAGAGTCTTTTACTTGTAATTCGTTATTTCTAATATTAGTTAAAGCATCAGCAAGTGGATCCATGAGACTCATATTAAAACACCTCTAATTATATTTTTTAAAACCAATTTTAGGAGCTATTTCCCTAAAGCATTGTCTGCATAAGTTAAGCCCATATCTACTAATCATAGCAGAGTGGTCTCCGCAACGAGTACATTTTTTTGCAGCTTTTCCATATTTTCTTGGCAAAATATCACCTTAACATTTATTCAGTCACGTAATTGACATTAAAATTATCTTCCATATATTTCATAGTTTCTTCTTTAGAAATTCTATGTTTTGCTGGAACTTTCTTTTGTTGGATTTTCCTTTTAGCAATCCTGTAACCTGGTTTTTCAAAAGTAACAGATACATTCATACCAAAAATACCAATATCAGGATTATATTTCATACCTGGAATATCAATATGTTCTTTAATACCAAAGGAAAGATTTCCTTGATCATCAAATTGGGTAGGTTTGATATTTTTATTAATTCCTTCTAAAACCATTTCAATAGCTTTGTCAGCTTTTTCTCCACGTAAAGTTAATTTACATGCAATTGGTTGACGTTTTCTAATACCAAATTCAGGGTTGGTAACTTTAGAAAAGGTTTTAACTGGAGTTTGTTCGAACATTTGTTCTAAAAGAGTAATAGCACGGGATAATTTTTCACCTGCTTCTCCAACACCAATACTGACAGTAGCTTTAGAAATTTTTACTTCGTTCATTGGGTTCATTTATTAACCTCCAATAAAGCTATTGATGGTGCATCTCCACCAACTACAAATGCATAATCTTTTAAAGTTAAGAATTCATCTTTAGCACTATTTTCAATAATAATAGTATTTGGATTAGAAGATTCATTTACAATAATTTCAGAAACAGTACCTAATTCACCAGTGTGTTTACCACCAGTAATAAGTACACAAGCACCTTCTTTTAATTCGAAAACTTCATTGATTTCATGATCAGGTACTTTTAAGTTAATAACATCTCCAACATTGTAATCATTTTCATCAATAATTACGTTTTTACCATCATGAAGGTTTACTTGGATTTTTCCACCTTTAATAGTAGATTTATTAACTATTTTACATAATTTAGAATCATTTTCTTCAATTTGGTTTAATTGTAATCTTCCTTTTTTATCTAAAAGAACTCTATAAACTTCACCAGTTTTTGGAATTTCAATAATATCCATGAAACCAACTGGGAATTTATAATCTTTAATTACTCTTCCATCTACAAGAACATTACCTGAGTTGATGATTCTTTTAGCTTCTCTAGAATTATCAGCTAATTTTAAAATATCTCTAATAACTAAAGTTAAAGATAAAGAATTCTCAATAGAATGTGAACCTGCTGAAGGTTTAACAGTCCAGGTATCTTCTTTAGGATGAATAGGCCAAGTTTTTGGTGCTTTATATGTTTTCAAATGTTTTCTAGATCCCATTTTAGCCATTTTAATTATCTCCTGTTACATTTTTAATTCTTCTATCGTCATCCATATCTGCATCAATAATCATTACATTAGATGGATCTACTGGAAGGAAAACTGCAGTTCCGTCAGGTTTTGATAAGGTTACTTCTTCAATAGTTATTTTGTATGAACCGTAATCTACACCGAGAACTTCTCCTTCATGCCCTTTAAAATCTCCACGGAGAACTTGAACTTTGTCTCCTTTCCTAATAGGTAAAGATCTTTTACCAATGTCTGCTCTTAAGTCTTTACTTAAAGTAGCACTCATGTGTTTTCCACGTGCATGAACAGGAGCAGTGTAAAGAGCTTTTCTTTGTTTTCTTGGTTGTTTTGACATTTTTTCACCTATACTAAAATACTTGCTGCACTACCTACACTAGGCCATCTGTCAGCTGCTTCTTTAGCAACAGGACCCCTTACTTCAGATCCTTTTAATATTCCTTCAGGAGTGATGATAACTGCTGCATTATCTTCAAATTTAACACGAAGTCCATCAGCACGTCTGTATTCCTTTTTTTGTCTAATTACAACAGCGTTTACAACTTCTCTTCTCATATCAGCAGTTCCTTTTTTAACAGAAGCAACAACTAAATCTCCAACACCAGCAACATCTAATCTCCTTCTTACACCTTTGAAACCTTTTACAGATATAATTTGGATTTCACGTGCACCGGTATTATCTACACATTGGAGAGTAGCTCCAATTGGTAATGCTTTACATACATTTGATGTTAATGCTTTCATATCAATTACTCTCCTTTTACTTCAACTAAAACAAAATGTTTAGTTTTACTTAATGGTCTGCATTCTGCAACTTTTACAGAATCTCCAACATTCACATTAAAACAATCTGGTTTGTGAACATTAATTTTGGATTTCCTTTTTTCATATCTTTCATATTTTTTTATGAATTTATAGTAACTACGTTCGACACTAATAGTCCTTTCTGCTTTGTTACTCACTACAATTCCTTCAAGCACTTGACCTCTTAAAGGTAAAGTTCCATGAAATGGGCAGTTAGGATCATCGCATGTAGTTTCTGGTTCTTGAACATTAAGCCCAACCATATTATCACCGTATTTATATTTTTTTAAATCTTTTTTTTATTCTATCTTCAGGACGAATTGACAAAATATTACCATTAATTTCAACTTTCTCACCAGTTGGAAGTTCAAATATAAATATTGAACCTTTTTTTGGAATTATTTTTTCAACATCATCATTAACTTCAATTTTAATGGTATTCTTTGTCTCATCAATAACAGTTCCTCTTAATCTAAGAGATTTGTTAGATATACTAGTAACACTTACAGCTAGTCCTATAAACTCATGGTGGACTAAATTATTTTTAGTAATCATACTTTACATCTCTTAAAGAAACTATCATAATCATGCAAAAATTATAAAATTTTTATTGAAATGTATCGAAGAGATGAATTACCTTCTTCTTTTTTTGTTACTCTTTTTAGATTCACGAATTTCGATTGTATCTGATGAGAAACCCATGTCAGATAAAACTTCTTTGACTCTTACTTTATGGTCCCCTTGAAGTTCTATTTGACCGTTTTTAGAAGTACCTCCACAAGCACATTTTGCTTTAAGAGTTTTTGTGAGTTCCTTTATATCAATATCGTGTTCATCTATACCTTCGATAATAGTCATGAGTTTTCCGAATCTTCTTCTTACTGTAAACACTTTTACAGTTTGAACTTCACGTGCAATTTCTTCACAAACACAAAGTTCCTCAGGAAGCCCACAGACATCACAGATTTTTGACATTTAATTCTCCTTCTGTTTTTCATTCAATATTGTAAGAACACGAGCAATTGTTCTTTTCAATTCTCTAATTTTTCCTGGGTTTTCAATTACCCCAGCAGCTGCACTTTTAGAAACATTTTTGGATAATTCAGCTCTGAGTTCAACTAATTTATCTTGAATCTCATCAACTTCCATGTCCCAAATTTCTTTACTTCTTAAAATCGCCATTGTTCCAACTCTTTTGAAATAATTAAATTTTTAATAATTTAACTATCCTCTTTTGCTTCTTCAGCAGATTCTTCTTCAACAATCTCTTCTAATTCATCGAGATCTTCTACTTCTTCAACAATTTCATCTTCAACGATTTCTTCAGTGTCGTCAAGTTCTTCAACTTCAACTACTTCATCGTCTTCGATAATTTCCATTTTTGGAGGAAGAATTTCGACTGAATCAGGTAATACAGTTTCTGGAGGCATGATTCTAACATATATACCAAGTACACCTGGTTTTAATTGAACTGTAGCAAATCCTTCTTCAACTAATCTGATTGATGGTTCACCACATTTTTTGATGTAACCTTCAACAAATTTAGCTACAGCAGATCTTGAACCTCTGATTTTACCAGAAATAGTAACTTCTACACCTTGAGCTCCAGCGCCCATAATTCTACGAATGGTAGAGTAAGCAACTCTTCTGAAATGCATACCTCTTTGTAACATATTAGCTATTTTATAAGCCATGATTTTTGGGTTGAGTTCAGGAACATTTACCTCTTTAACTTCAATTTGAGGATTATCTAAACCAAAATCGTTTTTAAGAGTGCTTGTAATAGCTCTTACGTTTTTTCCACCTCTACCAATTACCATACCAGGTCTTTCTGCATAAACAACAACCATAGTACCTAAAGGTGTAATTTGAACATCCATACCACCGTATCCTGCTCTTTCAAGTTCTTTTTCTAAGTATTCATCAATTCTGGTTCTTCTAAGGCCCTCAGTGACGAAATCTTTTTCTATCATTAGTTAGCCTCCTGTAATACTATTTGGATATGAGTAGTTGGAGTATTAAATGGGGTCATCCTACCGAATGCTCTTGGAATAACTCCAGGAAGTACAACTCCTCTGTGGCTGGAGATATGTTCAATGAATAAGTTTTCAGTGTCCATACCTTTGTATTCAGCATTAGCTTCAGCATTTTCTAAAACTTTTAATACTTGTTCTGCTGCTTTTACAGGGTATCTACCTGCTGCCCATCCTTCTTGTCCTTTTCTGTGACCAACTTGTCTGTTGTGTCTTTTGAAAGGAACAGATTTTTTCATATCAATAACATCTTCTAAGTAATTTTTAGCTTTAGTTACTTCCATTCCTCTGATTGCGTTGCAAATTTCAACACAGTGTTTTGGGGAAATCTTAAGAGATTTTGCCATAGCACGTGCAGTTTTTGCTTCATTAGTTTCTTTATTATAAGCATATTTATTAGCCATGATCTAATCCCCCTATTTAAGTGGTACAAACATAGATGATCTTGTAGCTCCCATACCTGGGTCTCCATGTTGAACTTTTTGTCTTGTTGGTGCAAATTCACCAAAGTAACAACCAATCATTTCTGGTTCGATTGTAACTTCAACAAAGTTTTGACCATTGTAAATACCGAAAGTTGTTCCAACCATTTCAGGTAAAACAATCATATCTCTACAATGGGTCCTAATTACAACAGGCCTGCCATCTTTGCTGCCTTCTTTATTTAACTTTCTCATTTTATCCAAAACAATTTGTTGTCTTGGTAAAAATCCTCTTTTTAAAGATCTTCTTTGTCTTGCAGGGAATAATTCCATTACTTCCTCTAAAGACATGTCTTGTAATTCTTCAAGAGTATAACCTTTATATTTAAATATTTTTCTTGCCAATGAAACACCCTCTATCTATCTTTTTAATCCTGTTCTTTTAGCTGCAATTGAACCAACTTTTCTTCCTGGTGGTGCATGTCTTGAAACAGTAGTTGGACGACCAGGATGTTGTCTGTTACCTCCCCCGTGAGGGTGATCAACAGCGTTCATAGCTACTCCTCTTACAGTCATGAATTTCTTACCTTTAGCTTTATAAGCATGCCATCTGTTACCAGCTTTAAGGAATGGTTTTTCTTTTCTTCCTCCTCCAGCTACAACACCTATACTTGCACGGCATCTTGGGTTAAGATATTTTAATTCACCAGATGGTAATTCTACAACAGACTGATTAGCATCATGAGTAATTAAAGAAGCATAAGTTCCGGATGATCTTACAAAACGACCTCCATCTCCAGGAGTGTTTTCAATATCGTAAATAGGAGTTCCTTCTGGAATTTCAGCAAGAGGTAAAGTATTACCAAATTTAATAGGTGCAGAAATACCGCATTCAATTTCATCATCAATTTGAATGCTTTCAGGTGCTAAGATAAATTTCTTTTCACCATTTTCAAATTTTACTTCTGCAATTGGAGCAGTTCTTGCTGGGTCGTGTACAATATCAGTAACGATTCCTTTAATACTACCTTCTTTTTCTAATGCATCGTAAGATCTGTATCTGATTTTATCTTTAAAACGATGAGAAGCAACACGGTGAGCAGGAGTTCCTCTTCCTCTTCTTTGAATTATTAATCGTTTTCCCATTATAATTCCTCCTTAGAATACTCCTATTTTGACAGCGAGTTCTTCTGCCATTTCTTCTTCAACAAGTTTAATAAATGCTACTTTATTACCACGAGGAGTAATGTGAGTAGTTACTCTAGCTACTTTTTCTTCGTATAACTCTTCAAAAGCCCTTTTAATTTGACCTTTGTTAGCACTACGTTTTACAACAAAAGTAATCTCATTGTTTTTATCAATTAAGTTCATGGTTTTTTCAGTAACATGAGGTTTAATAATAATTGAGTATGAATCCATAATAATCACCTTATTTATCCAAAATTATTGGAATAAACCTCCTAATTTTTCAACAGCTGATTTAGTGAAAATAGTAAGTCTTCCTGGGTGTGTACCTGGTGCTAATAATTCTGCATTTAAGTTTTCAACAGTTACTACATCTACACCAGCATGGTTTCTTGCACCTAATTTAATACCGTTATCTTCACCGACTACTAAAAGAGGTCCTTTTACTTTTTTGTATTTTCTTCCTCTAGTTTTACCCCTACCAGCTCTTATTCTTTTACCTTCTTTAGCACGGGTAATGTCATCGTAAACTCCTAAGTTTTGGAAAATTTCACGAGTTTGTTTAGTAGTTTTTACAGAACAGATATCATCTTCAACAATAATAGGTACTTGTTCAAGGTCTGCTACTTTGTGACCTCTATTTTCAACAAGTTCTTTATTTGCAGTAGCTGCTACAGCAGATCTAATTGCAAATCTTCTTTCTTTTATGTTGATTTTTTCGTGATGATTTTTTTCAGCTCTTGTAGGATGTGCACGTCTACCACCAACAGCCATTGGTACAAATGCTGCTTTGGAACCGTTTTTAATCCTAGGTACTCTAGCTGTACCTCTACCAGATCCCCAACCTTTTGCAGAAGTTCTTTTACCTGCTTCAGGGTCATTACCCCAAGGTTGTACTCTAGCGGTTTGTGCTGAAATAACAGCCCTTTTTATTAAATCTGGTCTGTATACTTCATTAAAAATAGCTGGAAGTTCAATTTCTTCTTTAACTTCCCCTTCCATTGAATAAACGTTTGCTTTCATGATTAGACCCCTTGTTTAGATTTTGTACTTATGTAATTGATTTGAGGTATGTCCTCAGACTTTTTATTAGGTCTAATAGGTTGTCTTAAAATAACTAATCTTTTAGATGGACCAGGTAAGGAACCTTTTACTAAAACATAGTCGTTTTTAACAAGACCATATTTTACAAATCCACCGTCTGGATTAATTTGATCAACTTCATCAGCAGATGCGATTTTTAAGATTTTTTTATTAAACTCAGTTCTTTTATGGTATCCCATTTGACCTGCTTGTGCTACGGTCCACATGGTTCTTGATGGAGTCCAAGGTCCAATAGAACCTACGTGTCTTCCTTTACCTGCTCTTACAGCTTTACCATATTGAATTCTGATTCCCCATCTTTTAACTACACCTTGGAATCCTTTTCCTTTAGTGGTTGCAATTGCATCTACAAATTGACCTTCGTTTAAGATGTCACTAGCTTTTACTTCATTACCTAATAATTCTAATGCAGTATTTAATTTTTCTTCAGGATTTGCTCCTCCAATACCACATTCAAATATATCTGGTTTTTTCTTAGGTACACTAGTTACTTTTGGATTAGTATGGACTAAAACTTTAATATCTTCAGTTTTGTCTAATACACCTTGTATTTTTGCAATAGCTTCAGATTTATTGTATTCTTTAGGAAGAGAAATTTTCCTTGAGAGTTCTTCATCTAAATTATCTGCAAGTACTTCGGTGATTACTTTTAATCCACGAGAAGTTTTTTCGTATGCTCTAATTCCCATTACTACGACTGGCGGTACTTCCAATACAGTTACTGGAGTGAAAATATCCATTCCATTAGTTGGAGAGTTTTTGTCAGAATCAGTCACTAAAGCGTGAGTCATACCGACTTTATAACCTGCGAGGCCGAGTAATTTTGGTTCATCATTTTGTGGCCAAGATTTTATCCTAGGGGTTTCTTTAGCTGCTCTTTTCCTTGGACTAAAAGCAACAGAACCTTTTCTTGGCTGGTGATGTCTTACCATTTATTTTACCTCCTTAACTAATATTTTCCTTTATTTTATTATATTCAAAGTTTTAAATAATAGCTATAAATAGCTATTTTTAGATTTGGACAATTTTACACAAAGTATAATATTATCCGAGTAATAAATAACCGCAATAAAATCACAGTTAAATAAACATTAAATTTTAATATATTCTTTTGAGCGAAATTAATTGAAACATAATTAAGCGCTCGTTTAATGTATAAACCATTCTGCGCTAAGTAATTTTTAGGAGAGTCCTAAAAACATCAATGTATAAAAAGTTGAGCAAATTATCTATTAGCCATGTATAAAAACTAATAATCAAAAGAGAATTAAAATCTCAAAATGTTGAATAAAGAAAGTGTAGCGACAACTGCCTCTTCAGTTCTAACAGTTTCAGTTCCTTGGTTAGGGATAGTATTTAATTTAATAAGTTCCCAATTCCCACTAGAAACATCTTCCTGAATTGAAGAATAAGGGCCACCAAACAAAATAGCAATATTTTTAAATTCATCTACTTTAAGTTTTAATTCATCAAAAATAGAATCAATATAATCCCCATATCTTGTAGTTTCAACAACAAAATCTGGTTTAATTAATTTTAAGCTATTTCTAAGACTCTTATTAGAGGATATCACATTATATCCCCAGTAAATGTCATCTGGTTTATCAGGTGTGACTATTACTTCTTTCTTAGCAATTTTTGTAATCTTAAAGTTAAAAATTTTCTTAACAGTAAGTTGCTCTTTGCAGAATGCAAGTTTATCCATACCTATATCCACAAAAGTTCCTTTCTTATTTCTTTTAACAGTAAATCCTTGTCTATAGTCTCCCACGTCTGGATGACTATTAACTGGATGATGAGGAGCTCTAAGCGGTGGAAGAATACCTACATGCTTAAGTTCTGGTCTTATAGGAAATGCACTTTTCCTCAAATATTGAGGTGTGTTCATATAATTTAAAACTTCAGCGATAAATTCTCCATCTTCTTCCCCATTTTCATTTTTAATATGATTATCATTATAAATAACCACATTATCAATCTGAAATACTGCTAAAGCTCTACCTAAAACTCCTACTTTGAAAGTACGAACTTTAAGATCTTTAGATTCAGATAGAAAAGAATTCGGAATAAATACAGATAGCTCATCTTTATACATTATTTTAATATTAGTTAAATAAAGTATATAAAGATTTCCCTACATTTACATAGCTATCACTAATAGACTTATACATTTATAAAATATTATATCAATTATAATATCCGTAGCCTTCTTATTATGCTACCAACTTTTATACTCATAAGGAATATATTAATATAATATATTGAATAGGTAGTATATAAATGTATTGATTTTTTCAATTAAATAAAAAAA
>CAVDAS010000009.1:0-31811 GCA_963606955.1 Bacteroidaceae bacterium
AAAAAATAAACTCATTTTAACCCACATTACATGGTGACAAATCTAGGACCCTATAAAACATATAACAAGATAACAGATGCAAAAGGATTTGCTTATTTAACCATTAATTTAGATTCAGGATATTATCCAATATATGCTGAATTTAAAGGAAATGAAACATATAATGCAAGTTCTGCTAATAAAACTATTATTGTTAACCCAACTATCATAGCTAATAATCTTGTTAAAACCTATGGTGATGAGGCTAAATTTGTAGCTAATTTCACAGATTCCAATAAAACAGCATTAGCAAATACAAAAATTAAGTTTAACATAAATGGAGTGTTATATGATAAAACAACAGATAAAACAGGTAGTGCTGAATTAAATATTAATTTAAGACCAGGACAATATGTTTTAACTGCATATAATCCAATAACTAATGAACAAAAAGCATTTAACATAACTGTTAACTCATTAATTGAAAGCAATGATTTAACTAAATATTATAAAAATGAATCACAGTTTATTGTTAAAATCTATGGAAAAGACGGAAAAATAGCACAAAACAAAACTGTCCAATTTAACATAAATGGAGTTTTATATACCAAAACAACTAATACTACAGGCCATGCAAAATTAAATATTAATTTAAAACCTGGAAATTATACAATAACAACAACTGTTGATGGATTAGATGTTGGAAACCATATAACCGTACTACCAACACTATTAACTAATGATTTAACTATGAATTACTTAGATAATTCTACTTTTATGGCAACGACATTAGACAATCATGGAAATCCACTAGATAATCAAACAGTGAAATTCAACATACATGGTGTTATTTACAATAAAACAACCAACGGTGATGGAATAGCTAGTTTAAATATTAAATTAATTCCTGGAAAGTATATTATAACTTCTTATTGGAAAGATTATGAAATAGAAAATACAATCAAAATAAACGGATAATTTTTTAATTATCCTTCTTTTTTTATATTTGAAAGTTTATACTGATAAAAAAAACAGATTTTTGATTTTAAAACTATATTAAACATTATATACCTATCCTTACAAAAATAATAGCTATAGTAAAAGAATTGTAAATGAGAAGGTATTTTGATAAATGAGCAAATATTAAAAGGAATTTGTGTATTTTCGTTTATAACATTAATTATTTTACTGATTTTTTGGGTGTACCAAGCATTTAGAGCAATATTTGGAATTGTTTAACTATATTACAAAGAAAACAAGAATTGTGACTCAAAAACTGTTTTTATAATTAATTGACACAACCCCTAAAATTACTAAAAATTTTTATATATAAAATTAGAAATGTAAAAATCATGTTTAAATTTACAAGTAATGAAGTGAGAGACTTAATAATTTCATTTTTTTTCATCTCACTTTCTTTTTCAATATTGTATACAGGTAGAGATTTCTCTTCTATGTACTCTATATTACCGATTGTAATGGTAGGAGTAGGTTTAGGATTTATCCTCCATGAACTTGGACATAAATTCAGTGCTATGCATTTTGGTTACTGGTCTGAATATAAGCTTTGGCCAGCAGGTCTGATTATTGCATTAGCTAGTTCATTTTGCGGTATTGTATTTGCTGCTCCTGGAGCTGTTTATACATATGCAAATTTCTTAGATGATAAAACTAATGGTATAATCTCCATATCTGGACCAATAGTAAACATTGTACTTGCTATAATCTTTTTATTAATAGCAGCTACAGTTTATCCGCAAGCATTTTTCAATCAAACAATGCAACTCGTATTCCTTATTTGTTCACTTGGATTTACTATTAACAGTTATTTAGCTACTTTCAACTTAATTCCTATTTGGAATTTAGACGGTAGTAAAGTACTTAGATGGAACGGATTAATTTGGGTTGTTACAATAGCTATTGCTGGTGGTATGACCTATTTAGCTATGACAATGGGTGTTGAAGGTATAATACACGTTTTAATAGGATACTAAACAATGGAAGAAATAACATTTTTTAAAGGAACACACAGAATAATTCCTCCTTCAAAAACAATTGAAAACAATGAGGGTAAAACCAAAATAGCTGGAATAACTCGTATAACTGAAATAACACACCTAGACAGAATAGGCGTTCCTGTTTTTTCAGCTATTAGACCTACTGCTCAGGATGGAGGAATAAGTATCTATGGTGGTAAAGGAATTACACCAGAACACGCTAAAGCTTCAGCTATGATGGAAGGCTTTGAGAGATACTCTGCTGAAAAACAAGACACTGATAAAACACATATTGCAACTTTAGATGAACTTGAGGGCAATTATATTGATCCACAATCCTTAAATTTACCAAGAGATTTCAGCAAAGATTTACTTAAATCAATGAATTTAGAATGGAGCATATCAAAAGATTTAATCTCTGGTGAAGATTACTATATTCCATCTAATGCAATTTATCACCCATATGTTCCTGAAAATAATGTTCAAAGTTTGTTTAAAGGAAATACAAACGGATTAGCTTCAGGAAATATTTTAGAAGAAGCTATTCTACATGGAATCTTTGAAGTTATTGAAAGAGACGCTTGGAGTATTTTTGAGCTTACTCATAAAAATTCAGCACAAATTGACCTTGAAAGTATTGGCAGTGAAAATATTAATGAAGTTCTTGACAAATACCAAGAAAATGGAATTAATATTAAGTTAATGGATTTAACAGCAGATGTTAATGTCCCTACAATAGCTGCATCTGCAGATGATACTGTTTTAAAAGATGCTGGATTATTATCACTTGGTATTGGAACTCATCTTAATCCAGAAATAGCTGTTTTACGTGCTCTTACTGAAGTAGCTCAAAGTAGAGCAACACAAATTCAGGGTGCTCGTGAAGACACTGTAAGAGCTGATTTTGCACGTAAAGCAGGTTATGAACGTATGAAACGTATCAATAGCTATTATTTTGAAGATGAAGAAGATAAAATATTATTTGGGGATATTGAAGATAAAAGTACTAATTCTATAAATAAAGATATTGAAATTGTTAAAGAGGAATTAACTAAAAATGGATTAGATAAAGTAGTATATGCTGATTTAACACGCCCAGAACTTGGAGTAAGTGTAGTTCGTGTTGTAATTCCAACAATGGAACTTTATTCCCTAGACAATACCCGTGCTGGAGATCGTTGTTTAAAATTTTAGATTTTTATGATTAAGATAATAATTTATACTGGATTATCACTTTCATTTGATGAAGCAAAAGAAATATTAGACTCCCACGAAGATGTTGAAGTTAGTTATAAAAGACCAATTAAACGTGGAGACTTAGGTTTAGCTATTCGTGAACATCCTGACATTATTGGAATAATTGATGGTGTTTTTCATCAAAATTCTGCAGTTGGACACAGAGAAATTCTCAAAGCTATTAATGAAGGAATATGCGTAGTTGGAGCATCTAGTATGGGTGCTCTAAGAGCTTCTGAATTAGATAGTTTAGGTATGAAAGGAATAGGCTATGTTTATGAACAGTATGCAACGGGTAAGGTAACATCTGATGATGATGTAGCAGTTATGCTTGATAGTGAAACCTTAGAACAATTATCTGAGCCTTTAATTAATATGGAATATACTTTTACAAAAGCTGTTGAAAAAGACATTATTACACAAGACGAGAAAGCTGAATTAATTTCTATTGCTAAATCTACATTCTATCCAAAAAGAAATTATGCACAAACCTTAAATGGTTCAAAATTAGATGAAAATACAAAAAATCAGTTAATTACATTTATTCGTTTTTGCGAAGATATTAAAAAGGAAGATGCAAAATCTTTAATAAGATACATAGCACATGTGATAGAATGAATTTAGATGAAAAAATTGAATATGTAAAAAACATCATCAAAAATCGTAAAATTGCAATAGCTTTTTCTGGAGGTGCTGACAGTACATTACTTGCATATCTTGCATCTGAAGTTAGTGATAATCCAATAGCTATAACTATTGATAACCACATCTTTCCTACAGGTTTTATAAAACATTGTAAAGAAGTAGCTAAAGAATTTGGGATAAAACACAAGATTATTGATTTAAATTTCTATGAAAACGAAGAGTTATTAGCTAATAAACCAGATAGATGTTTTGTATGTAGAGATTTAATGTACGGAGCTATTAAAAATTATGCTAAAGAATATGAAGCTGTTTTAGATGGAAATAATATTAGTGATTTAGTCCTAGACAGGCCAGGAATATTAATTACTTATAAAAATAATATTGAAAGTCCCTTTATTCAGGCTAAATTAACTTCAAAAGAGATTCATGAATATTTAAACAAACATAACATTCCATTTTCGAGATCAACTACCTGTCTTGGAACCAGATTACCTGCTAACACTAAAATGACTAAAGAAAATATTAAACAGATTAGTGATAGTGAAGATTTCATTTATGAAAAAACAAAGTGTGAAATTGTCAAAGTTAGAAATAATAATGGCATTGCCCTATGTGAAGTTGATGAGTTAAATAAAATATTAGATGATAACACATTAAAAGACATAAACGATAAATTAAAATCAATAGGATTTAAAAAAGTAGTCCTAAATTTATCACCAATTGATGATGATGAAAGCATTACACTTGACTACACAAAAGGTGCTTTTGAATATCAACTTCCATATACAATAAATATTGAAAATACAAAAAAACAGCTAAAAGATAAAGTAATTTCAAGTGATTCTAAAAAAATAGCTATTAAAAATCAAATAATCTATGAAAATGGATTAATTAAAGGCAATGATTTCCAATCAAAAGAAGAATGCTTAAACGAATTTATGGAATTATTACCATACATAAGGAGAAATATATAATCCTAAAAACTTAAAAGGAGATATTTAATCTCCAATCAACTAAATTAAAAGATTTATTGTTTCTTTTTCAATTCATTATATTTATTTAAAACAACATCAGGTGTTATTAGTGTTTTATCAAAACTTTCACTAAATGATTGAGTTTCTTCTTGAGAATCCTCAGCATTTCTAAAACCTTGAAGAATTAATTGTTTTCCATCTATTTTAAAGCCAACACCATCAGCTTCAACCTCAATTAAATTAATTTCTATTTCAGAAGCTTCCTCAAGTTTAGCATCTGCTTTAATATCATATTTCAAATTTAAGTTTTTATGAGGCATTAGCTCGTTAATAGTTCTTTTTATAACAGACTCAAAGAGCTCTAAAAATCTTACAACCGGAGGAAAACCATTAGCCCAATAATAAGCAAGTACTGAATTTAAAACAATTTCATGTTCAACATAATCATCTTTAAGCCTTGCTCTAACACCAACAGAATTCCCCTCTACAACTTTTATAACTAAAACTGGATTAAGAGCCATACACACCACAATTACTCGATTAAAGCTTTAATTAAATCACTAGCCCTTACAAGCCCAATTAACTCTCCTTCAACACCGATGACTGGAATTTGTTCAATATTTAATGTTTTCATTTTTTTAGCACAATCAGATGCTTTAGTTTTAGAGTTAACTACTTCAACTTTATGTGTACCAACATCTTCAACTAGTTTGTCGGTAAATTTTAAACAATTTTTCTCAATATATAAAACAGAAGTACTATCCCATGACCATTTATCTCCTTCAGTTCCTACAGTAGAGCTGTGTTCACTACGTTCTGAGATAATTTCAGATTCACCAATAAAGTCTGTTTCAGTTAAAATACCCACTAATTTAGCAGAATCATTTAAAGCTAAAACAGATTTAAGACCAAATTGTTTCATAGTTTCAAATGCTACATTTAGTGGAGTTTTATACCATGTTGTTGGAACTGAAGTAATCATGAAATTTTCAACAGGATCATCACTTTCAAGTTTAATTAAAGCATTTGATACCAAATCAAAGGAAGTGATAATACCAACTAAATCACCATCATCATCAACAACAGGAACTCTCCTAACATTATTATCAATCATTTTTTTAGCTACATCAACAACATCATCATCAGGGTTTGCAGTAACTAAATTAGTACTCATTAAAATAGCTATTTGTTCTTCATCAGGATTAACAATTAAATCTGAACGAGTTATTAAACCTACTAATTGTTTAGTATCTCCTTTAACAACTGGAAGAACCGCTTTATTTTCTTTTCTCATTAAGTCTAAAACTTTTTCACGGTTTCCAGGAACTGAAACACTAACAACATTTTTAGACATAGCTCTTTTTACTAACATAAATTAAACACCTTAAAATAGTTTTATTAAAAATATAAAAAAGGGAAATGTTGAAAAATTAGTGAATAACTAACACCGCACATTTAGCAGCGTTAACTACTTTTTCAGCAACACTACCCATTATAAATCTGTCAAATCCAGACTTACCAGAACTACCAATAACAATTAAATCAATGTCTTCTTGTTTAGCAACTTCCAAAATAGTTTTAGCAGGTGAACCTTCTTTAATAATACTATGGAATGTAACCTCAGAAGCTCCATCTATCTCTTCAAATTCTTTTACATTCTCTTCAGAACGTTCTTTAAGTAATTGATTTAATTGATATACCTCATCATCTAATGGAAGCCCATTAACAAAATTATTTTCAGTAACACTTAGCGCATAAATATCTGCACCAGTCATTTTAGCTAAAAATAATGCATGTTTTTCAGCTTTTTGAGCAAATTCTGACCCGTCAGTTGGGACTAATATTTTTTTGTACATGTTTCCATCTCCCAAATAATCTGATATATCTTATATCAAACATTATTAACACGAATATCTCTATTCATAATATATAATATATTTTTCGTTTCACAACGATTTATGATGTTTAAATAATGATTTTTTGAAAAACGTTTAGAAATAAATAAATTTGCATCCTGATTAACATCAATAATTGGCTTTTGAATATACTGATTAATACTAAAATTACAAATATTAGTTGTTGCGGTTTTTAATAAATCTTTAGGATTTAAGTAATTTTTGTAATAAATTGACATTATTTTTAAGCTAAACTCCAATTCTCTAAGTAAATTAGGTGAATTTAACATTAAATTATCACTACCTAATAGAGGTTTAATTCCTCTGAAAAACATTTCGCCTAAAGGAGCTACACCAACATTTAAAGTTGCATTAGCTCTTGGACAAACTACAATATTGGAATCTTTAATTAAATCCAAATCATTATTTATTGGATTTGCACAATGAACTAACTGATCAAAATTAGCATCCACCCCCCTTTGGATTTCTGTTTTATTAAAATCTCTTAAAGAATCCTCTTGGATGTGCATAGATTCCGCTGTGTGAATAGAAGATATTTTACCTGCTTTTCTACACCTTGAAGTTATTAAACTAGCTACTTCATCACTAACTTCACCAAATCCACTTAATGCTATCCCATCAGCTAATTTTAAAAGTTTACGAATAGCTATTTTAACTTTTCTTAAATCAGGATCATCACCATAGAAACTGTCATCACGACCAAGGATTACTGGAGTTACTGGTATGTCTTTAGATGCTTTTCTTAAAAGCTGAACTCCTTTAATTCCACCTTCCCTATAATCAATAAAATGAGTTGTTCCAGATTCAAACATATCCCACATTGACTTTTTCATAGCTTCAATGATTTCATCATCTTCTACATTAGCTAATGCTTTATGTTTAACACCATTTGGAGGTTTAACCATTTCTCCCAAGGATAATCCATAGCCTTCATCTTTAATTATAGAATCACCAATATGAGTATGGCCATTTAAAAAAGTTGGACAAACAATTGAATCAGAAGCATCTATAATTTTACCCTCGCAGACATCCCTAGCCATTTCAATGATTTTACCATCATCAATAACAATATTTTCACGAACTGGAGTCAAATCCTGTCCTTTTAATACAACAGCATCTTTAATTGTTAACATTAAAAAAAAGTTTTCTAATTTGTTTTATATATAGATTACTTATTGAATGGAAACTTTTATAAAAATACAATAAGATATATTATTTTGGCGAAGGGTCATATTCTTAATTAATATAAATACAACCTCAATTAACTTCAAAAAAGTTAGAACACTTTTTATACCTCCCAAAAATATGGCCCTACGCCTTTCTTTAAGCATAATAGGAATGATTACTATTAACTCACAAGAAATAAGGTATTTTTACAGAAATATTGTAAAATCTGGAAATGTGTATAGGATAAAATACAACAACAAAGACTATGGTGAGTTTAAAAAATTATCTGATGCTTTATATGAAAGAGATGCTCTTTTTTACTGTAATTTTGATTATGATTTACTTGTTGAATCAGATTTAGAAAATAAATATGAAAATATGAAATTACCTCCTTTTCCTGAAAAAAGACCACAAGGTAGAATCAAAGGAAGTAAAATAAATAAAGAAGAAAGAGAAGGAAAAATTCTTTTTGACCATAAAAAACGGGAATTTTATGTGCAAAAAGGAGACACTATTTTTGGATACTATACAAGTATGACTGAAGCTTATTATTATAAAAAAAAGCTAATGGATAATAATTGGGACATAAATGCTCTAAAAACTAAAATTACATTAAAAATAGATATTAATAAAAAATTAGACCCAACTAAAGAATATCCTGTTAAATTAAATTATTGTCCAAAATGTAGACGTAAATTAAAAAATAAAGAAAAAGAATGTCCATATTGTGGAATAGACATTAAAGATTATTTATATAATAATTAATCTTATTCTCCATCAATATGCTCATTTAAAGATTTTACATTAATTTTATTATTTTGAACTGCTTCAATAGCATTTAATGCAGCTCTAGCTCCAGATAATGTGGTAACATATGGTATACCAAGTTCAATAGCTAAACGTCTAATTATATAACCATCTTTAGCTGATTGTTTGCCTTCTGAAGTGTTAATAATTAAATCAATTTCTTTGTTTAAAATTGAATCCCTAATATTTGGAGATCCTTGAGATACCTTTTTAATTTTCTCAATATTTACTCCTTTGGCAGCGTCAGCAGTTCCACTAGTTGCAACAAGTTCAAATCCCAAATTAGCTGCTTTTTCAGCAATTGGCCTGATTTTCTTTTTGTCTTGTTCTTTTACACTAATGAAAATTTTACCTTCTTTTGGTAAATCCATGCCTGCAGCAAGTTGTGATTTGTAAAATGCCATTCCAAAGTTATCATCAATACCTATACTTTCACCAGTGGATTTCATTTCAGGTCCAAGTACAGTATCAGATTCCGGAAGTTTTAAGAATGGGAAAACAGACTCTTTTACAGCTACATGGTCAATTTTTATTTCTTTAGTTAAACCAAAGTCTTTTAATTTAGCTCCAGTCATAATCCAAGTAGCTACTTTAGCTAATGGTACTCCAATAGCTTTACTTACAAATGGAACTGTTCTACTTGCACGAGGATTAGCTTCAATAATGTAGACCATTTCTTCATCAAGTTTAACTGCATATTGAATATTCATTAAACCTTTAACATTTAATTCCAAAGCTAATTTAGTACTGTATTCTCTTATAGTGTTAAGAATATGTTCCGGAATAGTTTGAGGTGGAATTACACAAGCTGAATCTCCAGAGTGAACTCCTGCTTCTTCAATATGCTCCATAATTCCTGCTATGAATACTTCTTCACCATCACATAATACATCTACATCCAATTCAATAGCATCTTCTAAGAATTTATCTACTAAAATCGGATGTTCTGGTGAGACTTTTACAGCTTCTTTCATATATTCTTCAAGCTCAGTATTGTCATAAACAATTTCCATAGCTCTTCCACCAATAACATATGACGGACGTACTAAAACAGGGAAAGTAATCCTCTCAGCTATTTCTTTAGCTTCTTCAAAGGAATTAGCTGTTCCATATGGTGCTTGATGAATATGTAATTTATTTAATAATTCAGCAAATAATTCTCTGTCTTCAACTCCATCAATACTTTCATATGGAGTTCCTAATATTTTAACACCCGCATTAGCTAGAGGTACTGCTAAATTAATAGATGTCTGACCACCAAATTGAACAACAACACCATCAGGTTTTTCCTGATCTATAATACCCATTACATCTTCAAAAGTAATTGGTTCAAAGAATAATTTATCAGAAATATCATAATCAGTACTTACTGTTTCTGGATTGTTGTTAATTAAAATAGTTTCAATACCTTCATCTTTTAGAGCAAGTGAAGAATGTACACAACAGTAATCAAATTCAATACCCTGACCTATTCTAATAGGACCTGCGCCTAAAATAACAATTTTCTTTTTATTAGATGATTTAAGTTCATTACCAGAATCATAAGTACTGTAATAATATGGTGTTTTAGCTTCAAATTCTGCAGCACAAGTATCTACCATTTTATAGGACTGTTTTATGTTGAATCTATTAAGTAAGTTTCTAATATATTCTTCAGTTTGGCCAGATAAAGTAGCTAATCTTTTATTTGAACATCCTATTTGTTTAGCTTTTCTTAAAAAGTCAGCATCATTTAATTTTTCTTCTGTAACTTCATTTTCAAAGTTAACAATGTTTCTGATTTTGTATAAAAAGAATTTATCAATATTAGTTAATTTTTGAATCTTATCTAAATCCATTCCATCTTTAATAGCTGAATATAATTGGAATAATCTATCATCAGTTGGATTAGCTAAGTCATCTTCAGTGTATTCAATATATTCAAATCCATCATGACCCATATCAAGTGATCTAATAGCTTTTTGGATTGCTTCTTCAAAAGTTCTACCAATAGCCATTACTTCACCAGTAGCTTTCATTTGAACTCCTATTTCACGATTAATTCCTCTGAATTTATCAAATGGCCATCTTGGGATTTTTACAACTACATAATCAATAGCTGGTTCAAAAGAAGCAGGAGTTTCTTTAGTAATATCATTTTTAATTTCATCTAAAGTCATTCCTAAAGCTATTTTAGAAGAAATTTTAGCTATCGGATAACCAGTTGCTTTAGATGCAAGTGCACTACTTCTACTTACCCTTGGATTTACTTCAATTACTTTATATTCTCCAGTTTCAGGATTAACTGCAAACTGAATATTACATCCACCTTGAATACCTAAAGCTCGGATAATCTTAATAGAAGCATCCCTTAGTGCTTGTGAATCTTTATCATTTAAATTTTGAGCAGGAGCAACAACAACACTCTCACCAGTGTGGATTCCCATAGGATCTATGTTTTCCATATTACATACAATGATACAAGTGTCTTCTTTATCTCTCATTACTTCATATTCAAACTCTTTCCAGCCTAAAACAGATTCATCAATAAGAACTTGATTAATGAAACTCATATCTAATCCATGAGTAGCTATTTCAATTAATTCTTTTTCATTGTAAGCTACCCCACCACCAGTTCCTCCAAGTGTAAATGCAGGTCTTACAATTACTGGGTAACCAATATCTTTTACTGCTTCTAGAGCTTCTTCAACACTTTCTACAGCATGACATTTTGGAATAGGTTCATTAAGTTTATCCATAAAGTGACCAAATAAATCACGGTCTTCTACATCTTTAATTGTTTGAATATCAGAACCTAAGACTTTAATTCCATCAAGTAAACCTAAATCCCCAAGTCCTGTAGCTATGTTTAATCCTGTTTGTCCACCCATAGTTGGTAAAATTGCATCAACTTTTTCTTTTTTAATAATTTCTGAGACAATTTCCGGAGTTAATGGTTCAGTATAAACAGTATCTGCCATGTCCATGTCAGTTTGAATGGTAGCTGGATTACTGTTAACAAGGACAGTTTCAATTCCTTCTTCTCTTAGTGATTTACATGCTTGTGAACCAGAATAATCAAATTCAGCTGCTTGACCAATCTGAATAGGTCCAGAACCAATTATTAATACTTTTTTAATATCCTTATCAATAGGCATTTTGTAATCCTCGTTAATTTTTATTATAAAATGGTAATTTTAATATTCATCCATCATTTGACTAAATTTATCAAAAATATATCTTGTATCATTTGGACCAGGTCCTGCTTCAGGATGGTACTGAATACAATGAACTGGTAATTCTTTATGTGAAAAACCTTCAGGAGTTCCATCATTAAGATTTACTTGAGTTAAAACTAAATCAGTATTCTTAATAGACTCTTTATCAATAGTAAATCCATGATTTTGAGAAGTGATATATACTTTACCAGTTTTTAAGTCTTTTACCGGTTGGTTTGCTCCTCTGTGTCCAAATTTCATTTTGTAAGATTTAGCTCCAAAAGATTTAGCTACTAACTGTTGACCCATACAAATTCCAAAAATAGGTAATCTATTAGCTAATTTTTGAACTGTACTAATAGTTTCAAATACCCTATCTGGATTTCCAGGTCCTGAAGTAATCATTAACCCATTAGGGGAGTAATCTAAAATAGTTTTATAATCAGTATCATATGGGAATAAAACAACTCCAATTCCACGTTCTAAAAAGTTGTTTATAATATTTTTCTTAACACCACAGTCAATTAAAGCTACTTTTTTATCAGCATCTTGATTAAAAACTTTAATTTCTTTAGTAGATACTTGTGGTACTACATCTATATCAATAATACTTGGTTGTCCTCGTGCAAGTTCTACTAATTCGCCATCAGGAATATCTTCAGTTGAAATAGCTGCTTTCATTGAACCTTCTTCACGAATTTTAAGAGTTAAATCACGTGTGTCAATTCCACTAATTCCAGGTGTTTCAAATTCATTTAAAAAATCATCTAAAGTTTTTTGAGATGAAAAATTAGAAACTTCTCTGCAAACTTCCCTTACAACAAATCCTTCAGCCTGAATTTTATCTGACTGATACCAGTCTTCACTTACCCCATAATTTCCCTCTAAAGGATAAGTAGACATTAAAATTTCTCCTTTAAAAGAAGGATCAGTTAAAGATTCAGTATAACCAACCATCCCAGTTGAAAAAACAAGTTCACCCACCTTAGTAGTTTCATAACCGAAACCATCACCTTTTAAAACTGTACCATCTTCCAAAGCTAATTTAGCCATTTTTACCATTAAATCACCATTGTAAAAAAAAATAATAATCATCTATCTTTAATAATTATGATTTTCATATATTAATAAATTTATCATTTTTTAGCCCAAAAAACAGCGAAAATATAATATTTATATGGAATTCCCACATATTTACATCCTGCATTTTTTAGGCATTCTAATTGAAACTCTACAGAACTTGGTTTATCATAAGTTTTTCTAATTTTAGCTTCATCTAAAGCTTCCTTGCTGATATCTCCTTTATGTTCTTCGAATTTAGCATTAAAATACTCTTCAACATCCCCATTAGGATTTAAAACTTGATCAGCATTAACAAAGTTTCCACCATCATTTAATAAAGCAACATACTTTTCAATTAAAGTTTTCTTTTCCCCACCAGTTAAATGATGAATAGAAAGAGAAGAAATAATTATATCAAATTTAGTGTCAAATTCATGAGTTAAATAATTATCACAAACAACTGAAATATTATCATTACCTGCAAATCTTTGCTCAGCTTCTTTTAACATTTTATCTGCCAAATCTATAAGAGTAATTTGAGCATTTGGATATTTTTCAAGTAAAAATTGAGATAAAATACCAGTTCCAGCACCTAAATCTAAAACTTTAGGATTGTCTCCTTCAAAATCAATACAATCAATAGCTATATTATAAAAATCATCAAAACATGGAATTAAAGCTCTTCTTTCACTATCATACTCTTTAGCTTTTTGGTTAAATGCATTTTCAACAGACATATTTTAATCCTCCATTATTTTTAAAGAAAAGTTTAGACTTCTACTTGAATGAGTTAATGCTCCAAGAGAAATTATATCAACACTTAATTTAGCATAATCAACAATATTTTTATTATTAATTCCCCCAGAAACTTCAATTAAAGAATTACTGCGAATGTTTAATTTAATTAATTCATCTAAAACTTCTTTAACTTCATCAGGAGTCATATTATCCAACATTACAATATCTGCTCCATTTTCAACACATAAAATAGCATCATCTAGAGATTCAACTTCTATTTCAATTTTTTTAGAAAAACTAACATTCTCTTTAGCTTTTAAGAGTGTTTCTAAAGGAGTTCCAACACTAGCTATATGATTATCTTTAATTAAAACCATATCATCAAGTGAGAATCTATGTGTATCAGCACCACCAATTTTTAATGCTTGTTTATCAAATTTTCCAATAGCTGGTGATGTTTTACGTGTTCCTGCAACTATTACATCATAATCTTTTACTAAATTAACATGGTAATTAGCACTACTGGCTACACCACTCATCCTCATAAATAAATTCAGTGCAGATCTCTCAAGCAACAATATAGTCCTTGCATCACCTTTTAGACTCATTAGTAAATCATTTTTAGTTATTTTATTTCCATCTTTCAGATTAAATGTTACTTGGATGTTTTTAGACTCAAACATTTCTTTAATAATGTCAGTACCTGCTAAAATACCTTCATCTTTAGAAATAATATGGGCTTCTACAATTTTATCCTCATTAACTACTGCTTCAGATGTAATATCACCAAAACCTTCATCCTCTTCAAGCATGTACTTAATTATTTTATCCAAAGAAATCACCAAAATTTTAAATTATATGTTGATATATATTTTTATTATAATATATAATAAGTGATTAAATGGAAATTACATTTTTAGGAACTTCTTCTGCAGTTCATTCATATACTAGAAATCATCCAGGGATAATTTTAAAAGCCTTTGGTGAAGTTATGCTGTTTGATTGTGGAGAATCAACTCAAAAACAACTAATATATGCAAAAATAAGCCCTATGAAAATATCTAAGATTTTTATTAGTCATTATCATGGAGACCACATATTAGGTCTTCCCGGACTTTTACAATCATTGAATTTTAGAGGAAGAGAAAAACCATTAACAATATATGGTCCAAGAGGCCTTAAACAAGTTGAAAATGCAATTTATTCATTAGGTTATTGTAAATTTGATTTTCCAGTTGAATTTATAGAAATTGATAGTCAGACAATTATTGAAACTGAAGAATACATTATTAAATCCCAAGAAGTTAAGCATAATGTAATTAATCTTGCATATTCAATAGAAGAAAAGAAAAAACCAAGGTTTTTGCGCGAAAAAGCTATTGAACTTGGGATTCCAGTAGGTCCTCTTTTTGGAAAATTGCATAATGGCGAAGAAGTTGAAGTAAATGGACGTATTATAAAACCCTCACAAGTTCTTGGAGATGCTAGAAAAGGAATAAAAATCACCTATTCTGGAGATACTCGTCCTTGCGAGGAAATGATTCAATTTGCAAAAGATAGTGATTTATTAATCCATGAATCAACATACACACTTGAAGATGATGATAAAGCTAGAGAAAATTTCCATTCAACATCACACGATGCAGCTACAATATCTAAATACTCCAATAGTAAACGATTAATATTAACTCATATTAGTCCACGATATACTGATACTGAGGATTTATTAAAAGAAGCTAAGGAAGTTTTTGAAAATGTTGAAGTTGCAAAAGATTTAATGACAATAGAAGTTTTAAGTGCATAATATGAACATTATAGGACTAATAGAAGACCCGTTTTCAAAAATAGTCTTCATTTTAATAGTTATAATAACTGCAAGCATCATTGTAAGAGTTGTAGCTTATCTAATGAATAAAATAAAGAGATTTAAAAAAGATATCACTTTAATTTATCTTATTAGAGATATTATAAACTACATAATTTATTTCATAGCATTAGTAGCAATATTGCAGCTATTTGATATAAATTTAACTGCAACACTATTAAGTTTAGGAATTGTAGGTATTGCTGTGAGTTTTGCAGCTAAAGACCTTATCTCAAATTTGTTTTCAGGTATTCTATTAATATTAGGTAGAAGTGTTAAAGTTGGAGATACTCTTGAAATTAAAGAAATGAAAGGAACTGTAGAAATAATACGCCTTAGATCAACTACTATTAAAGATGATAATGGTGTATTAAGCAATATTCCAAATTCTACATTAACTAATAACACTTATTTACAATACAACGAACATGAACACAATAGAGTAGATTTAATTGCTGGAATTAGCTTAGATATAGATATTGAAGAGTTTGAAAAATATATTCTAGATTTTATAAGCAAACAAGAAGGAGTTTTAAAAAATCCAAAGCCTAAAATATATTCAAAAGGTATTACCTTTGAAGAAAGTACATTAAAAATATCATTTTGGATAAAAGACTTTAATAAAAAAGACGAACATAAGTTAATTATTACTAATGAAGTTAGAAAGTATGTTAACAATAGGTGAGAATAATGAGTGGGTCTTTACAAGATGAAATTAAACAATTAAAAGAAGAAAAAAATGCAATAATACTTGCGCACAATTATCAACCTAAAGAAATTCAAGAAATAGCTGATTTCCTTGGAGATTCATTAGAATTATGTATGAAAGCTGCCCAAATAGAAGATAAAGATTTAGTTATTTTCTGTGGAGTAGATTTCATGGCTGAAACTGCTTATATATTAAATCCTGATAAAAAAATTGTAATTCCTGATTTAGAAGCAGAATGTCCTATGGCACATATGTTACCTGAAGAAGAATTATTAAAAGCAAAAGAAGAACACCCTGATGCAGGAGTAATTCTTTATGTAAACAGTATTGCTGAAGCTAAACAACATGCAGATACATTATGTACTTCAGCTAATGCTCTGCAAGTTACCCAAAGTTTACCCCAAGACAAAATACTCTTTGGACCAGATAACAACTTAGGTGGCAATGTAGCTAAACAAACTTCTAAAGAAATCATACCTGTTCCAAAAGGCGGACACTGTTATGTTCACAAATTATTCCATGTTGAAGATGTTGAATTAAAAAGAAAAGAATATCCTAATGCAGAGATTATTTGCCATCCAGAATGTAACATAGATGTTCAAGAAGCCTGTGATAAAGTTCTCTCAACTGGTGGAATGTTAAAATACATTGACCAAAGCGACAGCGAAGAATTTGTAATTGGTACTGAAATTGACATGATTACAAGACTTGAAAATGAAATTCCAGGTAAAAAATTATATCCTTTACTTGAAGGAGCTATTTGTAACACAATGAAATTACATACTTTAGAAAAAGTAAGAGACGCACTTAAAAACGAAGAACCTCAAATAACTGTACCAAAAGAAATAGCTGAAAAATCTCTGAAAGCTACTAAACACATGCTAGAAGCATCAAAATAGCTAGATATAACTCTAGCTACTTTTACTTCATATCTTCTAAAAAACTAGCTAAAAACATACACATTTCAATTTCTTCTCTTGAAATGAAATCCTCCTGCTTAATTTTAGACTCATTGCTCTTAAACGGGAAAAACTCTTTTTCAAATTTTGTTTTTAATATTAAATTACCATCTATAATTTGTGTTTCATCATCAAGATTATTATTTAGAAATTCTAATTGATCTGGAGTAAGGCCCCCTACATTATACAAAATAAAACAAGTATCATCACCCATACCATAATCCATAATCTTAATATCCATATTTTCACCTGAAATTTTTCATAAATTCAGACAATTCTTTTTCAATTGTTTCAAGTTCTCTAAATCCAATATGACCTAAATCAGAATCATAAATAACTAACTCAGAATCTTTTATTAAATTATGCATTGGAATTGCATCTAAATTTGGAGGGAAATACTGATCTTGATTTATACCAATTATTAAAACCTTAGAAGTTATTTTATCCAAATCATCTTCAATATCATAATCTAAGGTTGCATCATTGCAATATTTAACATCATAAATGTTATCAAGCAATCCTTCATCTCCAAATTCATCAAATTCAATATCTAATTGATTATTTGGAATTTTATGAAGAGCTTCTTTTGAAATACCAAAACTATAAACTGCCTGAGTAGCTAGTCTTAAGGTTCTTACAAGTGAAGGAGTGTTTTTTCCAGAGTTATAATCACTATCAGTTGAAATAATCTCATCAACCAATTTTGATAAAATATAATTACGTCCAGCTACTTTAAATCCACTTACACCAGAAATAATAAAATCTGCATAATCAGGATATAAAACCCCGCAAGTTAAGGCTACAAAACCACCCATAGAGTTTCCAATAATTCCTTTAACGTGAGTTATTCCAAATTTATCTTTTAAAAATTTATTTTGAAAATTAACCATATCTTCAACTGTGTATTTTGGAAATTTATTATTTAATTTAGTTATTGATGGGCTACAAGAGCCAGGTGCTCCTAACTCCGAAAGAGAAATAAAAAAGAATTCATTTTTATCAAAAGGACCTCCCACATAAGACAAAGGACATAATTTACTAGCAGAAGCATAATTTCCTAAAGAACCATGACAATATACAACAGCATTATTAATATGTCCATCATCATCGTATTTTGGAGTTCCAAATGTCATATATTCAACAACAACATTATTTAAGACTTCACCATTTTGAAACTCAAAAGAATCCATGACATATTCCTTGCGTTTTGAAATAAAATAATCATCTAAATCCATGATAATTAATTTTCATGATAAAATATTTAAACTAAACTACAGTAATCTTATTTTAATGAAATATAAAATACTAGAAAACCCAAATTGTGAAGATGCTTATGGTTTAGTAGGAGAAGCATTGAGAAAAAAAGCTACAATCACCATATATGCTTGTTGTAAAGTTACTTATGAAGGACGGGCATTAAGTGAATTGAATTGGGGAGAGCGTATAATCTTGATAAAACCAGACGGTTCATTTTTAATACACCAAGAGAAAAAAGTAGAACCTGTAAACTGGCAACCTCCAAAATCCAGAACAAGAGGATATATTCAAGATAATAACTTAATTTTAGAAAGTCACAGAAGAACTCCTAAAGAGTTATTAATTGTTGAAATTAGAAAGGTTCAATACATAACTTATGCTAATATTGAAGACTTTGAAGAACTTGAACAGGCAGGTTATGAAAAAGATATGGGTGATATGATTATGGAGAAACCCCATATGATTGAAGAAGGATTTAAACCAACAGCAAGAGAATATAGTGTTGAACATGGATTTATAGATATTTTAGGAAAAGATAGTGACAACAACTTAATGATTTTAGAATTAAAAGCACGTAAAGCTGGAGTAAGTGCTGTAAAACAATTAAAAAGATATCTTACTGATTTTGAAGATAATGATAATGATTATTTAAAAGAATGCCGTGTCCAAAAAAAGAAAATACGTGGTTTACTTGTAGCTCCATCACTTGGAGAAGATGCAAAAGAATTAATTGAAAAAGAAGGCATTGAATTCGTGGCAGTAGAACCACCAAAAGAGTTAAAAAGAGATAAAAGAGTAACTTTAGATGCATTTTAGCTTAAAGACTCTTCAATTCTTTTTAATTCATCTACATAATATTTTTTAGTATGTAAATTAGCTGGAATTGAATTAGTTACATGGCACTCTTTTTCTAACTTAAAAATAAGATAATCTTCAGTATCTAAAGAAACAGAACCATCATCCCCTAATAATTCTAAATTATCTAACTCTTCGACAATATTTTCATATTCCTCTTGTTCTAGCACAATAACATCTTCCAAATCCATTTCTTGAACTTTAGGATTTAATTGTAAAGCAATAGCTACAAATCCATTTACTGTCTTATTATCAATATCAAACTCAGATTTCCTAATTTCGTCCATACTTAATTTAACATGATGTAGAGTAGCATTAGTAACAGGAATTTCCCTAGATAAACCAATTTGATTTATTTCATAATGATTTTTCCATGTGCCCACTTTATAAATTGCATAATTTATATCATCAAAGTTTATAATTTCAGGTTTTGCCATACTATCACACTTACATATTATTTATATTCACTAATTAAAAAACATTTAGTTTTAAATATTATAATAAATAAAAATTAAAATTAATGGAGGTTAGGCTGTGAAAAAATGTCCCGAATGTGGAAATCCTAGTTACGATGGTGCGCCTGCATGTGGGAACTGTGGATATAAATTTCCAAAAATGAAACCCTCAGCTCCTAAAAAGGAAATATTCGATAAAGCTCCTGAAAAAAAGGAAAAACAGTTTAGCGATGAAGAAAGTGCAATTGAAATCATTAAAGAAAACAGAATTCTTATTGGAGCAATTTTACTTATTACAATAATCGTTATCTGTGGAATTATCATTACAGGATCAAACAATAATAACCAAGGCACACAAAGTGGTGATATGGTTAAATTTTCTGAAGCAGGATTTTCTTTCAGCTATCCAAACAGTTGGAATAAAGTAAATGGAACTGACAGTGATCACGAAGGCTCTGTGTTCTTTAAAAATGAAAATGGCACTACTATACAGTATTATAACGTATCTAATGATTCCACATCATTAAAAGATATAACTCAAGAAAGAATTAGTTATGCTCAAGAAAATGGTGATTATGTAGATACAGTTCAAACAATAACATTAGATGGTAGAAACGCTTCAGATGTAATTTTAGAACAATCAAATGGAAATTACACAAGATACGTATCATTATTCAGTAATGGAGAATTATATGTATTTAAAATAAGTGGCGATTCAATAAATTCCGTTAATTCTAGTGATATTAACACTGTACTTCAAACTGCAGATATTGCATAAGTATGAAGTTAATTCATACTTTTTTCTATTTTTTAAAGTGTTTAATATGAAAATTAAAATTGCACTATGTCAAATTAATGTAGTTGACAATAAAGAAAAAAACATTGAAAATGCTACATCAATGATTTTAAAAGCATCTATGCAAAATACTGATTTTATTGTTCTTCCAGAGATGTTTAATTGCCCATATTCTAATGAAAAATTTGTAGAATATTGTGAAGAAGAAACAAATAGCACTACATTATCTACAATAGCTAAGTTAGCTAATGAAAATAACACATATATTTTAGCAGGATCTATTCCTGAAAAAGAAGCCTCAAAAGTCTTTAATACTAGCTATTTATTTGATAAAAATGGTGAAATAATAGCTAAGCATAGAAAAATGCATTTATTTGATATTGATGTTAAAGGAAAAATCTATTTTAAAGAATCTGATACACTAAGTCCTGGAAATCAGGTTACACTAGCTAAAACAGAATTTGGAGATATTGGCATTGGAATCTGTTATGATATTCGTTTTCCAGAACTAGCTAGATTAATGGCTGAATCTGGAGCTCAAATCTTAGTTTACCCGGGAGCATTTAACATGACAACTGGTCCTGCACATTGGGAACTTACATTTAGAACTAGAGCACTGGATAATCAAGTTTTCTGTATTGGAGTTGCACCTGCACTAAACAGCAAAGCCAGCTATCACAGTTATGGCCATTCAATTATTACAAACCCCTGGGGTGAAGTAGTTACCCAATTAGATGAAAAAGAAAACTTAAAAATAGTTGAAATAGATTTAGATGAAATAAAAAAAGTAAGAGAAGAACTTCCTCTTTTAAAAAATAAAAGAAGTGATTTATATAAGATTAATTTAATTTAGCTAATCTTTTTTCAAACCAATCTTCTTTTCCAGGTTTTTTCTTAGATAAAACTTCAATAGCTTTATTTAAAATTCTAATTTCATTTTCCAAATCATTAGTTTTTCTATAAAGAATACATAATCTTTTGTAAGGAGCATCTTTTGGCTGTTCTTCTGTTACATATTGTTCATATTCTTTAATAGCTTTTTGAACATTGACTTTTTCTAATTCTTTAATAGTACTCATTGGTTTTACTTTTGATATAGTTTTACCTTCTGCTTTTGCTTTTTTAGCCTTTTCAGCTTTTTTAAGAGCTTTATTACAAGATTTTTTAAAGTCTTTATCTTTTTCTTTACGTCTTGCATCTTTAATTAGGCCAATAGATTCTTCAGAAGCTAAATCACCTAGCGCATAAACAGTAGCTAAACGAACACCCCAATCTTCATCTTCAAGTCCTTTAGCTATTGTATATAATTCATCATGTGCTTGAAGCTCACCTAAAGCTCTAATAGCTGTTTTTCTTACTCCAAAATCATCATCTTCCACAGCACTGGCAAAATAAGGAATAACTTTTTCATCATTAGTTTCTTTAAGAGCAAATGTTAAAAAACGTTTATTTTTACCTTCAGATGCTTTAAATTTTTCAATCAATTTATCCCTAGCAACTTCACCCATATTACCTAAAATTTCAGCTGCTTTAAATCTTATTTGAGCATTATCATCAGTAGTTGCATCAATTAATGGATCAATAACTTCCTCATCAGTTACTCCAATTAAAGAATTAATAGCTTCTTTTCTTACACTTACATCCTCATTTGAGAGATTATCAATAGCTTCCTTTAAAGTTAAATCAGACATTTTATATCTCCTAAAAATTACTAAACTTTAATTTTTTTCTTAATTAAATAATATAGCTATAATCCAATATATTATTTACTCTTAAAAATCATTCCTAGAAACTTTTATAGGGTTTTTATAACAATTGATACAAAATAGTTATTTTTCAAAAGAATCATATTCACAAAAAATATGCTCAAACCTTCTAAAAAAATCAGATTTCAACATAAAATAATAACCCAAATCATTAAAAAATAAAAACAATTATATCTTAACAAACTATAAAACAGTTAATTATCTTAAATCATGATTTAGATTTTATCAAATTTTTTAAAACATGTGCTCTTAAATCATGAAACAAATAGAAAATAATCATTTTAAATTAAAAATAAGTCAAAATACAGGTAAAAAAAATAAAAAAAAATTAATTTTCTAGAATTTCAATGAAAACTAATTTATAGCTTTTAAAATCATGCAATAAAAGATTTGCTATAAACATTAAGTAACATGGAGGAATTATAAATGGATAATATAATCATTGTTGATTGTTATTCAACTGGAAAAAATTTTATTAATGACATTGTTAGAAGAAATTATAATCCAATTGTTTTAGAAGTGAAACTTGATCGTATGAGCGAGAAACATGCCAAAACAGAATCTAAAGCATACAAAGCAATATATGAATCTATTGATGAAGATTTTGATTTAATTTACGAACAAGATACTTTTGAAGAAACACTTGAAATGGTTAAAAAACTTAAACCTGCTTTAATTTTACCTGGAAATGAAAATGGTGTGATTTTAGCTACTAAATTAGCTAATGAATTAGGATTAATCTCTAATCCTATTGAATCCCTAGATGCTATGACTCTAAAAGATGAAATGCAAAATGCTCTAAAAAGAGCAGGCATTCGTTATATTAAAGGAAAAACTGTTAAGTCATTAGAAGAAGGATTGAAATATTATAGAGAATCAGGGTTAAAAGAGGTTGTAGTTAAACCAATACGTGGAGCAAGTTCTTTTGGAGTTACCATATGTTCAAATGAAGAAGAATTATGTCAAGCTATTGAATCAACCTTAGGTTTCGAAGGAGAATTTGGTGAAGAAATGGCAGAACTTGTTATACAAGAAAGAATCAAAGGAGAAGAATATATTGTAAATACAGTTTCCCATAAAGGAATTCATCGAGTAACTACCATCTGGAAGTATTATAAAAAACAAACAACAGAAGGAAACCATATCTACGATTACATGGATTCTGTAAACGAATTAGATATTTCTCATGCAGAAATGGTTGAATACGCATATAATGTTGCTGATGCAATTGGAAATAAATATGGACCAGTACACGGAGAATACATGATTGATGAAAAAGGTCCAGTATTAATTGAAGTTAATTGCAGACCCTGCGGAGGCAATATGGATGCAGAATTCTTAGATAAACTTTCAGGACAACACGAAACCGATAGCACTCTTGATTCTTATTTAAACCCAGAACGTTTTAATTATGAAAGAATGAAAAAATACAAATTACAATCTTATGGGGGAATAAAATTTTTTATCATACCAAAAGATATTTTCCCACAATCAATCCCAGTGAAACACATAGGAAAACAACTTAAAAGCCACTATAAAACCGCCCCAATTGATTTAACAGACGGACCACACCTTTTAGAAAAAACCAAAGACTTAGAAACAGCAGGAGGAATTATTTACCTAAATCACGAAGATTATCACACCCTTCAAAAGGATCTAAATTATTTACGTAGTGTAGAGAGTCTTGCATTTTCTCAAATAATCAGTGATGGTTCAGATAAAAAAACAACTAAAGAAGATTCACCTGATTATAATGTTATTCGTGATTTATTAGTCAATAATACAATTAAAGGAACAACATTATTAATTACTGATGAATATATAGATAACCCACATATTGTTCAGTGCAAACTTAATAATTTAGATGAAGTTTGTGATAACTTTGAAAATGTATTCCTTAATTTAGATGAAAGTATTTTAAATATAAAAGATTCCCAAACAACCAGTTTAATATTAAATATCAAAGATAAAATTAAAGTAGGTGGAATAATATTTATTCCTGAAAAGACATATCAGTACATTGCTGGAGGCCGTAACGGGATGGAGGCTCTTGTAAAAGCTTTAAATTTAAGGATCGAAGTTCCACCATACGGAATTAACGATATCATAATAGCTACAAGAACTTAATAAATCTATATGAGTTACATGTTAATTGTTTATTCTGTAAACAAAAATATTTTATAGTAGTTTAATTGATATGTACTTTTATAGATTAAATACTTTGAAGCAACTACCCCGGTATTATAATTGATAATATAAAGAGAATGTTTTAAAAGAATTTTTTCAAAAAACAAGTGTTTATTTAGTTATTGTAAAATACTGCACTTTTATTAAATAAAAATTTAAGCATAATTTTAAACAATATTTAAATTAATTTCTATTCTTTTGACAAGCAAATGACTTTTCAAATTTAAGAAAACCACTTATTGGATAATCAGATTATATTCTAAAAGACAACAAAACATCCAAAAATGTTTAAAAAAAATCATGTTTTTAATTAGATTTGAAATTTATCAAAACCTTAAAACATTCCATTTAAATAAAATCTAAAAATCTCAAATTTCTAGAATTTCAATAAAAACTAGGAAAATAAATTTGATATGGGCATTAAGTACCATGCCATAATAAAAGTAGAAGTACAATTATCAGGAGAAGTTATAAATGGATAATATCATTATTGTTGAATGTTTTTCAAGTGGAAAAAATTTTATTAAAGATATTGTTAGAAGAAATTACAATCCAATTGTTTTAGAACAAAAACTTAAGGGCATAACAGAAGAATTTATTGAAGAAAAAACCAAACTGTATAACTCAGAATATGCTGCCATTGATGAAGATTTCGATTTAATCTATGAACAAGATACTTTTGAAGAAACACTTGAAATGGTTAAAAAACTTAATCCTATTTTAATTTTACCTGGAAGTGAGGAGGGTGTAGTTTTAGCTACTAAATTATCTAATGAATTAGGATTAATATGCAATCCTATTGAATCCCTAGATGCAATGACTTTAAAAGATGAAATGCAAAATGCCCTACAAAGAGCAGGCATCCGTTATATTAAAGGAAAAACTGTTAACTCATTAGAAGAAGCTGTGAAATTTTATAAATATTCTGGTTTAAAAGAAGTTGTAGTTAAGCCACTCCATAATTCTGGTTCTGTTGGAGTTACTATATGTTCAAATGAAGAAGAATTATGTCAAGCTATTGAATCAACATTAGGTTTCGAAGGATTCTTTGGTGAAATAATAAATGAAGTGGTTATACAAGAAAGAATCAAAGGGGAGGAATATATTGTAAATACTGTTTCCCATAAAGGAGTTCATCGAGTAACTACAATATGGAAATATTACAAAAAACAAACAACAGAGGGAAACTATATCTACGATTACATGGATTCTGTAAACGAATTAGATATTTCTCATGCAGAAATGGTTGAATATGCATATAACGTTGCTGATGCAATTGGAATTAAATATGGACCAGTACACGGAGAATACATGATTGATGAAAAAGGCCCAGTATTAATTGAAGTTAATTGCAGACCCTGCGGAGGCAGTATGGATGCAGAATTCTTAGATAAACTTTCAGGACAACATGAAACCGACAGTATTCTCGATTCTTATTTAAACCCCGAACGTTTCAATTATGAAAGAATGAAAAAATACAGATTACAATCTTATGGCGGATTAAAATTTTTCATCATACCAAAAGATATTTTCCCACAATCAATCCCAATGGAACACATAGGAAAACAACTTAAAAGCCACTATAAAACCGTTCCAATTGATTTAACAGACGACCCACAACTTTTAGAAAAAACCAAAGACCTGGAAACAGCAGGAGGAATTATTTACCTAAATCACGAAGATTATCACACCCTTCAAAAGGATCTAAATTATTTACGTAGTGTAGAGAGTCTTGCATTTTCTCAAATAATCAGTGATGGTTCAGATAAAAAAACAACTAAAGAAGATTCACCTGATTATAATGTTATTCGTGATTTATTAGTCAATAATACAATTAAAGGAACAACATTATTAATTACTGATGAATATATAGATAACCCACATATTGTTCAGTGCAAACTTAATAATTTAGATGAAGTTTGTGATAACTTTGAAAATGTATTCCTTAATTTAGATGAAAGTATTTTAAATATAAAAGATTCCCAAACAACCAATTTAATACTAAACATTAAAGATAAAATTAAAGTAGGTGGAATAATCCTTATTCCTAAAAAAACCTACCAATACATTGCTGGAGGCCGTAACGGAATGGAAGCTCTTGTAAAAGCTTTAAATTTAAGAATCGAAGTTCCACCATACGGAATTAACGACATTATAATAGCTACAAGAACTTAAAAAAGTTTATTTTAAACATAAATATATTTATTTGTCTAGAATATTGATTAAAAAATATTAAAAATTTATAATAATAATTTATGAGGTGTTAAAATGTTAGAACCATATAAAGAATTTTCAAAAGTATATGATAAATGTAATGTAAGTGATTTTTCAGCTATTTTTGGTGAATCCATGCTTACCTATTTTGAAGAAAAACATCCTAATGATACATTTAAGACTAACTTAGATATCTGTTGTGGAACCGGTGTTTTATGTAACTATTTTAAAAGTCAAAATATTTCATCAAAAGGAATTGATATCTCTGAAGGAATGATTAAAAAAGCTAAGGAAAACTTTCCAGAAATTGATTTTATATGTGAAGATGCAGCTACTTATAAAGATACTGTCAAATATGATTTTATAACATGCACTGATGATGCAATAAACCACATTACTGATAAAAACATCTTAAAAAGAATTTTTAATAATATTCATAAATCTCTTCGTGATGGAGGGCTTTTTGTTTTTGATATAGATGATTATGGACATATTGTTAATAAGAGCTATGCGAAATCAGTAGATGATAATCACATGCTTAAATACACGATAAGTAAAACCAAAGAAGGGTTGATTTCTACCCATGTAATGTATTATGAAAATGATGAATTGAAAATTACAACTGATGTTTTTGAAAAAGATTATTCTACTGAAGAAATAGAAGAACTTTTAAATGAAACAGGATTTGAAATGGAAATTTGTAGTAAAGACTTTTATGATTCAAAAGAAAACCACAAATGGAAAATAGTTTCAAGAGCACGCCCATAAGCATATTTTGTTTGATAAGTAATTGCTCTTAAATGTGTTATATGGACTCAATCAGAGTTTATATAACAATACAACCATAATATCCTATTAACATTACTATTTTTCAAAAACACAGCCCAAATTACATGATTTATCTAAAAAATTTTTCTAAATCATTTAAGACTCAAATTGATTTAATGCTAATTTTTTACAGGGAAATTTTTCTTATTTTTTGCTTTTAATAGCTACAAATCAATACGAGCATTATTAAAAAGAGATAATTTTATAATTCCTAAAAGTTTAAAACTTATATTAAGATAAAAGTTGATAAAAATGATAACTGAGCAAACAAAAAGCTATTCAAAAAAACAGATATATAAAACCCTCCATCCATGGGTTAAACAGTGGTTTGATGAAACTTTCGAAGATTTTACACCAGCTCAGAAAAAATCAATTGTTGAAATTCATAAAAATAACAATATTTTAGTTTCATCACCTACAGGATCAGGAAAAACATTAACTGCTTTTTTATCAATACTTAGCCAATTAACTACTCTTTCTCAAAAAGGTAAACTTGAAGATAAGGTTTACTGTATTTATATTTCACCTCTAAAAGCCTTAGATAATGATATTGAAAAAAATCTAGAAGAACCTCTTAAAGGTATTGAAAAAATTGCCGGTAAAGACTTAGGAATTAGAAAAGCAGTAAGAACTGGGGATACTACTCAATATCAAAGACAAAAAATGCTTAAAAAGCCACCACATATCCTAATTACTACTCCGGAAACTTTATCTATTTTACTTGTAGCTCCAAAGTTTAGAGAAAAGTTAAGCAATGTAAAATATGTTATAATTGATGAAATACATTCATTAGCTGAAAATAAACGTGGTGTTCATTTAAGTTTATCACTTGAGAGATTACAGCATTTAATTGGACAATATACAAGAATTGGACTTTCAGCTACAGTCAGTCCTCTTGAACAAGTAGCTAAATTCCTTGTAGGTTATGAATATGGAGTTGAAAGAGACTGTAAAATTGCCAATATAAATTATCTTAAAGACCTGGATATGAAAGTTCTTTGTCCAGTTAGTGATATTATGCTAGCTGATAATGAAGATACGCGTCTTGGAACATATAACTTATTAGATGATTTAATTCAGGAAAATAAAACCACACTTGTCTTTACAAATACAAGAAGTGGAACTGAACGTTTTGTTTATAATCTTAAAAAGATGTTTCCAAAAAATTACAATGATGGAAATATAATGGCTCATCACTCTTCACTTTCAAAAGAAGTTCGTCTAGTAACTGAAAATAAATTAAAAAAAGGTGAACTTAAAGTTGTAGTTTCCTCAACATCTCTAGAATTAGGAATTGATATTGGATATATCGATTTAGTTGTTCTTATTAACTCTCCAAAATCTGTTTCAAGAGCGCTTCAAAGAATTGGGAGAAGTGGACATAAATTAAATGAAAAATCCACTGGAAGAATAATTGTAACAAATCGTGACGACTTAGTTGAATGTTCTGTTTTATTAAAAGATGCTAAAGAAGGTAAAATTGATAAAATCAACATTCCTAAAAATTGTTTAGATGTTTTAGCTCAACACATTTATGGAATGAGTATTGAAAATCCATGGGACATTGATTATGCATATGATGTAATTAGAAAAAGTTATTGTTATAAAGATTTAACTAGAGATGATTACGAAGATGTTTTAAGCTACATGGCTGGAGAATACGAAGAACTTGAAGAGCGATATGTTTATGCTAAAATCTGGATTGATTACAAGGAAAACACCTTCGGTAAAAGAGGAAAACTAGCTAGAATGTTATATTCAACAAATATTGGAACAATTCCAGACAGTTCAGGAGTTTTAGTTAAATGTGACGGTGAAACTGTTGGAAAAATAGAAGAAGACTTTATGGAAAGATTAAAAAAAGGAGATACTTTTGTTTTAGGTGGAATGACCTATCGTTTTAATTATGGAAAAGGAATGACAATAAATGTTTCACCAGCTAACGGACCACCAACAATCCCTTCCTGGTTTTCACAGCAATTACCTCTATCTTTTGATTTAGCTATGGATATTCAAAGATTTAGAGCACACATGGATACAAAATTTAGATATGGTAAAAATAAAGAAGAAATAATGGAATTTATTCATGAATATTTATATGTGGATGATTTTGCAGCTAATTCAATTTATGAATATTTTGTAGAACAGTATACATATGCCAAAATACCAAGTAATCAAAGATTATTAATTGAATACTACAAAGGATTTGGTGATAGACACTTTGTAATATTCCATAGTTTATTTGGAAGAAAGGTAAATGATGCACTCTCTAGAGCAGTAGCTTTTATTGTTGCACGACAATACAATACAAATGTTACAATATCCATCTCAGACAATGGATTTTACTTAAGTGCTGAAGGAACACTTGGAGGCTTAGAAGCATTTAGACAGCTAACTCCAGAAAACTTTAAAAATATCCTAACACAATCATTAAATAAAACAGAAACATTAGCCAGTAGATTCAGACACTGTGCTGGTCGCTCACTAATGACTTTAAGACATTACAAAGGAGAAGCAAAATCTGTTGGTCGCCAACAAGTTCGAGGAAAAATATTACTTAAATTTATTCAAGAAATGGATAATGACTTTTCAATCCTAAAAGAGGCTAGAAGAGAAGCACTAGAAGATTATATGGATGTTAATAATGCACTTAAAGTTATTGAACAAATAGCTAATGAGCAAATGGAAATTAAAACCATAAATACAGTTATACCTTCACCATTTGCATTTAATTTAGTTTCACAAGGATATTTAGATGTGCTAAATCAAAATGACAAAGCAGAATTTACAAAAAGAATGCATAAAGCAGTCCTAGATCAAATAAGAGAAAAATTAAAAGAAAGTAATTTGTAAAAAAAGGTGCTTAATATGAAAACATTAATTGTGTATTATTCAAGGACAAAACAAACTGAAAAAATAGCTAAAACAATTCAAAAAGACATGGATTGCTATATTGAAGAAATAACCGTTGGGAAAAAATATGATGGAGTTATTGGATACATAAAAGGCGGATTTGATGCTAGTGCAAAAAGAGTCTGTAAAATTAATAAAATAACTAAAAATCCTAAAGATTATGATTTAGTTATAATTGGAACTCCTGTTTGGGCATCTACAATGGCAACACCAATATATGGTTATTTAAAAGAGTATGGTGAACAAATTAAGAATTTAGCTAGTTTTTGTACATGTGGAAGTAGTGGATACGAAAAAACATTGAAAAATATAGCTAAAACAAGTGGGAAAACTCCAATAGCTACAATGTATTTAACAAAAAAAGAAATTGAAAATCCTAAAGAAAAAATAAATAACTTTAAAAACAAAATTAAAAATAGGTGATAAAAATGACTAAGTGGGGACCAGTATTTCTTGGATTTATCCTTGCAGTAATTGTAAAATCATTTTTTGCTCATTATGAATTCATAGGATTACTTATTGTTGGATTTATAGTAGGTTATATCTGTCATGATGGAGCACTAAGTGGACTGTGGAATGCATCAGTTGCAGGTGCATTAGGAACCATAATATCTGCAATATTATTTGTTATGACTGCTACATTTGGAGGAGCACTATTTGGAATCTTTGGAGGTTTAACCGGATTTACAATATCTGGAGTTACAAGTTTATTTGTAGTTTTAGGATATTTAATCTACTATGCCATAATCATGGGTATTGCTGGCGGTGTTGGAGGCTTAATTGCTTCTAAAAAATAAGGGGAAAAATATATGGATTTTAAAAATGTTATTGACTGGAAATCATTTATAATGGGAGCGGCATTTGCTTCATTTATTTGTGTAGTTGCATCACAATACCAGTTAGACTGGTTATATGCATTTGCAGCTATTGGTTTACTTTATGTGGGTTATAAAGCAAAAACTATGGTTCGAGGAGCTATTTTAGGTGCAATAGCTGCAACGCCATTATTTGTACTTGCAGAATATGGTGTTTTTGGACCTCTTTCAAAAAGTTCTATGAATCCACAAATAACTATGGTTATTACACTTATTGCAATACTTCTTGTTGGTGGATTAGTTGGGTTTGTTGGAGCATATACCTATAAAAATAGACAAAAAGCTATTGCTGAGCAAGAAAAACGTTCAAAAATAGGTAAAAATAAGACTAAACATAAAAAAGGAAAAAAATAATTTAAGTAGGGAGTGTCCGATAATTAATGAGTAATACTTTTATTCACTTGAAATCATAAGT
>CAVDAS010000010.1:0-29373 GCA_963606955.1 Bacteroidaceae bacterium
ATTCACAATATCAAAAGAACCATAAAGATATTTATTATTCAAATCAGATAAATTAATCTTTAAATCACTTTTAGAAGATGATTCATTAATCACACCGCCAAAATCTATTGAATCCAATGAAATCTTATCATTATTATGCTCAACTACATGACTTACAGAAGCATTATTATTTTCTTTTAAATCTGAAACAACAACTTCAGATACATTATTATCTACATCCAAACCAGATGCATCACTACAACATGTTATATTTTCACTAGCTGACACACTACCCATTATTACAAAAAAAGATAATACTAGCAAAATTAAACTAAATTTCTTATCAAACATTCATCCCCCGCCTTTGAAAATTTAATGCACATCTGTGCACATATTCATATTAATAAATTGATTTGAAATGCATATAAATCTTTTGTGGAGATATTAAACAGTTTTAGAAAGAAACAGTTCACAAATAAACAAAACAACTCTGAATTTTCAAAAAAAAACAAGACCCTCATAACTTAACTACATTTACAAATTTATCAAACTAAAATCCTAAAAAATGAAAAAATAAGCAAAATTGTCTAAAAATTTATATAGTAAAATTAACAATCACAAAAGAAGGAGATGATAATATTAAAATATGGAATCCAGTGGCATTTTTTATAAGTTTTTTTATGAGTTTATTTATGCCAGTTATTTTTGCAATTCCAATGGGTACGACATTAGAAATTGTTTTAATTTACTGGCCAGTACGTTGGTTAGCAGCTTATCTTTTAATAACACTAATTGTAAACCCAACTAGCTTCGCGCTAGCAAAAAAAGTATTTAATTTTGACCCTAAAAAAGGGAACTAAAAAAGGAATTATTTAAACATTCCTTCTTTTTCATCTGCTGTTAATTGTTTAACTATTTCATCTGGAGTTCCTACATCGAGGATTTTTCCACCTCTCATTAAAGCAGACCTATCACAAACATCTAATACAAAGTCCATATCGTGAGAAATAATAATAAATGTTTGTTCTAATTCTTTTCTAGCTTTTAAAATAGAATCAGTTACAATTACACGTGTAATTGGATCCATTGTACCTGTAGGTTCATCTAAAATAATAATTTTAGGCTCTTTAATTAAAACCTGTGCAAGAGCTACCCTGTGTTTTTCTCCAACACTTAATTCATCAGGATATTTATCAAGTAATCCTTGGGCTACTTCTTCATCAAAACCAACAGTAGTTAATACATGAATAGCTTTGATTTTTGCAAATTCTGCAGGTAATTCTAAACTAATAGCATCAGTTAAATTTCCTAAAATAGTCCTATGAGGGTATAAGGAATATTCTTGATGTAATAATCCCATATATGGAATTACACGACCTCTATTAAGAGGACCACTTTTACTCATGTCAATCCATTCATCACCAAGTTTTACTTCAATTTTACCACTACTTGGTTCAGTTAATCCAATTAACATTTTAGTAAGAGTTGTTTTTCCAGCTCCACTTAATCCTACAATACCAAAGATTTCTTCTTTGCTTATAGATAAATCAATACCGTCAACAGCTTTAACTACCCCTCTTTCAATGGAATAATAGTGTTTTTTAATATCTTCAATTTTAACTTCAGGTTCTCCAATTTCTGGATTTTCCACTTTTTCTGGCACTGGTACTGTTTCAAGGAAATGATTTACAACAGATTCTGGTTCTCCTTCTTCTTTAATTTCCCCATGTTCTAACCAAATAACATGATCTGCTAATTCATTCATAATTTCCGGCCAGTGAGAAGTAATTAACATGGTGATTCCTTTATCTTTTACACCTTCAATTAAAGTATTATGAAGTTTTTCAGCAGTTTGAGGGTCTAGTGTACCTGTTGGTTCATCAGCTAAAAACATCATAGGCTGTTTTGCTAATTGTCTTGCAAGTACAACTCTTTGTTTTTCACCACCACTTAAGTCACGTGCAACATGAGTAATCCTATGATTCATCTGAACCATTTCTAATAAATCTAAAGCAGCATAAAGATTATCTTCATAATCATTTTCATCACTCATAGCTCTCATAACATTTTCAATTACAGTTTCTTCATCATATAATGCGAAGTTACGTTGTAACATGATAGCTATTCTTCTTTTAATACTTGCAAATTCTTTTCTCTCAGCATTAAAGAAATCAACTTCTTTAGCTTCATAATTCCCACCACATGAGCATTTTTCACCTACATGAGATGGTGATTCAACAGCTAAACAATCTGGACAAATAGCTAGATTAAAGATAACTTGACCTGCGTCAGGTTTATAATCTAATGTACCTCTAAGCATATTGATTAATACAGATTTTCCACTACCACTACGTCCTAAAATACCTAAAGTTTCCCCTTCTTTGATTTTCAAATTAATATTTTTAAGAACATCAACACCATTAAAAGTTTTTGTAATATTCTTAAGTGTAATAAAATCCATGAAATCACCTTTTTATAACATCAATATTTAATTATCTTTTAAACCATTAATAATATTTTCTAATAATTATTGTTATATAATGGTGTTATATATTTAAAAATTAGATATATCAAAGCTTAATCTACCAGAAATAACTGCTCTAGCTATTGAAAAACCATAAACACCTGTTTTAAGGATTTTTGCAATTTTTTGTTCACCATCTATAGAATTATTTCCAATAACTTTAATATTAGTGTTAGAACAAATTTCATCTAACAGCTCATAATCAGCATCAAAAACACCTAATTTCATTGCATCAATGTGCAAATAATCTGCACCTGCATTTTCAATTAATTTAGCTATTTCTAAAGTATCAATACATTCAACATTAGCTCGAATTTTAACTGAAACTTCACAGGAAGCATTATCAACAACATCCGAAATAAATGTAGCTAAATCATCACGTTTCAACATGTTCTGACCACAACCAATAGCTAAAATTTCTTCTTGGCGACAGTGACAATTAATTTCAACAATATCTAAATTGTCTATTTTACTTACTTCAATAATAGGCTGTGGAGTAGTTGACCTAACATTAGCACAAACACGAACGTCAGGATGTTGTTTTTTAATTAAATTAACTTCTTTTTTGATATGATTAATAATTTCATTACAAGGAAAATGAAACTCCTTTCTTCCCCGTTTAATTATTTTTTCACTAGCTTCTATTGTTTTAGCATCTAAACTATAGCCCCCTAAAGTAGCTGTGTCAAATCCAAATGGAATAACTTTATTTAAAAATTCAGCATTTGTTATTCCTGCCATTGGAGCTATGACTTTAATTTAGAAGCCTCCTTAATATTCTTTTTCAATAACCCATGTCCATAATCCATTATTCTGTTCACGGATTTCTTCAAGACCTAAATCAGCCATATATGCAGCATCTTCCATATTACGGCCAATACCAATACCTGCTTTAAGACCAATACCTATTTCGTCATTGATTTCAACTAAAATATCTTCAATATCCTGTTCAGATAATCCATTACATGGTGCCATGAAGTTATCTCCACCAATAAAGAATAATAATGCTCCTTTTTTAATTAATTTAGTCATTAAATAATGTTGTGCTTTATTAACCATAAAATTAGTATCAAATGCTGATTCAATATCAGTTAAAGTCTCTGTAACACTATTAATATCAATATGTGCTGCTTGAACTAAATTATTTTCATCTGCCGGAGCTAAACTATCAATAGCTAAAATTTCTTTTCTTTTTGAAGATTGTGCTCCACCTTCTTTTTGTAGAGCAATGGTAGCTAATTTTTGAGCTTCATGAGGAGTTTGGGCAGCTCCAACACCCATACTTATGGTAATTGGATATCTATTTCTAATGGACCTTTGAATTCTCAAGTGATCTTCCTCATCAATCCCATTTGTAACAGCAAGCAAATTATCAAATCTAGTAAAGAAAACTAATCCTTTTTTATTTGCAAATTGTCTTTCCAAATCTGCATATAATTCTGCTTGTAAAATTTGTAAATCTGATTCATTACGTGGTCTTGGAGTCACAGTCCACGGACCATAATTATCAATTTGTATTAAAGTCATTTGTATCATTTAAGCCACCATTTCTCTAAGAAATACCATTTAAGATTATTTTAGCTAATTCTATCTTATCATCTAAAGTTTTCATAATTGTATTTGTAACAATTACTTCACTAACAATCTTTTCTAAATCATCCTTTAAATTATTATCTTTTTTGTCAATAACAATTGTATCTAAAAAACTTTCATATAAAGAAGCTACACCTAATGATGAAACCTCAATTCCAAGTGCATTCATAAATTTACTAGCTGGACCGCTTACTGAGTCAGTGCCAATAATTGGAGAAACAGCTATTACATGAGCATTATCTAAAGCTTGCTTAACACCATCCATAGCTAATATCGGAGATATTGAAGTTATTGGATTAGATGGACCAATTATAACCACGTCAGAGTTATTAATAGCCTCAACAATCCCATCTGCAGGTGCTACTCTAGAAAATTTAACATCTAAAACTTCTGGTTTGCTTTGATGTTTTATTAAAAAATCATGAAATTCTAACTTTCCAATATCTGTAATAATTTTAATATCAGAATTTTCATTACTCATAGGTAAAATTTTAGAAGTTAACCCCATCTCTTTTGCTTGAATATCAACAGCTTTAGCAAGTGAATTATTTTCCATTAATAGAGTCTTTTGTATTTTAGTAGCTCTATCAATATCCCCTATTTTAAGCAACTCTGGAGCGCCTAATTCTTCAAGTCTTTCATGAGTAATAAATGTATCATTTTTAACACCATACCAGAATTCCTCATTAATCATATCAGCCATAGTATATAACACAGTATCAATGTCTGCTGATACATAAACTCCTGAAAAATACTCATTTTCCAAAGTATTAACAATAATAGTCATATCTTTAGGATCAATAACTTCTTTTAGACCTTGCAGTAATTTTGGAGTACCTGTTCCTCCAGATAATACAGTAATCATAACAATAATCTCCAAACTAATTTCTAAACACATCAAATTCTTTTGGTCTAAGTAATGGATTAATTCCAGTTTCAGTATCTCTTAATTTATCAAAATTATCGAATCCACGAATAATAACAACTGGAAGACCTTCATCAGCCTGACCCATAACAAGAGATGCAGCTGCTGCTAATTCATCACCAGTAGCTACTTCACTAGTTTGAAGCTCACGACCATATAAATCTTTTTCACCAGCCCGTCTCCATAACGGATTAATTCCAGAGCATCCAATAGCTACACCAACAGCACCATTTCTAAATGCTCTACCTTGAGTATCAGTAATTAAAACTGCTATTTCCTCATTAAATTCATTTTCTAAAAATTCTCTTATTTGTTTTGCAGATTTATCAGCATCTTCAGGCATTGGAGTAGCTAAACCTTCATCAACATTGGATTCATCAATACCTGAATTTGCACAAACAAAACCCTGTTTAGTTTCAGTAATAATAAAATCAGGACCAACAGCTACAACTTCTCTAGATTCTTTTATAATAGCTTCAACTAATTTAGAATCTTTCTTAGACTGTTTAGCAATAATAATAGATTCTTCAGATGGGATTATATCCCCCAATTTAATAACATTTCCTTCTGCTTTAGAAACTAATGTTTCAGCTATTAAAATAATATCTCCATGTTTTAATAAACAACCTTGTTTTTCAATTGCATCTTTAATTATTTGACAAATATCATCATCAGGCTCAACTAATGGAATATTGTCTAAACCAATTAATTCTATTGACATATTAACCATCTTAAAAAAAATAAAAAATTAAGGATTGAAAGTACCTATACTCCATTCCCCATCAAAAACAGCAGCACCGGAAGTTACTGGTTTTTCATAATTAGCAAAAATACCTTCATCAAAAATAAATTTTGCAGCCCCATCAGCTGTTTTTGCATCAAAATCTACAGGATCGTGAAATTGACTTCCATAAGTGGAAATAAATACTGCGTTACCATATGGGATTCTGTCAACTAATAATTTTTCATCATTAGCTATTCCCACATAGCAAATATAATCATCCTTTTTGTTTGTAGATGTAACAACTCCAGCAATACGTGGTGTATGATAATCATCTTTTTCATAATCCAAAGTAAGCAATGAATAAGCTATTGCATCTTTAATATTCATCCCCAAAGATATTTTATCAGCTATTACATCTGTATGTGAACCATTAGATACAATAGCCATATCCTTTACAATACGTATACAATTATATGTAATGTAAGTATTTTCAAAAATATCTTTTTCAAAACCTTCTTTTGGAACAATAGCGGCTCTAGTATCAAATTTTAGACATTGCCTATTAGGAAATGACCTACTAGATACCCTATATGCTACAAAAGGGTTACCATCACAATTCATACCAATTGATAAAATTCTCCCCGTATACATTTTTAAAACCTCTTAAGTAGTATTTGGACTTCTAACAGCGTCTTCAGGAGACACACCAGGAGGAGTAGTAATAATAATCTCACCAGGTTTTATCTGTATTTGTCCTTCATCAATAACATTAGCTTTAACACCAACAGCATTTTGCGATATCAAATCAGACATATCCTGACCATCAACAACAACTTTGTGTAAATTAGCTACAGGCATAATATAATATTCAGCATTACCAGAAACATCAGTCACATTTGGTTTACCAGTTCCAGAATCAGTAGAAGACACATCATCAGCAGCAGTATTATCCATTGCTGAGAAATTACTAGTCACAACCAAAAAAATCATAATTGTAAATAAAATATCTATAAGTGGAACTAGATTAATACCCGGTTTTTGATTAAGAACCTTCTTTTTATATGATTTAACATCAATCGCCATAAAATCACTTATTGTCTTAATTTACTTTCAATTATTTCAGCATTAACATTACATTTTTCTAATATAATATTTGAAATACTTTTATCTAACATACTAGGTTTAAATGAAACCTTAATATTTGCATAAGGATCTGAAATTAATCTAGTATTAACAACACCTTCAGCTTCTTGAAGAGCTTCTAAGGCGCATTCTACATTAGCTTCAACCCTTATTTTAACTACTGCATAACCCCAATTAGTCATTTTAGTAGCTAATTCAATTTTATCCATTTCATTTTCAACTAAACCTTGAATATATGTATGGAGTGGCAACAATACAATAGCTACAAACAATCCTGCAATAGTAGTTGTTAGTGCTATATAAATACCTTCTGCCATAGCTGCAGAATTAGGATTAACCCCTAAAGCTTTAAATGTCATCCAAATACCAATTACAGTACCAATCAAACCTAAAAATGGAGCTAATTCAATGATGGCTTTAATTGAATCTAATCCTTTAGTCATTTTACTTACTTCAACAATGAAAATTTGCTCCATACTTTCTTCAACTTCAGTTTTATTTTTATAACCAATTTTTAAAGTCTCAGAAATGATTTTAGAAATAGGATTTTTAAAAGAGTTAATTTGTTTCAATGCTTCAACAGCCCCTCCTCTTTCCATAGAAGAGGAAACAATACCTAAAATTTCAGTTGTATCTACCTTATTAATTTTTTTAAGATAGAAAATTTTCCTTAATGCAACAATAAGACCATAGATACCAATGAAAAGAATTATATAAGTAATAATTCCTCCCTGAGTAAATATCTCCATGATATTTTTGAAAAATTCAGTTAGATATTCCATTATCATGTTTATCCTCATAAATAATATTTTTATAAAAATAATTTATTTAACCATATACTTAATAGTTTTTAAAAAATAACTATTGAGAATTTTTCATTTTCTCAACAGTTGCCCAAGATTTTCTAACAAAATCCGGCATTTCATCATATGTAAAATTAGTTAAAAATTTTTTAGTGGTAGGATCAGAAGGATAACCTGAACCAATTCCACCCATTTTAATATAATCTTTATTGATTTCAGATATGCGCAAATCCCTTTCTTGTTTAGCTATAATTGAAGCTGCACTAACTTCAATATAATTATCATCTGCTTTATGTTCAGCTACAACATTTATTCCTGTGTCTTGTGCAAGTTTGTTTTGAAAACGTTCTGCTTTAATATCAACAGCATCAACAATAGCTTTTTCAGGATTTAAATTAGAAAGAATTTTTTCCATTCCTATTCTTTCAATTTCATTAAGATTAATTCCATCTGCTCTCATATTATCAATATCTTGAGCAGAAAATACTACTAAATCATAATCGAACATTTTTTTTAATTTTCTAGATAAAATTGTTCTTCTATTGGGAGTTAATCGCTTAGAGTCTTTTACACCCATTCTTTCCAAAACTTTATCCATTTTTTCAGGAACCACAACCCCTGCAATAACTAATGGACCTAAAACAGACCCTCTACCAGCTTCATCAATCCCTAATATATCCATAAAAATCAGCGTGAAAAAAGTTTAAAAAAAGAAATAGATAAAATAATTATTTCATAGCTCTAAGACGAACTTCAGGTTCTAATGCAAGAGGTTCTGCAGCTACAATAGCTGTACCTTTTGCTACAACAGTCATAGGATCATCAGATATTTCAATAGGAATAGATATTTCATCGAAAACTCTTTCTTTTAATCCACGAAGTCTTGAACTTCCACCAACTGCTACTGCATTGTTATAAACACCCATCATTAATTCTGGAGATAATCTTTCTAAAATCAAGTTTAAACCATCTACAATATTTTGCATAAATGGTTCAACAGCATCAGAAACTAACATTGAGTCAATAACAACTTTTTTAGGCCTGTTGGTTTCTAATGATTTACCAATAACTTCAACACTTAAATTTTCAAGTTGTTCACTACAGTGAATCATACCTACTTCTATTTTTGCAGCTTCTGCATCATGAATACCAATAGCTACATCATATTTTTCTGCAACTAATTCAACAATTCTGTTATCAATGTCATCTCCACCGCATCTAACAGTTTCAATATCATTAATACCACCAAGAGAAATAATAACAATATCTGTGGATCCTGCACCAATATCAATAACCATAGTTCCATTTGGTTCTGCAATAGGTAAACCTGCACCAATAGCAGCTGCTAATCCTTCACTAATTACAAGAATATTTTCTGCTCCAGCTTTTCTACCAATTTCTTCAGCTGCATTTTTTTCTACTTCAGAAGAATCTCCAGGAATACCTATAACAATTCTTCCAACACTTTCACCTTCATTTATACCAATTTGCATAGCTTTAATAAGTAAAGCTTGTGCTTGAGCTACATTTTCAATAACTCCTTTTTTCAAAGGCCTTACAGCAAGAATATCTTCAGGAGTTCTACCAAGCATTTTTTTAGCTTCTTCTCCAACTGCTAAAACTTCAGATGGATCATCTTTTTTAACAGCAACAACTGATGGAATTTGATATAAATCAAATTTATCTCCAGCTGGTTTTGCAATTACCGTGTTTAAAGTTCCTAAATCTATTCCCAAGCTGTTACTAATGATTCTAGTATCTTTAACTTGTGGTTCCTCTTCTTCATTTCCAAAAATATTCATGACTAATCCTCCGTAACAATATCTTTAAAATCAATAACAAATATCCTATTAGATGTAGCTATACTCTGGACTTTTTCAATATCCTCATTTTTTTCAACTGAAATCAAAATTGTTGATAAAACAACATCACTTACATTATATAAAGGCTTTAAAGCAGATTTAATAAAATTTGGTAGCTTAACATTTGAGTTTATATCAACATCAATGAACCCTGTAGTTTGAGACTCTTGTAAAATCGCGAATGAAATTTTAGATTTTTCAAGAATATAAACAAGATTTTTAATCATATCATCAGGAGCAACTAAAACCATCAAATTAGGCTCTTCAGTTAAATAATGGCGAGTTATTCTTATAAAAGCTCCACCTCTTTGATTACAAAGCGTTTTAAATTGATTAATTTTATTTGAATTACCATGCAACATGATAAAATCAAATTTTTTGTTCAATCTTTTGTCTGTTAATATAACATGTTCCCTAAATAGAATCCTTACAGAATGCTTAGATACAATTGCTTTATAGACTATGTCATCAATTAAATCAACATTTCCCGCGATTATACACCAAACTTTCTCATCATGATTCTCATTGCCTGGTGTTAACCTTGCAGCTTGCCTAAGTGCTTGTATATCCTCTATCATTTAACTACTCGCATTATATTAATATTTTACTTTTACTTAATAAACCACAACAAAAGTAGTTGAATTTATTAAAGTTTAACAATTAATAATTACCCATTATTATTATATATATTTTATCTTTAAAGATATAACTTTAACCCAACAATTAGCAAAAAGCATAACAATAATTAAAATCAAAAATTAATTCAAGATATGAATAAATTTTCAAAACTCGCATAAATTAGTTTATTTCACTAAAAATACCATTATTCAATCATTAAATACCAATACAAGAAAAAATAATGGATAAAACAAGAAAAAATTAATAATAAATGAGTTAAAAAGTATTAATGGAGTTTTACATGAAATTAGAAAGTACAAAAATTCAAAGTTTTTTTGCAATATCAGATGGAATATCACTGATGAATATGTTATGTGGATTTATTTCAATTCTTCTTGCGATAAATCACAATTTTGAATTATCAGCTATTCTGATGATAATAGCTATCATGTTTGACTCTGTAGATGGCTGGGTAGCTAGGAAAATTAATAGAAATGATGAATTCAAATTTGGGCAAAACATAGACTCCCTTTCAGATGCTATATCTTTTGGTGCAGCGCCTGCAGTATTCTTCTATACTATTAGTAACACTATACCACATAATCTTTCAATACTTCCAATAATCGTTAGTTTATTAATTGTAACTTGTGGCATCCTAAGATTAACTAGATACAATGCAATTGCAGATTACATCCAAACACATGACTTTATAGGCTTTCCAATTCCAGGAATAGCTATTATATTAGCTACATTCTATTTAAGTGGATTATTTAATATTTATCTAGCTTTAATATTAATGATTATAGTGTCTTTATTGATGATTAGTAATGTTACATACCCTAAATTTGATAATTTAACCATAATCGGAATTTCTGTAGTATTAATAGTGTTAATCATACTTCCAATAAACCTAATACTTTTTGGTATCAACATACCAGCATTAATACTGTTGATATTTTCCTTATATTACCTATTAATTAATTTAATTAGAAGTAATTAAATTACCCATCTACTTTTTTAAATTAAAAAGTAGGGGTATGAATTAATGACTGACCAAAAACCAAGAGATCCATTATATCCTCAAGGATTTGAGGATGTAAAAAAACTTAGAAAACGTCAAATACCACAACCTAAACCTAAAGAAGAGGAAGATGAAGATTTAAAAATATTAAAATCATTTAATCAAAAATTAGGGAAATATATTGGACCAAAATCAGACAACATAATTGAAAATGAAAAAAAGAGAAAAATAGGTATGATAATTACGACATTAATTATCTTAACTTTAATAATATCTGCTTATTATTTCTTAATTTATGAACCATCCCAAGAAGAATTAAACTTAGCAAAAACAACGAAACTTAATGAACTCCATAGCCTTTATACAGGTGCTCTAACAACTTCCAGTGAAGCTATGATTTTAGAAAATCAAATTAAAGATGCAAAAAGCAAAAACGAAGTAGAATCAATAAATATACTATCACCTGCTACAAAAGACTGGAAAGAATTTCAAAAAAAGTCAATAAATGCAAATTTAGATTCATACAATAGAACTATGGCAACATACACTGATAACAGTACAAAAAATGCAATAATGCCAGCTAGTGAAGCTTTAACTATAGTTGACGAAAATAATGCAGAAATTCTCTCTAAAATTAAATTTGAAAAACCAAATACAGTATCTGTACCTATTTTAGTTTCAAGACTTCAGGCAGGAGCTGGACTGGTAAATGTAGGAAGTGTTGTTGATATTTACACTAGCTCAAATTATACAACCAATGATACGCCAAATAACCAAACAAGTCCAGATATAAAAGGATGTACTGTTGTTTCAATAATGAGATGTGACGAAAGCGGAGAAATTGATAGTGAATACTCAAAAGCAGATACAGTTGTCCAGGGAAATAACACAAATCCAAATGAAAACACACAAACATTTAAATCAAATGTTTTAGAAGTTTTAAAAGGTTCAATAATAAACGGATACGATGAAAAACAAACTGCTGAATTATTATCACATTATGGCGTAAAACTATCTAATTATGAAAGACAAATTAATCTTGGAGATTTAGATGCGCAATACATGTTACTTGTTGAAACGCCACAAGACAAAGTTAATTTCTTATTAGACAATATGGACCAAATTATATTAACAATCCCAACAACAGATGCACCATCCTGGATGGTTAATGAAATAAATTCAACTTATAAAAAATAGGTAAAATATTTTAAACTAAAAAATAAAAAAATTGATAACATGAATAAACCAAAAATTACAACCATAGTTGTTATAATTTGTATAATCATATTAGGATTATATGCTGCAGGAGAAGTTACTTATTTCTCATCAAAAATAGCTATTGAGAAAAATATAAGCTCTCCTGTTGTAGATATACCAACTATTGGAGTTGAAGAGAAAATAAACAACGTATCTCTCGCACAAGGTGTAATGCATGATACAAAATCATTTACACCAAATCACGGGGACGTTATACTGTCTGGACACAGAACTCTTCAAGGATCACCATTTTTAAGACTTAATGAATTAAATAATGGAGACATAATTACTCTAGAATGGCCAGGAATTGGAGAATCAAACTATACAATCATAAACAAGACTATAGTTGAACCAACTGCACATATTAATGCCGAAAGTAATGGAACTCATATATATCTAATTACTTGTGACCCAATTGGATCCACGGCCCATAGATTAATTATTGAGGGAGAATTAGGTGCTGTTGGTCCAATAAATGATGAAATAATTCAAAATAATCCTCAAGAATCATATGCATTAATAATAGCTACTGCATTCTTAGTTATAGGTTTAATATTTAGTTATTTCTACCCTAAAGACAATAGAGTTTATATATTAGCTACAGTACTAATTATATCTGCAATATTATTCTATTTCTATCTCTTCCCAATAGATTCTAATATAATTTATGAAAAGATATTATGGTTAAATGGAGGAATGTAAAACATGGATGTAGATAAAAAATACTTTTCAAATATAACCTCAAGAGAAAGAGCTATATTTGAAGGTGCAATAAGTATGGGAGCACTATTTCATCAGTTTGTTGGAACTCCTGTAAATAAAAATTCTAAAAAAAGCTTAGAAACAAGTATGGAAGAATCATTAAAATTACAGCCAGCTATTGAAGATGTTGATGTTAAAATTAGATTTAACAAGCTAGAAGAATCAATGACTGAATTTGATTATACTTCATTAACTGGAGACATGCTTGATGTTAAAATATATACAAAAGTGAAAAATGTGTGTGCTACAATAAGAATAGAATTTATTGAAGAGCTAAACTATCCTTTAATGTATGTAGAAGACATCAAATAAGTTATTACAGGTGTTGTATCTAAACAACACCCATAAACTATTTTTTAATTAACAAATTCAAAACTAATCAACTGATTACTTTCCAAATCTTCATTGTGCATATCAATAGATGTTTGAGGGCCATCATAGGTTTTATAATATAATATTCCTTTATCTGTATTGTAACAGTCTGAATAAATTGTATATTCGAATTTATCAGGCTCTTCTACTAAAGTACATCCTTTCTGTTGTTCCACAGATGCTAAAATATGGAAAAACTGAGATACGCTTTCTTTTTCAGAATCTCCAGAAACAGAATTCTCTTTAACAAAAGCTACTTTTACAAAACGGGATTGTGATGAAACATCACCAGGAAGTCCAATTGAACCCATACCCCTACTATAAACAGCTAAATCCAAATCACCACCAAATGTATTTTCAGGTGTTTTATTTGATAATGCCCTATAATTATTTAAATTAAATAGCTGTTTATCAAATGGCGGATTGTTAGTTAAAACTCCAACAGGATTATCATAAACATTTAATCCTTCATCTACCATTTCTACAACAACAGAAGCTGTTTTGTCTGAAATAATCCAGTGTAGAGGAGATGGAGGTAATTGAGAAGAGAATTTCTCATTTGAAACATTTAAATTTTCCAATAACTTTTTAGCCTCGTCAATGGTTTTTGCTTGGGCTAATATATATGGAATAATCTCAAATGAAGCTATATTAATTTTGGATTCATCCACAGGTTTGTAGTCACAATAATCTGGAAAGTTTAATCCGGCCATAGCTAATCCTTTTTCATTACATGCGTCATAATATAATGGATATTCATCAATACCTGCAGAGATACCAATAAGTCCATAATGCTTTTTAATGTCTTCAACATCCCTAAATATTAAAGGATAGTTTCTAGGAGTTATACATACTCTTTCATTATAAGAAATTTCGTAGTCAAAATTGCGGCCAAAATAATGGCATTTGGTTAAATAATTTGCGGCAGTACACATAATTTCAACCCCCTTTTGTTAAGTAATTGTACATAAGATATATTTATATTTATCCAAAATACAAAACAAAAGCGAAAATGTACTAAAAAACAAAACAAAGCTAAAAGATGAACGAAATAAAAAAAATTAGAAGATTTCTTTTAAATCTTTCAATAAATCAGTTAAATGCTGTTTGGTAATGTGGTTCATTAAAACAACCCTAATAGCTACTGGACATTTAGCTACTGAAACTCTCCAACCTAAAGACTCTAATTTATCAGCTAGTTCATTAGTTTCCATATTTGGATGGTTAAATGCTACAATATTCAATTCAGGTTCTACAACAACATCATAACCAATTTCATTTAATCCTTCTTTAAAATAATGAGTATTATCCATCAAATTTCTAGCTAGTTTTTCATAGCCTTCATTTCCAAGATATTTCATAATAGCATAAGTAGCTGCAGAAGCTGCACCAGAACGAGTTCCAACAATTGTAGACTGTGTTTTAACAGTTAAATATGGGGAATCAACAGCCATTACTTCCAAATACTCTTTTTTCCTAAATAAAATTCCGCCAGCAGGAATTGGAGCTAAACCCATTTTATGAGGGTCCACTGTAATAGAACAAACCCCCGGCAAGGAAAAATCAAAAGGAGGAAATTCATAACCAATTTTTTTTAAAAATGGTATTGAAAAACCTCCAAATGCTGCATCAACATGGAAATAAATATTATTTTCATATGCAATCCCAGATAATTCTTCAATAGGATCAATTAATCCCAATTCAGTTGTTCCTGCAATAGCTACAATAGATACAGTTTTATCAGAGATATTTTCCCTAACTGAATCAACATCAATTTTATAATTTTCATCTAATTTAGCTTCAATGATTTTTAAATTCATCATATCTGCTGCTTTTTTAAATGAAAAATGAGCTGAATCTGGAATTATAATTTCTCCATCCACAATACCTTTATATTTCCTAGCATGATTTCTTGCAGCTCTAATAGCCATTATATTAGCTTCAGTCCCACCAGTTACAATATTTCCATAAGGTTTACTAATAGATAATAATTCACCAATAAAGTTTATAACTTCATCTTCAATGTATTTTGTTCCTTTAAAAAGGCCAGGATCTCCCAAATTAGAGTCTAAAAATTTACAATAAACTTCTTTAGCAAATGGATGAGCTTCTGTACACATAGACCCTAATATCCTACCATCACTATATTTATGGTCTTTTGATTGAATTTCATCTAATTCTTTAAGTATGTCTTTCTTAGATATTGGTTTATCTTCCATAGTACGACCTTATAAGGTAAATATTTAAAAAAAAATAAAAAAAGAAAAGAAAATTTATTCTTGAGATTTACGAGCAGCATCAAGAATAATTTTTTTCTCAGCCCTAGCTACAGTTTTTCTAACTTCAGCTACAGCATCTGCATTTGAGGATACACTAGTAATTCCATATCCTACAAGTTTTTCAACAATGTGTGGCACACTACCTGCTTGACCACAAATACTGCAAGTAACTCCAGCTTCAACACATTTTTTAATTGTTCTTTCAATTAATTTCATTACTGCAGGGTGTTCTTCAGTATAATGTTTTGCAACAAATTCATTGTTTCTGTCTACTGCAAGAGTATATTGAGTTAAATCATTGGTTCCTAAACTTACAAAGTCCACACCAATTTCAAGATAATCTTCAATAGTTAAAGCAGCTGCAGGGATTTCTACCATCATACCAAAGTCAATGTCCTTATGAGGGATTAAACCTACACTAGCACAAAGTTCTTTTGCTTTTTTAAGTTCAACTGGACTTTGAGATAATGGAATCATGATTCCTAAGTTAGTATAACCTTTATCATGGAGTTTTTTAATAGCTTGGAACTCACATTTAAGGATTTCAGGCTGATCAAGTTCCCTTCTAATTCCTCTCCAACCTAACATAGGATTGTGTTCTTCAGGTTCGTTTTCTCCACCTTCTAAAGTGATGAATTCATCAGTTGGTGCATCTAAGGTTCTGTACCATACTGGTTTTGGATAAAATGCATCTGCTACAATCATCACATTTTCTGCAATAGTATCAATCAATTCATCTTCTCTACCATCAGCAATGAATTTTCCAGGGTGAATACCTGCAGTTAACATTAAATGTTCAGTTCTAAGTAAACCTACACCATCAGCGCCAGTAGCTGCTGCTCTTTCAGCTGCTTCAGGCATACTTACATTAGCTTTTACTTCAGTAACAGTTATAATTGGAGCTGCTTCTGCAGTAGTTTCAACTGTTGCAGCAACTTCCTGTTTAGTTTCTTGAATTCCTTCATAAACTAAACCTTTTTTACCATCCAAGGTAACTCCAACATTTTCTTTTAAAGTAGTTGTAGCTGAACCAGTTCCTACAACACAAGGAATTCCAAGTTCACGGGAAATAATAGATGCATGACAAGTTACTCCACCTTCATCAGTAATAATTCCACTAGCTCTTCTCATAGCTGGAACCATATCAGGAGTAGTCATAGTTGTAACCATAATGTCTCCATCTTTAATTTTATCTAATTCCTCAATACTTAAAATGATTTTAACTTTACCAGAAGCTGTTCCAGGACTTGCTCCAAGACCTTTAACAATGACATTTTTATCACTAACAGCTGAATCGTCACTAGCTGCGCCATTATCATCACCTAAAGTGGTAATTGGTCTTGCTTGTAATAAGTATAATTTACCTTTTTCAAAAGCCCATTCAGTATCCATTGGTTCACCATAATGAGCTTGAATCCTTTTACCCATTTCAGTTAACTCAACAAGTTCTTCATCAGATAAAACTCTTTCATTTCTTTTATCTTCAGGAACCTCTACTCTTATACTAGTTCCTTCATCATCTTTTGTATACATTAATTTTTTATCACTGATAGTAACACTAACAACTTCATCATTGCTTTTATCTACAACATAATTATCAGGAGTTACATCACCAGATACAACAGCTTCACCAAGACCCCATGATCCTTCAATTAAAGCTATTTCTTCACCAGTAGATGGATTTACAGTAAACATTACACCTGCTTTATCTGCAATAGCCATTTTTTGAACAACAACAGCAATGTATACTTTTGAGTGATCAAAACCATTTTCTTCCCTGTAAAAAATAGCTCTTGCTTCAAATAAAGATGCCCAACATTTTCTTATGTAATCAATTACATCTTCACTACCTGAAACATGTAAAAAAGTATCTTGTTGACCTGCAAATGAAGCATCAGGTAAATCTTCTGCAGTAGCTGAAGAACGAATAGCTACATCAGTGTCATCCTCATCAACTCTTTGACAAAGTTGATTATAAGCTTCAATAATTAAAGTAGACATATCTTCTGGAACTGGAGTTCCAATGATAATAGATTTAATTTCTTCAGAAGCTGCCTGAAGTTCTTTGGTATTGTTGATATCTGTTTTAGCAAGAATATCTAATACTTTACCATTAATTCCAGCATCTTCCATGAATTTTCCATAAGTTTCAGCAGTTACTACAAAACCAGATGGAACAGGAATGCCTGCTTGAGTCAATTCTCCTAAGTTAGCTCCCTTTCCTCCAGCAATTCCAATATCGGATTTGCCTAAATCCTCAAATTTTACAACATACATGAATTATAACCTCTTTGGTTTAAAATGAAATAATATATTACATTGACAGTATGCCTTAACTAATAAAAACATAGCCAATATTATATTTAATGTATTAATTTTAACATTTAAATATTTAATCAAAAAAAAGAAGTTATGAAAAATAATTGAAAAAATTTTTAAAAAAAAGAGTAAATAAAATTAATTAATTTATAAAACTAATTCTTCGCCTTTGTCAACAACAATTCTGCAAGAAACTGGTAATTTCATTCCTGCTCTTTTTAATGCTAATTTAGCATCTTCAAAGTTTTTCTTGTTGGTGTCAATGGTAATAATTCTTTGACCAGCTTTAACAATAGCTTCAACACTGATTGGTTTACCAAAAGCATTTCTCATACCACTTTGAACCCTATCTGCCCCTGCACCAGTAGCCATAGGATTTTCCCTTACAATTTGGTGAGGGTAAGTTCTTAATTTTAAGTGGTAACCTAATCTTCCAGCTTTCCTTTGCATAAGTCTGTTAGATGCAATCCTTGCTGCTTCTAAAGAGTTGTGTCTAATTTGAGCAGGTTTTTTTACAGCTAAACTTACTGAAACTGGGAATTCATCAGTTAAATTACCCATATCATATTGAACAATTCTTGAATTTGGGGTTTTTCTAATATAATCTCTTCTTGTATAAGCACGAACCATTATAATTCCTCCGAAAATAATACAAACATCAAAAAACGTGTTTGATTAAAAAATAGCTATCTTAATAAAATTGTATAGTGTATCTCTAAATAGCTATGTGAAAATTATATATAATAAATATATAGAATACTTAGATATTTAAACTTAGTTATTAATAAATGTTATCCTATTTGAAAAATTAGAAAAATCATTTATTTAAAATAAATTTTGTTCTTTCTAATAATTTTTCAACAAAAGGTGTTGCAGGATGATTTAACACCTCATTTGGAGTATCAAACTGATGAATACATCCATTTTGCATAACCAATACTTTATTAGCCAAATATAATGCTTCCCCAATATCGTGAGTAACAAACATTACTGTGATTTTAGTTTTTTCATGAATTTCTTTCATTTCTTTTTGTAATTGTGTTCTTGTTATTTCATCAACAGCACTAAAAGGCTCATCCATTAATAAAATATCTGGTGATGCAGCAAGTGCTCTTGCAATACCTACTCTTTGTTGCTGACCTCCAGAGAGTTCATGAGGATACCTAGTTAAAATAGAATGATCCAAACCAACAATATCCAGCCATTTTTCAATAGCTTCATCTGTTTTTTGACTACCTTTTTCATGAATTAAATTAGGAACATAAGCTATGTTTTCCCTAACATTTAAATGAGGAAATAGCATAGTTCCCTGAATTGCATAACCAATTTTTCGCCTTAATTTAACACAGTCTGATTTAGAAACATCTTCACCATTTACAATGACACTACCTTCATCTGGAGTGATTAATCCATTAATCATTTTTAAAATAGTAGTTTTTCCACATCCTGAACTACCAACCAATGTAACAAAATCCCCTTTTTCAACATTTAAATTAAAATTATCTATTGAAAAATCACTATCCTGATAATGTTTACCTATACCTTTAAATTCAATGATTGAACTCATATAATCACCTCATATTAAATGTTTACTTACTAAAAAGTCGTGGGCTACATCTGCAGGGTCTTTTCCTTCAACATCAACTTCATAATTCATATGTTTCATATCTTCTGTTGAAACATTTCCTGTTAAATAATCAAGTGCATCAGCTACTTCAGGATGATCTATTAAAGTTTGTTGATTTATTACTGTTCCTGCATAGTAAGACGGATAGAAATGCTTATCATCTTCTAAAACTACAATATTAGAGTTTTCTAAACGCCCATCAGTTGTATACACATCAACTACATCAACTTGACCCTGTTTAACTGCATCATACTTAAGACTTACATCTAAATCCATAGTATCCTTAAAATTCATTCCATAAGCATCACAAATTGCATCGTAACCGTCTTCACGTGCATAAAAATCAGATTCTGCTCCAAATGATAATTGGTTAGAAACTTTAGCTAAATCTGAATAAGTTGTTAAATTATATTTATCTGCAACTTCTTTTGTAACTCCAATTCCATAAGTATCTTCAAATCCATACTTATTATACCATGTCATATTGTAATTAGCTTTATAATATGAATTTAACTCATTAAATTGTGTTTCATCGTAAGTACTGTTTTTATGTAAAATACTTAGCCAAGCTACTCCAGTATACTCAGGATATAAATCAAAATCTCCAGATTCCATACCACTATGAATTGTACCAGATCCTCCAGCTACACCTGAAGTAAGTTCTACATTTAAATTTGTATGGGCTTCAATAACCTGTTTTAAAAGCTCCCCAGTAATATATTCTTCAGTATATGATTTGCTTGCAATATGAATTGTATTTGCAGGATTTTCTTCATATGCAATATATCCCCCAATAAGAATACAAATAATAGCTATGCCAGCTAATACTTTCTTATTTTTAAAATAATTAAAAAATTTAGGCCTTTTTGCACCCGGGGCTGAAATTTTTTCAAAGTATCCTAAAATCACATCAATAGCTATTGCCAAAATAGAAATTAACACACTTCCTGCAACTATTAATGGCATGTTATTTGTAGTAATACCTCTGTAAATAGCTACCCCTAAACCACCTGCACCAATAAATGATGCAATACCTGCTAGAGCAATCGTCATGACAGTCATATTACGAATTGCAGACATAATATGAGGTATAGCTAATGGTAATTTAATTTTTAATAAGATTTGTAAATCAGTACTGCCCATTCCTTTTGCAGCTTCAATAATCTTATCATCAATAGTTCTAATTCCAGTATAAGTATTTCTAACCATTGGCAATAATCCATAAATAGTTAAAGCTATAATTGCACTGGTATTTCCCACACCAGAAACAGTGATTAAAAATCCAAATAATGCAATTGATGGGATTGTATAAATAAGATTAACCACTATCAAAACCCATTTGTTTTTTGGATATTCGCTTACAAAAATACCCAATCCTAACCCAATTATTATTGCCAGAACAACAGAAATTAAAGAAATTTCTAAATGCTGAATCATTAGATTAGTAAAAAAATCACTTTGATTAACAAGTAGTGACCATATCTCATATAACATTTATTCCCTCCTAAAAAATGTGCTTATAAAAATAAACAAAAACACATTTATTTCATTATACATCACTAATGTTCATAAATACATCACATAAACTCAACAATGTTTAGAAAATTTGAATATAATTGACACAAATGATTATAAAAATTAATGAAATATGTGTAATTATTATGATATTATTATTAATAACAAAGTAAATAAATGTTACCATTAAAGAAATAATTACTTAAAAACATTAAATAGTTTAAAAAACATAATTTTTAAAGATGAAAATAAAAGGAAAATTACAACTTAAATACCAAAATTCAAAGACTGCTAAAACAGTTTATGAATCTTTAGAAGTTGACAATATTGGATTTTTAGATTCAAAGTTAGAAAATGATACAATTGAATACAACTTAGATAATAATTCACTTGGAAGTTTTTTATCAACAACTGATGATTTAATAGCATCAGAAATAGTTGTAGAAAAAATTCTTGAAACAACAAAAAAAGAATGAAAAAACTATTTACTTATTTAAAAACCCCATTTAAATAAGCTTATTAAACATTTTAACTTAATTAATAGGAACTTTTATATAAATAAAAAATATAAATATATTTTATAAATAATTTCTTGATTTATTAAATAAATACAAAAATAGAGAGTGTATATTTATGGAATGTTACTATCATCCAAACAAAGAAGGTGTTAATACCTGTGCAATTTGTGGAAAATCTGTATGTGAAGAATGCAGTTTAGAAATTGCAGGTAAAATGTATTGTAAAGAATGTTTGGAAAAAATTGTAGGCCTCGGATTAAATAATAAAACTAATGAAGAAAATTCAGATAACACAAAAGTTGAATCAAACCCAGAACCTGTAAGACTTGGTAAAAAAGAAGAAACCGAAACTCCTATCTACCAAGCTCCAAAAGAAGAAAAAGCTATTTTTGCTAATAATTTAAATAATGACTTAGATCAACCTATTGAAACTATTTATGGTACTGATTTACAAAAAGAAGAAGAATCTGTCTACAATACTTCAATACAACCAGATTATTACCCGCAGGAAGAAGAAATTGTTAAAAAACCGATTGCAGATGATTCCCCATACAATATAAAAGGAATGAGTTACTCTGAAGAACTTAGAGAAACACCAAAATCTTACTTCAAAAAAGAAAGTGCACCTTACTTAGACCCATACAATAATATAAATCAAGATCAAAGCATAAGTCAGAGTATTATTGAAAATCAACAAGAAACATTAAGACAACAACCACAAAGTGCTCAAAACGAATTTGATTACTATCCGCAAGAACAAATAGCACCACAACAACAAGCACCTCAGGGCTATATTTACCCAGATCATACTTACGAACCTGAAGAAACAAGTGCAAGACAAGCTTTAGAAGATAAATACGAAAGATATTTAGATGATTTGTACTTCGATGAAACAGAAGTTCCACTAGGAGAACAGTTAGCTAGAGATGAAGAAGAATATGGTTCATTAACTAAAAAACCATATGTACCTCCAACCACTCAGCCAACTGAAGATGATTACACTCAACAAGAACCAACATACACTCCTCAACCAGTAGAAGAGCAAGCATACGCACCACAAAATAATGAGGCACAAATGTATGCACAACAACAAAGTTACTACCAACAAGAGGAAATAAGAGCACCACGTAGAAGCTATGAAGAAGACCAAGAATTAGACAGGCAAATACGTGAACAATTAAATATCCGCAGAGAACAACCAAAAAAATCTAAAAAATCAATTCATAACATCAGATATGATGATGAAAAAGAACAATATGGAATTGTAGACATTATATTGACTATCATATTAGTAATAGCTATTTTAGTTGTAATATTCTACATTGTATATTTATTCTTCTTAAGTACTAGCTATCCTACATTCTTAGATGCTGTATTTGCTCTTAAAAACCCAGGAGATTTAATAAATAATTTAATGAAATAATTCAATTTCATTATTTACTTTTTTTCTAAATTTTTCTAAAACTTCACTATTTTTATAATCCAAAACTCTAATTTTTGCAGGATAATTATCAATATATTCAGAAATTACTTTTTTAGAAATAGGAATCTCTAAGATACTAAGTATTCTTTGAGCAAAATGAGTTGAAAATCCTCTTACAATAGAATTCTGAACTTCATCAACATTATCAAAAGGAGCATTGTTAAAAAGAGCACCAGCTAATTTCTCATTAAACATATTTAAACCAAGTAAACTGTCAAAATCAAAAGTATTTGCAGTATTTAAAATAGCTTCCTCATCCCGAATATTATAAATTAAATTATCATCAGCTATTTGCTGTTTTAAAACTTCAATTGTTTTATTAGGCATCATATCTTTAACTTTATCAAAGTTGTTTTCAAGTATGGATTGCCTAATTAAAGTTCCGCTTACCCCTTCAATTCGTTTTACAAAAATAAACTTATTTTCATAGTCAAAATTAATTTTACTTAAAGAATTTGAAAAAGAAGCAATAACATAATTATCCTCTTCAAGTTTGTCCTTTAAGAGAACTTCATTAGCTGTTTTATCAACTATTTTATAAGGTTTTGGAGCTATCCAATGCCCCATAGCTATTCTATCCATTATTAAATCAAAATTTGGAACTTCCTTATAACCTCTGGGAATATAATCAGTATTTAGAGCTTTAAACATTTTAGCTAGTGCTAAAGAATATTGGCCAGAGCCCATAATTCCCATAGGCGGACCTTCAACAACAATATCTGCACCAACTGAAACAGCTATTTTTGCCCTAAGTTCACGTGGCAATATATATGGAATACCTCTACCACTCCTCTCAAATAATCCTGGTACAATAGCTACAAATAACCCCTCCGGAACCATGGACTTTGCAACTTTCATGCAATGAAAATGACCATTATGTAAAGGATTATACTCAGTAAAGTCTGCGATTAATTTCGTTTCAAAATTATTATCTAAACTTTTAGAATTCACATTCAAATCATTAAAAAATAATTCATTATCTCTCCTAAGAATATCTTTAATTAATGACATGATTAATAATATAAAAATTAAATTAAAAAAATTTTATGACTATAAAAGCTAAAAAATATTAACTTAAAATACTAAACTAAATCTAATGGAGGGCTTAAAAATGGATACAATAATTGAAAACTGTAAATTTATAAATAAAGTTGGAAATTTTTATGTTGGAATTAAAAATGGAAAAATAGCTAAAATATCAAAAATACCAATTGAAGGTGGTAAAAAAATTGATATTAAAGGAAATCTGCTTCTTCCAGGATTTATTGATCCTCATGTTCATTTTAGAGACCCTGGATTAACCCAAAAAGAGGATTTTAAAACAGGTAGCCAAAGTGCAGCCAATGGCGGATTTACAACTGTTATTGACATGCCAAATACAATCCCTAAAACAAACACATACAAAGCCCTAAAAGAAAAAATAGCTATAGCTAATAAAAAAAGTATCGTAAATTACGAACTTCAGGCTGGTTGGAATAATTTGGAAGAAATGGAAAAAATAATTAGCTTAAATCCAATAGCTTTTAAAGTATTTATGGATTTAGAAGATGATGAAACACTAGAACAAATATTTAAAGATTTAGGAAAACTAAAAGAAACTACTAACTATAATGGTCTTGTAGCTACTCACTGCGAAAATAAAGCTATTGTAAATAAGCAAACTGATAAATTAAAACAAAAAGAAGAAAATATTCCAATTGATTACAGCTATGGAAGGCCGGCAAAAGCAGAAGATGTGTCTGTAAAACAAGCAATTGAATTAGCTAGTAAAAATAATTTAAATTTACATATTTGTCATTTAAGCTCTAAAAAATCTCTAGATTTAGCTAGAGCTAATAATGTAAGCTATGAATTTACACCACACCATTTATTATTAGATAACAGTGCATACAACATTTATGGAACCATGATTAAAACAAATCCACCATTAAGAGAAAAAAATGATAAAATAAACATATCAGACATTGATGAAAACACAATTATTGGAACTGATCATGCACCACACACATTAGATGATAAAAATCAAGGAGTTTGGAGCTCTTCACCAGGAATTCCAGCATTAGAAACAGTAGTATCCCTTTTATTAACTCAAGTAAATAAAGGAAATCTTGATTTAAAATTAATTCCCAAAATACTATCTGAAAATGCTGCTAAAGTATATAATTTAAAAAATAAAGGATCAATAGCTATTGGAACCGATGCTGATTTTACAGTTATTGACTTGAAAAAAGAAGGTAAATTTAACATTGAAAATTTCAAAACAAAAGCCGAGTATTCTCCATTTGACGGCCAAGAATACATTGGACAAGGAGTAATGACCATACTCAATGGTAAAACAATAATGAATAAATTATAACTAATTTTTTAAAAAAAAAAAGAAATGATGAAGGTGTAATATACACCTATGCATCATGTAAAGCGTTTTTAGGACATGCTTCGATACATTGACCACATAAGGTACAGAATCCCATAATTGGGAATTTGTCATTACCGGTTGCGTGGAGCATATCATATGGACATGCATCGATACAGTCACCACATTCGTCACATTTGTATGGATTAAATTCTATCCTGTCTCTGGTTACAGTTTCACCATCAATAACTTTTTCTATTGAACCAATAGATAAAGCGCCGTTTTGACATACTGCAGCACATGCACCACATCTAATACAACTTGAGAAAGATGGTTCTGCATCTGTTTCTTCTAATGCAGGACATAACATGCCAGATTTAGTTACTACACGGATTGCTTCAGTAGGACATTTATTAGCACATGCACCAACAAAGTCACATTTTTCAGCATCGTATCCTAATCCTTCAGTATCTGCAGGAACTCCAGCAGACCATTCGACGTCAAGATCAATTGCATCAACAGGACAAAGACTTGCACATAATCCACAAGCAGCACAAGTATCTGGAAGCATTACAGTCAAGGTTGCATTGTTAGCTTTAATAAAGTCACCAGGACATGCTTCAATACAAGTATTACATCCGATACATTTTGATGCATCTAAATCAAAAGTTTTAATATCTTTTGAACGTTTTGCAGGTTTTTTCTCAGATATAAATACTGCATTCCAAGGACAAGTTTGTGAACATAAACCACATTTAATACAAACATCATCAGCTATTGAGATAGTTCCGCCCATTTCATCAAGGGTAATTGCATCAACAGGACATGGATCTACACAAGTTCCACAACCTACACAATTATTAATGTAAATAGGACCTTTACCTTCAAGATCAATAGCTTCGCCTTTAGGTTCTACAATACCTGGAATACCAATTACATCAACAGGACATATGTTCACACATTTTTGACACATTACACAGAAACCTTCAACTTCCATTAAATCGTTTCCAGTAAGTTCAATAGTGCCTTGTGGACAAGCATCAGCACATTTGCCACAGGAATTACATAAAGTAGAGTTGAAGACTAATCTTACTTGTTCTTCAGCACCTTCTGCAATAGAATAGGTTTCTACTTTTAATGCACCTTCAGGACAAACATCAGCACATTTTGGTTCTCCTCCACAAGTATCACAGTGAATAATGGAAGTAGGTGTTACATCAATAGCTGAGGTTGGGCAGGTACCTTCACAAGCACCACATCTAATACAGCCATCTTCATTAAATACTATCATTATTAAAACCCCTCAATTAGAATTTTTTAATGATGTTTCCTTCACTGTCTACAATATCTACTTCAGCTAATCTCATTTGGCTATCCATAGTATGAGTTGCACATGATAAACATGGGTCGTATGCTCTGATAACCATTTCCATTAAGTTGAATATTTTATCGTCTACTTCTACACCAGGTTTGATGTAATCTTTAGCTACTTGTTGAATACCTCTTTCCATAGCTGGATTGTTTTGAATAGTAGCTACAACAATGTTAGCTTCAGTTACTAAACCATTGTCATCACATTTATAATTGTGTATTAAAGTACCACGAGAAGCTTCTACAATACCTGCACCTTCACCAGCAGTTCTTTCTAATTCTTCTGGGAATTTTGGACCAGATAAATCTTGGTCTAAAGTATCAGCAGCACATTCAGCACATGCTAATAACTCAATAAGTCTAGCCCAGTGGAATAATAATGGTGCTTGTGCATATCCGAATTTGTCATGGAATTCTTCGAATTCTGCTTGTGCAAGAGGTGCTGCAGCAGGCATTTTATCAGCAACATTAATCCTAGATAATGGTGCTACTCTGTAAATACCTTCTGGATATCCTAACTCTTTAATGTAAGGGAATTTTAACCAGGAATGAGGTTCTACATGTTCAGCAACAACATCTTTGTATTCTAAGTTTTTGTATTCAGTGTAGATACTACCATCAACATCTTTTATTCTTACAGTACCATTGTAAACTTCCCATACACCATCGTTTACGAGACCACAGTGTCTGGTGTCACCAAAGTAACCTAAAGATTTAACTAAGTCCATTTTTTCTTCGAAAATAGGTTTAGCTAAGTCGATAGTAGCTTTTGCTAATTCCACATTCTTTTTAGCTCTTTCTAATAAATCTTTTTGTGTTTCATCATCTAATTCAGTGGAAATTCCTCCAGGAGTGGAAGAAGTTGGGTGAATTGGACGACCACCGGTTTTTCTTACAATTTCTAAACCATTTCTCCTGAGTTCAATTGCTTGAAGTGCAATTTCAGGTTGATCTTTAATGATTTGGAAAACATTTCTGGTTTTTCTGGTTCCATCAGGAATGATTAAATCTGGAGCAGCTAAGAAGTAGAAATGAAGTGCATGGGAGTGCATAAATGAACCCCAGTTCATAAGTTCCCTCATTTTGTATGCTGTTGGTAAGATTTTTTCATCTTCGAAACCGAAAATTTGGTCAGTTGCTTTTGCAGCAGCTAAGTGGTGTTGAACATCACAAATACCACAAATCCTTGGTACAATTCTAGCTACTTCTTCAATTGGACGACCTTGTAAGAATTTTTCAAAACCTCTGAACTCCATAACATGTAATTTTGTGTCAACTACATTTCCATCATCATCGAGCTGTACAGTAATTTTAGCGTGACCTTCAATACGTGTTACAGGCTCCATAGTAAGTTTTACCATATTTATTCTCCTCCTTTTTGCATTTTCATAGGGACTAAAGCAGCAGGTAAAGTGTAAGTGTAGAAAGTACCTACAATATCATCTAATTGTTCTGCTACAGCTTCAGGGTCAACAGTTTTATCCTCTTCAACACCATAATCAGATGCAATAGCACTAATCATTTTTGCTCCTTGATCTAATACTTTTGAAGTAGGACCATAACATCCTCTACATGGGATTCCAATTGAAGGACATTCTGCTCCACATAATGAAACAGTTGCAGGACCCATACAAATTAAACCTTGAGAAATTAAACATAAATCTTTTTCAGGAGCACCGACTTCAAATTGTCTTTTAATGAAGTCCATAGCTAAACCTGCAGGTGGTTTTTCTCTAGGACATACTTCACAAAGGTTAGTTGAAGGTAATTCAATAGTTTCTCCACGTAATAATGTTAAAACAGCTTCAGCTACAACATCAGAACGAGGTGGACAACCTGGGATTATTAAATCAATATCCATTACTTCACTTAAAGGTCTTACTCTGCTTTCAAGAGCTGGTACATCTTCATTAGGAATAACTCCTTCCGGGTTAATAGTAGTGCATGAATTAATGTAAGCTTCTTGTTCTAATTCATCTACAGTCCATAAGTTACCAAGACCTGGAATTCCACCATAACATGAACAGGTTCCGTAAGCGATAACTAATTTAGCTTTTTCATTTAACATTTCAGCTAATTCCCTGTTTTCATCATTTCTTATTCCACCTTCTACAATGAGAACATCTAATTCAGGTACTTCATCGTATTTGGTATCCATAAGTACAGGGGAGAATTCGAAATCAGCTAATTCCATAACATCTATTAAAGATTCGTGGAAATCAGCAATTGATAAGTGGCAACCGGAACATCCGCCTAACCACATAGTTCCTATTTTACTTTATCAGCCATAATAACTCCTCCAATCTAGTTTTCAGCATCTAATTG
>CAVDAS010000011.1:0-28375 GCA_963606955.1 Bacteroidaceae bacterium
CTTCTTCAGCAGCTTCTTCAATGTCTTCTTCAGTAGAGTCTTCATTAGATTCTTCTTCAGCAGCTTCTTCAGCATCATCTACATCTTCTAATTCTTCTACTTCATCAGCATCTTCTATTTCTTCAGTTTCGTCATCTTCAGCAACATCAGCGGATAATTGATTAATAATTTCATCTAAGACTTTGGTTAAGTCTTTTTCGTCTACAACAACATCAGCTGTATCTTTAACAGAATCTTTTGCATTGAAAGCTATTCCAACACCAGCTGATTCAATCATGGAAATGTCATTAGCTCCATCTCCAACTGCAACAACTTCTTCTAAAGAAGTGTCATTACCTTCAATATGTTCTTTTAGGACATCTAATTTAGAACCAGATACTAAAGGTCCAGTTACTTCGCCAGTCAATTTACCATCTTCAACAGTGAAACTATTAGTGTATACATTTTCAAGACCAAGTTTGTCTTTAACATTTTGTGCAACAACATCAAAACTACCACTAATAATAGCTACATCTAATCCTTCTTCTTTTAAACGTGCGATGGTTTCTTCAGCACCAGTCATTAATGGAAGTTCATCAGCAACTTTTTGAATTTCTTCAATAGAAGTTCCTTCAAGAAGTTTAACTCTATCTTTAATAGAAGTTTCAAAGTCAATTTCTCCTTGCATAGCTTTTTCAGTAATTTCAGCTATTTCATCTTCAACATTTGCTAATTTCCCTATCTCATCAATTGCTTCTCCATCAATAATAACGTTATCTAAGTCAAATACTACAAGTTTAATCAATCATACCACCAATTATATTAAATCTAGCTCACTTAATCTATCGTAAGCTCTTTCGACGCCTAATTTAGCATCGCTACGTGTTTTTGCTCCGGTACAAACAACTTTACCAGAACCAAATAATAATAGCACAACTTTAGGGTCAGATAATCTGTATACTAAACCTGGAAATTGTTCAGGTTCATATTCAGTATCTTCAAGTTCTAAAGCTACTGCTTCTAAATTTAATGTGGATTCTAAGTTTGCAGAAGCCACAATGTTTTGAATTTTAATTTCGAATTCATGAGGAATTTCAGTATCAACAGTCCTCATCAAATCAACAGTTTTTTTAATAGCTAACTTTGAGTCATCTATGGACTTCGCTCCAGTACAAACAAGCTTACCAGAGCTGAAAATTAATGCTGCTGTTTTAGGATCTTTAAGTTTAAAAACTAATCCTGGAAACTGTTCACGATTAAAATTAACCCCTTCTAAAGCTTTGGAAACTTCAGTTAAAACTATATCTTTTCCTATGCTTGCAGAAGCCACAATGTTTTCTATTTTTATATCAACATCGGTCAATTTAAAACCTCCAATTAATTATTAAAATGAGTATCAGTAAAGATTTAAAATCATTAAATTTTTACTAGTTAAATATATTATTTAAATAGTATATAAAGTTATGTTTATTTATAAATGAAAATCAAAATAATATAATAAATACAAAATTAAGGTTTGATAGAAAATGATAGAAGTTGAAGTAAAAGCTAAAATTGATAATTTTGAAGATATGAGAGAAAAATTAGATAAATTAGGAGCTAATAAAACAAAAGAAGAATTTCAAGAAGATATTTATTTTAACAGCCCTATTGTAGATTTTGCTAAAACTGATGAAGCTCTAAGAATAAGAACAACAAAACAGGGTGATGAAAAACATGTTTTTATAACCTATAAAGGAGCTAAAATTGATTCTAAAAGTAAAACCCGTGAAGAAATAGAATTTGGAATTGAAGATAGTGAAAAATGTACAAAAACATTTGAACATATCGGATTTAAAAAAGTTAGAGTTGTTCGTAAAAATCGTGAATATTACTCATATAAAAACTTTGAAATAAGTTTAGATGATATTGAAGGACTTACACCATATATGGAAATTGAAATAGGCCTTGAAGATGGAAGTGATTATACTCAAGCTCAAGACAGTATTTTTGAAGTTTTTGAACAGCTAGATATTACTGACGGATTTGAGAGAACATCCTATTTGGAACTTTTAGAAAATTTATAATATAACATACAACAATTAATAATTATTAAATAATATAAAAGGGGTAATCAATTGCAATATTATATTAGTCATTATAATAAAGAACCAGAATTGAATTTTCCAGATGAAATCACAATCTATGATACAACACTAAGAGACGGAGAACAAACTCCAGGAGTTTGTTTTAGCCCTGAAGACAAACTAGAAATTGCTAAAAAATTAGATGCAGTTAAAATTAAACAGATTGAATCAGGTTTTCCAATAGTTTCTAAAAGAGAACAAGAATCAGTAAAATCTATCACTTCTGAAGGCCTTAATGCACAGATTCTTTGTCTAGCTAGAACTAAAAAAGAAGACATTGATGTTGCTCTTGATTGTGATGTTGATGGAGTTATTACCTTCATGGGTACTTCTGACATTCATTTAGAACATAAAATGCATATTGGACGTCAGGAAGCACTAAACACTTGTATGAATGCTATTGAATATGCTAAAGATCATGGATTATTTGTCGCATTTTCTGCAGAAGATGCAACCAGAACAGACTTAGATTTCTTAAAAAGAATATATAAGAAAGCTGAAAGCTACAAAGCAGATAGAGTACATATAGCTGATACTACTGGTGCTATAACCCCACAGGGAATTACCTATTTAGTAAAAGAACTTAAAAAAGATGTAAATATCGATATTGCTCTACACTGCCACAATGATTTTGGTTTAGCTGTTATAAATTCCATATCCGGAGTATTAGCAGGGGCTAATGGAATATCAACAACAGTAAACGGTATTGGAGAACGTGCTGGAAATGCATCTCTTGAAGAATTAATCATGGCTCTTAAATTATTATACGGTAAAGACTTAGGATTTAAAACTAAACACATTAAAGAATTATCCCAAATCGTATCAAAAGCTAGTGGCTTACCTGTTCCTTACAACAAACCTGTTGTAGGAAACAATGTATTTAGACATGAATCCGGAATTCATGTTGATGCAGTTATTGAAGAACCACTATGTTATGAACCATATGTTCCTGAATTAGTAGGACAAAAAAGACAATTAGTATTAGGTAAACATTCAGGTTGTAGAGCAGTTAGAGCTAAATTAAATGAATGTGACTTGGATGTAAGTGATGATACACTTATTGAAATTGTTAAAAAGGTTAAAAAAAGCAGAGAAGAAGGAAAATACATTAACGATGATGTATTCAAAGAAATTGTAAAAAGTTGTAATTATAAAAATGAATAGGTGAGCTTGTGAATATTACAGAAAAGATATTGTCAGCTAAAGCAGGAAAAGAAGTCACACCTGGAGAAATTATTGAAATTCCAGTTGATTTAGCTATGTCTCATGATGGAACTTCACCACCAGCTATTAAAACCTTTGAAAAAGTGGCTAATAAAGTTTGGGACAGCGAAAAGATTGCAATTGTATTTGATCACAATATTCCTGCAAATACCATCGGATCAGCAGAATTCCAAAAAGTATGTAGAGAATTTATAAAAAAACAAAACATTACTAAAAATTACATACATGGGGAAGGAATATGTCACCAGGTACTTCCTGAAAAAGGATTAGTAGAACCAGGAAAAGTTATTGTAGGTGCAGACTCACATACCTGTACTTATGGTGCATATGGAGCATTTTCAACAGGAATGGGCGCTACTGATTTAGCTATGGTTTATGCTACAGGTAAAACCTGGTTTATGGTTCCTGAAGCTATTAAAATGGAAGTTACAGGTAACTTAAATCAATATACTGCTCCAAAAGACATTATTTTAAAAATCATTGGTGAAATAGGAATAGCTGGAGCAACTTACAAAACTGCAGAATTCTGTGGAGAAACTATCGAAAAAATGGGTGTGGAAGGCAGAGCTACAATATGTAATATGGCTATTGAAATGGGAGCTAAAAATGGAATAATGGAACCGAATAAAGAAGTTATCCAGTATGTTTCCAAAAGAACTGGAAAAAAAGAAAGTCAACTGAATATTGTTAAATCTGATAAGGATGCTCAATATTTAAAAGAAATGCACTTTGATATAAATGATATGGAACCTCAAATAGCTTGTCCAAACGATGTGGACAATGTTAAAGACATCTCTAAAGTTGAGGGAACTACTGTAGACCAATGTTTAATTGGTTCTTGTACAAACGGCAGATTATCTGATTTAAAAGATGCTTATGAAATCTTAAAAGATAATGAAATTAATAATGATACTAGATTACTGATTCTTCCGGCATCAGTAGAAATTTATAAAGAAGCTATCAGTAAAGGATATATTGATGCATTTATAGATGCAGGAGCTATTATCTGTAATCCTGGATGTGGACCATGTCTTGGAGGGCATATGGGAGTTTTATCTGAAGGTGAAACTTGTATCTCCACTACAAACAGAAATTTCAAAGGAAGAATGGGAGATCCGAAATCCTCAGTATATCTAGCTAATTCAAAGGTTGTTGCTGCTTCAGCTATTGAAGGAGTAATTACAAATCCTAAAGATTTATAGTGAAAAAATGACTATTGAAAAAAACGAAGCAAATAAACGTTTAATTGAAAAAATAAACCAGGTAGAAGATAACTACTCTAAAAATTTCTCAAATACTCAAAAAATCCTATTAACTACAGACGGATCAATTACAACTATTTTAGATGTATTATACGGTAAAATCACATTAAGTACCTTAGAACAACACTTTGACAAGGCAACTCCAGAAATTAGCAATTTAATCAATGTTGATGAAGGCGCTAAAATTAATTACAGGGAAGTTATAATGCATAAGAATGATGAAAACCTAATCTATGCTTTATCATATATTCCATTAGAAAGACTAACTGATGAAATTTGTTGTGATTTGGTTAGAGCAGATATACCAATTGGTAGAATTTTAAAAAATTATCAAATTGAATCAAGAAGAGAAGTCAATAAAATCTATGTTGAAAAACCTAATAAAAGATTAACAGATTTATTTGATACACGAGAAGATATGCTAGCTAGAGAATATGTAATTATCCATAAAAACGAAGTATTAATGTGGATTAAAGAAGTATTCCCAGTTAGTAAATTTACAAACATTTAAACAGGTGATAAAATGGGTGTTAAACTAAAAGATATAATACAACCAGAACCAATTAATTTTAAAGATTTGAAAGGAAGAGCAATATCAATAGATGCATTTAATACCCTTTATCAGTTTTTATCTACAATCAGACAAAGAGACGGAAGACCATTAAGTGACAGTAACGGCAATATAACCTCCCATTTAAGTGGAATTCTATATAGAAACTCTTCAATGATTGAAAAAGACATAAAACCAATTTATGTATTTGACGGAACACCATCTTATCTTAAACAAGAAACCATCGACCAAAGAAGAGAAATAAGAGAAGATTCTGAAAAAAAATGGAAGGAAGCACTAGCTAAACATGACACAGAAGAAGCTAGAAAATATGCAATGAGATCTTCTAAATTATCACCCTACATTATAGAGTCTTCTAAAAATCTATTAACAATGATGGGGATACCATACATTGAAGCATATGGTGAAGGAGAAGCACAAGCAGCATACCTTGTTGAAAATGGAGATGCATGGGCAGTAGCTTCACAGGATTATGACTGTCTATTATTTGGAGCTAAAAGAGTTGTAAGAAACTTAGCTATTAATTCTAACTTAGGAGACCTAGAATATTACAACTTAAAAAGTGTTTTAGATGAATTAGCTATAACACGAGAAGAACTTATTGATATGGGAATATTAATTGGAACTGATTTTAGTGAAGGCTTAAAAGGAGTAGGTGCAAAAACAGCACTTAAACTAGCTAAAAAAGGAGAACTTAAACATAAACTAGCTAAACTTCAGGAAGAATCAACACATGACTTATCAGAAGTTAGAGAAATATTCTTAAATCATAATGTAAATAAGGATTATAAAATTAAATGGAAAAAACCAGCTAAAAATGATATTATTGACTTTTTATGTAATGAACATGGCTTTTCACAGGACAGAGTTTCAAAAGCCTGTGATAAATTAAAAAATCTAAATTCCAGCCAAAAAAGTCTTGAAGACTGGTTCTAATAAGGAGGAAACTCCGGACCAAATACTTTTTTAGCATAATCCATAGCTAAACCAACAGGACCTTTATAGTTTTTCAACATTTCATTTTCAAAATATTGACGACCCGGTGCCCTGATAATTAAATTAAGAATCTTTTCATAAGTTTCAATAGCTAATTTTTTATTAAAATTATATTTAGCTTCTTTTTTGGCAGATAATTTCTCAATACATGGAAATTCCAATGTTTTGCAAACAGTATTTGTTGAAAAATATGTCATGCGAATTAATGGAGAAACAGAACTTACTAAAACATAATTTCCCAAATCTATTAACAGAGGAATCCCAGTTCTAGTATAACGTTCCATAGAAGTTAATCTGTCAAAATGTGCTAAATCATAACAATGAAGTTCAGTATAAAAATCAGGTTCAAAATAGTCAATTAAATCTAAAATCTTTAATCCAAGCTCAGATTTATAAAAATCCTTTTTAATTGTAGAAATATATGGAGTTTTATCAAAATTATAAAAATAAAACTGACCTTTTGAAAAATTATCCAAATCCAAACGTTTAAGAAATTTATGGAAGTTTTACCTTCATTACCATGAACACCACCTATAAACCGCTTAGTTGGGCCTTCACCATTATCAACATGTCTGAAATAAGACATATTACCTTAAAAAAAAGTTTAGGAAAGAAAACTTAAGTTCCTTCCTTCCAGCTAGACATATATTCTTTTTGACGGTCAGATAAAGTGTCAATTTCAATATCCATAGCTTTTAATTTTAAATTAGCTACCTCATAATCAATTTCATCAGGAGCTTTAGTTACACCAACTTCTAAATCATTGTTTAAAATGTATTTTGCAGATAATGCTTGAACAGCAAAACTCATATCCATAATTTCTGCAGGGTGTCCTTGTCCTCTAGCTGCAGATAAGTTTACTAATCTTCCATCTGCAAGCAAGTAGATTTTTCTACCATCTTTCATGGTAAACATTTCAATACTTTCTCTTACTTCTTTAACACTAGTAGATTGAGCTTCTAAATCTTGTCTGTTGATTTCTACATTGAAATGACCAGAATTACATAACATACAGCCATCTTTCATGTATTTAAAGTCATCACCATTGATAATATTAATGTTTCCAGTTACAGTAATGATTAAATCAGCTTCCTGTACTGCTTTTCTAATTGTCATTACCCTGTAACCATCCATTCTTGCTTCAAGTGCTCTGATTGGGTCGATTTCAGTTACAATAACATTAGCACCAAGACCTTGTGCCCTCATAGCTATTCCACGACCACACCATCCATATCCACATACAACAACAGATTTACCAGCTATTACCATGTTAGTAGTTCCCATAATTGCATCAAAACTAGACTGACCAGTACCATATCTATTATCAAATAAATATTTAGTATACGCATCATTTACAGCTACAACAGGGAATTTTAAAGCCCCATCTTTATGCATAGATTCTAATCTGTGAACACCAGTTGTAGTTTCTTCACATGCTCCTTTAATATGTTTTAAAACATCTGTTCTCTCATTGTGAAGAACCATAATCATATCTGCACCATCATCAATGATTATATCAGGTTTATGATCAAGAACCATGTTAATAGTTTGATAATATTCTTCATCATCTTGATCTCTCCAACCATAGATGTTTAAACCTAAATCAGCAGCACCAGCTACTGCATCATCATGAGTTGATAATGGATTACAACCAGTCATAGCTACTTCAGCACCACCTGCTTGTAAAGTCAAACCTAAATTAATAGTTTTAGGTTCTAAATGTAAACAGGAACCAATAGTAATTCCTTTGAAAGGTTGAGTTTCTTCATATTCTTTTTTGATGTGTTCAAGAACTGGCATGTGTCTTTGAACCCATTCAATTTTTCTTATACCTTCTTTAGCAAGAGACATGTCTTTAACTTTACTCATAATATCCCTCTATAAAAATTAAATAATACTATTATATATTGTTTAAAGGTTATTAAATATTATCATTTAAAAAGAATTCTGAAAATGTAAAACTCACCAAAATATTTTAAATAAATTATAGCAATTATAGAATTAGCTATTATAAAATAAACATTATTTAATTATTTTAGCTAAACTTAAATTATAATCAAAATTAAGAAAAACAAAAACTATAAATGTAATGAAAATTTAATATATAAATGTCTGATGCCGGGGTGGCTCAGCTGGTTAGAGCGCACGGCTCATAGGGTAATTAAGCAGTGCTCTGGCTAATTCCTGGGATACCGTGAGGCCGCGGGTTCGAATCCCGCTCCCGGCATCTTCAATCCCAGGAATACTTTTTATAAACTATTTTTTAAGAAATTTTAATTTTACTGACTAATTTATTTTAAAAAACTTATCTTATCATTCTGAAAAATCATTCAATAAATTTAAATTAATATTAGCTATTTTTATAATAAAAGAACAATTTTTAAAAGATAATGAAATAAATCAAAACTATTTTATAAATCATTAATAAAATATATCAAGTGTTAAGATTTGAGGATTTATTAAAATGAAATATAAACAACTTGGAAAAACCAAAGAAAAAGTTTCAATTCTTGGTTTCGGAGCTATGAGATTACCGACAAAAGGATCTAATGACAATATAGACAAAGCTAAAACCAGCGAAATCCTTAGCTATGGAATTGATAATGGAATTAACATTATTGATACAGCTTTTCCTTATCACAGTGCCGGAATTGACGGTAATGGAAATAGTGAAGTTTTCATTGGAGAATTTTTAAAAGAAAATAGCTATCGTGATGATGTTTTAATCTCTACAAAATCTCCTGTTTGGTTAATGGAAGAAAAAGGAGATTTTGAATATTATCTAGATAAACAATTAGAAAAACTCCAGACAGATAGTATAGATATTTATTTGCTTCACGCTCTTACTAGAGCTGACTGGGATAAAGTTCGTAAGCTTAGAGTTCTAGATTTTCTTGATGATGCCTTAAGCAGCGGTAAAATAAAGCATGTAGGATTTTCATCCCATACAGAAATTGACACATTTGTAGATATTCTTGATGCATATCCAAAATGGGAAGTTGTTCTAACACAAATGAATTATCTTGATGAATACTACCAAACAGGAGTAATGGGTCTTGATCAATTAAAACAATTAAATATTGGAAGTATGATTATGGAACCACTACGTGGAGGCAGATTAGTTCAAAATATTCCCCCAGAAGTCCAGAAACTTTGGGATAGTGCAGAACTTAAAAGAACTCCTGTTGAATGGGCTTTGGAATATTTATGGAATAGAGATGATGTTGATTGTGTTCTAAGTGGTATGAATTCATTAGAACAAGTTAAACAAAATATCCAAATAGCTGCAAATGTTAAAGAAATTAGTGAAAATGATCATGAGCTAATTAGAGAAGTTGCCAGAACATATAGAACATTAACTGGAAATAACTGCACTAGCTGCGGCTATTGCATGCCTTGCCCAGAAGGTGTTGATATTGTTAACTGTTTAAAAGAATATAATATTGGTAAAATGCTAAATAATCCAAAAGGAAGTGCTATGCAGTATTTTACACTAATTTCTGATGATTCCAGAGCAGACAGCTGTATTAATTGTGGAGACTGTGAATTTGTTTGTCCGCAAATGCTAAATATTCCCCAAGAGCTCAATAAAGTTGATGAATATTTCGGTAGAGAATTTAATCATTTTTAAGGTGAAAATAAATGCCAACAAGATATATAGGTGACGGATATTGGGAAATAATAAGCCGTCAAATGAGTATTGTAACTAGAAGCCAACAGGAAAGATTTAAAGAAGCTAAAATAGCTGTTATTGGCTGTGGTGGAATAGGTGGCGAAACTATTGAAATGTTAGCTAGAATGGGTGTAGGTCAACTTAATTTAGTTGATGAAGATGCATTTGATTTATCTAACTTAAATAGACAAACACTAGCTAGTTTAAAAGAAGTAGGCCTTTCCAAAAGCCAAGTAGCTCATGAAAAAGTCAGGTTAATAAATCCTTATGTAAAAGTTAACTGCTTTAATGAAACACTAACTGGCGAAAATGTTGATAAAATAATCGGCAATAGCGATATTGTTATTGATGCACTAGATAACGTTAAAACAAGAGTTATTGTTTCCAGATGTGCTAAAAAGAAAAATATTCCATTTATCCACGGAGCTATTCATGGAACTTTAGGCCAAATTACAACATTTATGCCATCAGATGAAACTAGCTATGAAAGTATGTTTAATCTTCCGTCAAAAGACAAAGATTTAACCGCAGATGTTTTAGATGAGCTATCTAATGTTACATCAGGAGTTCCTCCAGTTATTGGACCAACTCCAAATTTAATTGGATGTCTTGAAGCTATAGAAGCTTTTAAAATTATGACTGGTGTTGGAAAAGTCACAAAAGCTCCAAAAATATTAACTTTTGATTTACTGGATTTAACCTCATTTAATATAGATGAGATTTAATCTTTTTTCTTTTTTTAAAATGAACAAACAGCCATTAAATTTTAAAATATTTACTAAATTAACCATTGAAAATTAATAATCATTGAGATTATATATTAAAAATTACAAATATTAATTACAAATACATCTATTCAAAACATTTATATAAGATGAGATGGAAATGTATTGCCAAGGTAGGAAGGTATTTTCCGACTAACCTTTTGAACTAATATCCATAAATTATATGGAGTATGATTTAATGACTGAAAAAGTTAACGAAGAATTGATGGAAAACATAATTAAACAAATGAAAGAGGATAATATTAAATTTATCCGTTTACAATTTGTTGATATAAATGGAAGTGCTAAAAATATCGTAATTCCATTTAAAGAAGACGAAATGGAAGATTTATTTACTGAAGGTATGTTATTTGACGGATCTTCAATTGCAGGATTCGTAGGAATTAACGAAAGTGACCTTGTTCTTAAACCTGATATCCACACCTATTCAAGATTATCCTGGAGGCCTGAAGAATCTGCAGTATGTAGATTTATCTGTGATGTATGGACTCCTGACGGAACTCCATTTGCTGGAGACCCAAGGAGTGTATTAAAAAAATCTTTAGCTAAAATTGCAAAAATGGGATTACAATATAACATTGGTCCAGAACCAGAATTCTTTATTGTGGATATTGATGATGAAGGTTATCCAATGCCTTACGATGAAGCAGGATACTTTGATGTAGAACCACTAGATAAAGGACCTGATTTCAGAAGAGAATTAACCTTAAACTTAGAAGAATTAGATTTCGAAGTAGAAGCTTCTCACCACGAAGTAGGACCTGGTCAAAATGAAATTGCATTTAAATTTAAAGATGCACTAAAAACTGCAGATGCAGTAATTACCTTTAAACAAGCTATTAAAGCTATTGTAGATAACATGGCTACCTTTGACCAAATGGATTACAGAGTAACATTTATGCCAAAACCATTCTTTGGTGTAAACGGTAGTGGTATGCATTGTCACCAATCTGTATTTAAAGGAGACAGAAACTTATTCTCTGACCCAAATAGTGAAACCGGATTATCTAAAGATGCACTTCACTTTATGGGAGGATTACTTGCTCATGCTCCAGCATTAACTGCTATTACTAACCCAATTGTAAACTCATACAAACGTTTAGTACCAGGTTATGAAGCTCCAGTATACAGAGCATACGGTCTTAAAAACAGGTCTGCATTAATTAGGGTACCAGCAGCTCGTGGTAAAGCAACACGTATTGAATACAGAGCACCTGACCCTGCATGTAACCCATACTTAGCATTTGCAGTAATGTTAGAAGCAGGTATTGACGGTATTCAAAATAAAATTGATCCTGGTGAACCTACTGAAATTAACATTTACTCTTTAAGTGAAGAAGAAAGAGAAGCTATGGGAATTAAAGTCCTACCATCCAGTTTATGGGAAGCTTACCATGCACTTGAAGAAGACCCATTAATATTATCTGCTCTCGGAGACCATGTTAGTGAAAAATTCTTAGAGCTTAAATATCAAGAATGGGACGAATACCGTGTACAAGTATTCGGATACGAACAAAACAAATATTTAGATATCTAAATCTAAATATACTTTTTTTATTTTTTTAAATATAATGATTCTTAAGTAAATATTAGGAATGATTATATTTAAGAAAAAAGGAGCATTTTATGTCAGAATCAGAACACAAAATGATTGAAATTTTAAGAATATTAAATGACCAAAATAAACCTACTGGTTCTAAATTAATAGCACAAGAGCTAAAAAACAAAGGATTTAACTTAGGAGAACGTGCTGTTCGTTACCATATGCAAATCCTTGATGAAAAAGGATATACTCAAAGAATGGGATATTCAGGTAGGCAAATTACAGAATTAGGTAGGAAAAAACTTGAAAAAGGATTAATTTATGATCAGGTTGATTTCATTTATTCAAAATTTGAAGAAATGATTTATTTAACTAGCTTCAACTACATAAACAAAACAGGAAATGTAGTTGTAAACACATCATCTATTTACGATGAAAAGGCATTTAATATAATTAAAGATGTTTTCAAAAGTGGTCTTTGTGTTAGCCCTTACACTAATTTAAAAGAGGATAACAATAAAGGTGAAATTCAGATAAAAACTATTTGTGGAACAACAATTGATGGAATTTTATTAAACGAAGGAATACCAACAATTCCATTATATGGAGGATTAGTTAAAATCGAAGACTACACCCCAACAAAATTCACAGAGCTAATTTCTTATAAAAAAACATCTGTAACACCTCTTGATGCATTTGTAGCTCCTGGAATGACTTCTGTACTTGATGTAATGAATAATGGATGCGGAACAATTCCAGCTAATTTCCGACTTATTCCAAGTGTAGGGCGAGAGAGATGTATAAACATAATAAACAAATTAGAAAAAATCGGAATTGGAGGAGTAATGGCAGTTTCTAAAGAAGGGGAAAACATTCTTGGAATTCCTGTACCTGAAGGAATGGTTGGAATGGCTGTTAGTGGAGGAGTAACTCCATTTTGTGCTGCTCAGGAACTTGGATATGATATTGACATAAAAATAGCTGAAGAAATTGAAGAATTTAAAAACTTATCACCAATAGCTGATGTTAAAAAAATACTAAAACCAGCAGACCACAAACTTCACGGGAAAACTCCATTTTTACTTTCCAAATCATGGAATTTGATTCAAAAAGTTGATTTTGATGTGGAAACCAGAAAAGGAGATATTATAGTAAATGTTTCATATATTAAAAAAGAAAATCTAGATGAAGCACTAGATATTATGAAAGAAACTTACGACGCAAATCCAAAATACATTAATCCTTACTACCAACTCGTAGATCATCCAACAGATTATACTAAAGTAGGAATAGCTACTGTGTGTAGTTTAAGTATTGACGGGCTTTTAATAAACAATGGAATAATGAGTAATCCAAAATACGGAGGATTATTAGAACTAACTGACAATCCATTATTTATTGATTTAATTTCATATAACGGATCTTCTGTTGATCCTCACAAAATATTCATAGCTAAAGACATGACTTCAATAACTAAAAACATTGGTCCTGGTAAAATACTAGCTAGTTTAAAAGAAATCCCCTACATTTCAAGAGACTATGCAGTATATTTATTAAACATCTTAAAAAATATTGGATTTTCAATTTATAAAATAGGTAAGCCAAGAGAATTAACCTATAATGCTAAAGTGGATAATTATAATTTTGGTGTTGTTGCAGGCAGTGGTCTTAACCTAATTGGTGCACTTAAAGAAAAAGGAATAGATGTTGAAGTTAAAGCTATTGCAAAATTAATGAAATTTGAAAAAATGGATAGACTGTAGCTATTTTAAACTACAGTAACCTCCACGTCTTCTCCTTCGATTGGATGATGAATAAATTCAATTAAATCATCCTGAATCTCATAAATATCAATTTCAATAGTTGGATTAATTGAATCTCCATCTAAAGAAAGTAACATTTTAAAGCCAGGTTTTCCAAAATACTTAGAAAAATCCATGTTTAAAACCTCACCACTTCCAAAAATTCTATTATAAGAAATTTCCAAGTTATCATGGATTTTAACATTATCTTTTAAATATTTAATAGCATCATCAGGAGATAAACTTAATTCTTTCATGAAAATACCTCATTTTATACTAATTACATATTAGTTATATCTATTATAATATAAAACTTTGTTTGTATAGCATAGAACAAAATAATTTTTTAAAAAAAATAGCTATTTAAAATGGAAAACTAATCATAAACTTCGACGATTGTTATTTTACCATCTTTAATATGGCGCAATTCTAAAAGGTCATCTTTAATCTCTTTAAAATCAACTTCAACAGCCTGATTTAGAATTTCACCAGTTAATTGTAAACTAACTCTAAGCCCTTCACCAGTTTCCTCATCTTCTGAAATTATATTTAATACTTCCCCTGGAGCAAAAATACGATTGTATGATATCTCTAAAATATCTCTTATTTGAACATTGTTTCTTACATATTCGATAGCTTCATCAGCAGACATCTTAATTTCTTTAACCATATTACCACGCATAAAATCATACAATAAGAATAATCAGTTTACAAGGTTTAATTATTATACTATATACTATTTTATAATGAAACAATATTTAAACATTTGTATCTATCAAAGATAAAAAAAAAATTATAAATATACATAAAACTCAAAAATAGATAAAAAAGGAGGGGAAAAATGCAAAATAAAATTATTAATTTGCTAGCTATTATTTTAGGAATTTTAATACTGGGATTTCCAATATTAGGCGTTATTGGAAATAGTACAATAATAGGATTCTCTATTTTTATGATTTCTATTTATATGCTTGCTAGCGGAGTTGCAGCATTCAAAATTGATAAAACTAGTTCAGTTATTAGTTTAATTTTAGGAATCATCCTATTAATCATAGGAATCGGTATGATAAGTGATTTTACTGTATTTAAATTCTTTGAAGAAATGTCACTTTATGTTGCAGGAATTGCACTAATTCTTATAGGAATTGCATCATTACTAACTGGTCGTGACACCAGATTTGGAAAATACTCTGGCAGTCTTGGAATATTATTAGGTATCGTTTACATAATTGCTGCTGTAGTTTTAGCAGATCATGAACTTCATGGTACTTTAATTGGAATATGGTTAATTATAACAGGTATTTTAAATATGGTAAATAAATAAATCTTTTTTTAAAATGATGTGAAAAGTAAGCTAGTCTTATTTTTTAAATCAATAAAACTTTTTTTAAATGTGTAAAAATAGTGTTTTTTAAAAAAAAATAAAGGAAAGGAATTATAAATTCCTGTATTCCCTAATTGAAGTATATTCGTCGTCAAGCTCGTTATAATGAGATAATTTTTCCCTGTTAGCTTCAGCATCTAAGTAAAGAGCACCTTTACCATTAAGACCAATATCTCCTTTGTATTGGATATATTTTCCTTCAAATACTTCGCCATCAATTTCAGGGTCGTCGACAACACCTTCAAGAACGAATCCTTCAAGTAATCTTCCAAGGAATCCGTGAATGACAATGGTACCGTTTTTCATTTGACCTCCAGGCCAACGGTTTACATCACCGTCAATTTCAATGATACCTTTGGTCATGTGAATACCAGCTAAAATATCACAGTTACCTAAAACGTGAATTCTTCCACCAGTTAAACATTCACCACATTGTTTACCAGCATTACCTTTAACAACGATTTTACCGCCAGTCATACCTCTCCATTCACCAATGTAAGAAGCTCCAGTAAATTCTTTGGTGTCTCCATCGATTTCAAGGTATCCGCCAGACATTTCCCTTCCTGCATGAGCAGCTGCATTACCATGAACGTAGATTGAACCTCCACTCATTTCTGCACCTACGTGAAGGTCTACATTACCATTACAGATAATTTCTCCACCACTCATTTTACAACCGATATATTTAACCCTGTTTAGGTCACCGTTAAGAATCATTTTAACATCATTAGGTCCTTGTGCGTCACCTTCTACAGTAATATCATAGAAATCAGTAATTGGGAATCTTGAATTTCCAATAGGTACTTCATATTTTGCAAAATCTTCTTCGCTCCATGAGTAAATTTCATCAGGAATTAATTCATCAAATTCTAAAGCGATTGAAGAAGTTTTTAATTGATCAAAAGTTATTGTTTTCAAACTAAACACCCTCTTTATCTTTTAACATCTACCCTTATAGGATTTGATACATAATGATCATGTACTGGATAGTTTTCCCATTTTACGGAGTAATATTGAGTAAAGAACGGCATGATTTTGTTAATAACATTTTGTTCTTCTTTTTCATACCCTTGTACATTAACCCATATGTTATGACTTTCTTTAACTTTTACAATTTCTTTGTCTTTTACTAAGATTTGACCATCTTTAATTGTGTAGTCAGCAAGACCAAATCCTCTTTCAATTTCCTCATATTGTCTGGATGGGTCAATTTCATTAGGATTTATGTCATATACAGCAATATCTGCTTTGTATCCTGGAGTAAGAGCTCCTCTATCTCTGAAACCACAGATTTTAGATGAACCTGCTCTTGTAATAATTGCAATTTCATTGAAATCGTATTCCCTGTCAAGAGTTGGAAGAGTAGTTCTTTTTTCTACCCATTTGTGAATTTCATCACTTTCAATCATTTCCATTCTTTTCTTGTTACTCATTAACCAAGAGATAATTCTTGGATATCTCATGAATGGTCCTGCATTAGGGTGGTCAGTAGTTAAACATACTTGCCATGGATTTTTAATGTGTAAGAACAATTCTAAACCAATAGCCCATTGTAGTGCTCCTACTGGACTTCTACCAGAGTAGATACATGGAATAATACCTGCTGCGGTTTCACATTCAATATCTTTGTTAGCCCATTTTAAACCAGATAATTTGAATAAATCATATTCCATTGGTGCATCTGCAGTCATGGTGGTTGTTTCATCTAAAGTTACTTGTCCAATATCACAAGTCATATGATCGTGACTATTTACATATTTAGCAACTTCTTCTGCACCAGATTTTGCATCTCTCCAATTAGTACCATCATATGAATGGAATTGAAGGTGACAAATATGTACAACTTGATCCCTAACATCTGCTTTAGGGCTTTTCTTAATGTTTTTAAGAGAGTCTAATGTTTCAAGAGTTGTTGGTACATTACCAGGGTGTCCTAAATCATTTGGGTGAATATGAATAGAATGAGGAAGACCTAATTGTTCGTTAGCTTTTGCTAAAGAAGTTACAACTTCTCTAGAAGTTACATCAAAGTAAGGAGCTTTATCATTGTATCCGTGTACATTCATACCCCAACCCCATGCTTCACTACCACATGGGTTTACGATTTTAATTCCGTAACCTTTTGAGATTTTTAACCATGCAGATACAAATGCTGCTAAATCTTCAATATTTTTTTCTCTTGCATATTCCATTACAAACCAGTTATTACCAAATAATGCTAAAGCTGGAATATCTATGTTTGGAATAGTAGCTATTTCCTCGTGAGTGTGTTTTGCTTCAAGAGGAGGCATAGCTGCTTCTACAACAGTACCATAACCTAATCTGGAGTATCTGTAACCAGTTGTTGGACAACTTGGAATAGAGAAACCAGATTCTGGTCTTATAACTTTTGTTTTTTGAGAAACTCCTCTTCTTGAGTCTTCAGGCCTATATAACCTACCTACAACTAATTTTGGACCTGCAACGTGAGCATGAGGGTCGACTCCCGCAGGCATTACTATTTTGTTAGTAACATCAATGACCTTTGCATTAGCGGAAACTTTATCAACAATGATATCATCTTTGACCATGATATCTTTTTTCTCCCCATTAATTCCGTTAGCTGGGTCATAAACAATACCATTTTTAAGTATAAATTCCATCATATCACCTTATAATAATAAAAGATCTGGATTAGGAACATATTTTGGAGCTACGTTTGGCTCTTCTCTGAGTTTCATGACTCTTTCTTTAAGTTCTCTTATAATCCATTCATCATCACGACATGTTTCAGGTTTGTCAATTGCTTTTTTCATATAAATAGGAACTCCGTCCATACGATAACTAGTTCCAGCACATTCTACTGCAATAAATGAACCAGGTAATACTACATCAGCAAGTTCAGTAGATGGTCCCCAGTGAATATCAACTTGAATAACAGGAATGTTAGCTAAGTGTTGGTTTGCACCATTAGGGAAATGAGCACCAGGGTCTGCTGCAATAACCATGAAACAGTCAGGCTCTTTCCTTGTTAATAAATCGATAGTGTTAGTTTCACCTAACATGTATCTAGTGTAACCTCTAGAGAAGTCAACACCAAATGCAAATCCAGTTTCGAAAGCCATGAAAATGTTGAAACCATTTACGTTAAAGTGTCCCCTCATTGGAGTAAGGCCCCATTTACTGTATTTATTTAAGTCTTGAACCATTTTAATAGCTATATCAATGTTTCTTTGTTTGGATAATGTGTGAGTTAAACCTAAACCAAAGAATAAAACACCGAATTCAGCATTTTTCATTTCTTCTACTAATTCATAAATATCTTCTTTAGGAATTCCGGAAATAGTATCTTGATATATTTCTTTTCCTCTTAATACTGCCCTAATTGCATTGTAGAAACCATAATCTCCATTTTGTTCAAATCCAATCCATTTGTCAGAAATTTTAGCAGTATCAGAGAATTTTGGATCCATAGTTACAACAGTTCTGTCGAATCTTCCTCTTTGTCTGAAGTATCCTCTACAGAAAATAGCATAACGAGCTGCATGTCTTGGGTGAGAGTTCATTGCATTACTTCCAGAGTAAACAACCATATCTGCCCTATTTTGAACTTCCCCTAAAGTTTGAATAGGGTAACCTGCATTTTGCACAGCTTGTAAACTTGGACCGTGACAGATAGTAGCTTGGTTATCTAAAACCGCACCAATGTATTCACCTAATTCTAATCCTTCTTTCATACATTCAGTAGAAGTTTCGGACCAGCCATAGAATACTGGTCTAATAGAATTAGCTATGTATTCTGCAGCTTTATCTAAAGCAGTATCCCAGTCTACTTCCATAAGTTCTCCATCTTCATCCCTAATCATAGGAACTACTAATCTTTGGTCCATATCTTCCATAACTTTACTTGCACCTAATCTGCAAGCATGTCTTACAGCAACAACATGGTTACCTTTAACTAAATAATCTAAATCATCACAATTACATCCACAAAATGCACAAGTACAATTTTCTACAATGTAATCATAATCAGTTATAGGTGGCTCATATGTCATGATCAATCAACTCCTCCCATTTACGGCCTTTGTAAACTGGCCTTTCTCCTAATGATTCCATATGTTCAACAGTATCGTCATCGTCGGAATCAACATATTTTTTGTATACCCATCTCATTAAATCAGCCATGAGTAATACTTCTCTGTCTGTTTTTTCAACGGTACAATGAATACCTTTGTAAGTTGGGTCAGAGCAACAGTAAGTATCGTGACTTACAACAGTATTTGCCCAAGGACCTTTACAAATAAAAACAGTTCCTTCGTGAGGTGCATCTCTAGATACTGCAGCATTTACTACAACTTCTCCCCATTCAGTTTTAACAAGGACAGTATCCCAATTTTTTACACCTAATTTACCCATATCTCTTGGGTCCATGTAACAAGTTCCAGAAGCATTTTTATATTCTTCTTTTAATGTAGAACCTCTTTTTTTACAAGCTCCTTGATAAATGTCAGAACCTGTATTTAACATACATTTAAGTACTTTGGTCTTTCCATCACCAACAATTTCTACATCAGGAACAACAGGTTTTGATAAATAAGTATTAGCATAATGCATATTCATTCCTCCTATTCAATCCATATAGCATTTACTGGGCAGAACATTTGACAAGTTCCACATAATTCACATTTATCTGGTGAGAAAATTTTAATGAATCCATTTTCGACCATAATAACTACTTCTTCAGTTTTTGCACCATTTCCTCCTGCATTTTCAGGACTGATAGATGCGTTAACAGGACATGCAATTACACAAATTCCACATCCTAAACAATTATCTTGATTAACTTTAAGTTCCATTAAATCACCTAATTTTTAATTGCATCAAATGCATCGAGCCATGTTACTGATTTGATAGGAGTGTGATCTATTTCAGTCCTTGTAACAGTTATAGCTTCATTTGGACATGCTTTAACACAAGCTTTACAACGGATACAATATTGCTCATGTTTAGTAATACGGTCTAATCTTTGACCAGGACCTGAAGAAATAGGGAATGCTAATGCATTACATGGGCAAGTATCTACACATGCACCACATGCTTGACACACTTCTTGATCTATATCTAAAGTACCTTTAAATGGCTTGTTAGTTTCAATAGCATCAGTTGGACATACGCCTTCACACCATCCACAGTAAACACAAAGTTCATCGTCAATAACTGTACTACCAGTAGTAACACCATCTTCAGGTTTGAAATCATATTCACCATATGAACATGCTCTACATAAAGCAGAAATTGCGTTAGTAGGGCAAGATCTTTTACAAACAAGACAATATACACATTTATCTTTGTCAATTACAATAGATTCTTCACCAGTAGTACTATCAACTACAATTGCTTCTGCAGGACATAATTCTTGACAAATTCCACAGTAAACACATTCTTCATCATTTACACTAATTTCACCAGTAACTAAATCTTGACGTTCTGGTAATTTTCTCATAACAGTAATTGCGTCTTGAGGACATGCAGTTTCACATCTTTTACAATAGATACATTTGTCATCATCGACTTTAGAATAAGAATTGTAATGAGGATATGCTTCAATTTCTTTAATTGGAACATCATCAATAGTTAAAACTAATGCATCTATTGGACATAATCCACTACACATACCACATAAAACACATTTATTTTCATCAATACTAAGTTTCTGAACATCAAACTCGCTTTTGAAATTTTGAGCTATTTTATCATGACCACTGAAGTAAATATCATTATAAATTCTGTGACGGGAATCTACAGCAATTGGGTTTAATGAAATTGCTTCAACAGGACAGGTAGATTCACAAACACCACATCCAAGACAAATCTGGTCATTAAAAGACAACTTTCTTACTTCATCAGCTGCCCTTGTAATAGCAAAATTATTGTCTATAGCTTCTTTTTTATTTTTAATCATTATTAAATCTCCAAAATTTTAATAGAATTCGTTGGGCACTCATCTTTACATAGCTGACAACCGCAACATTGTATGGAGTCTACATGTGCTTTTAAAGATTCTAATTTAATAGCTTTCATAAAACACATGCTTACACATAAGCCACAACCGATACATGAATCAGCAACAATTGCCTCAAATTCCCTATCATTACAAATAGAAATAATTTTACGGCTTTGTTCTGGTTCATCGAATATTGCAATGGTCATTTTTAAGAAATCTCTTGGACATAAGTCAGTGATAGTTTTTGCAACGTCTATAGAATTCCATGATAAATTACTGCCATTCAAATAATGGGATACTGTAGACCTGTCAATACCTAACTCATTAGCTATTGCTTGTTGGCTTTCACCTTGCTCTTTTAGTTTTACTGCAGCCAAATATTTCAAACCAGATGCAATATGTTTTGGCATATCAACCACCATGTGTAATGATATAAACTTTTGTTTAATATTAATATATAGTTGTCTACTAGAAACAAGCCGAAAGTGATATATAAGACTGTGCTAATACTACAACAAAAAAATTTGAAAAATAGATTAGAATAGCTAAATAAAAAAGTTAATCGATTCTGAAAGCTATTTTATTATAAAACTTATTAAAAAAGTTCAGATTAAAATATTAAGTTTGACTATCGATTTGAAAAAAAGTAATATCGATGATTTTTCTTGAAAAAATAATAAAAAAATGAAAAAAAGTATTACAAAATCTATAAAAAATTAAGGAAAAACTAAAATTTGAGAAAATGTGGAGTAACTACACATATATTATAATAACTAGATTATACATACTAATAACAAGTGAGGTTTTACTATGAAAATTGTATCTGTAGTCGGTAGAAAAAATACTGGAAAAACTTCTTTAACTGTGAAAATTATTGAAGAACTTACTAAAAGAGGATATAATGTAGCTTCTATAAAACATTCCCACCATGAAATGGAAATGGACAGAGAACATACTGATACCTGGAGACATAAACTAGCTGGGTCAAATGTCGTTGTTGGAATTGGATCTACATCATTTTTTAATGTAAGAGATATTTTAGAACTAAACAGATTATTATTCCTAATTAAATTTATGGATAATGTTGATTTTGTAGTTATTGAAGGATTTAAAAGCTATAACTATCCAAAAATCGTAACATCTCTTGATGTAGTTGATGAATATACAATAGCTGAAATAGACTCTTTTTCAATAACTCCCGAAGGAGTATCTGATTTAGTAGACCTTGTTGAACAAAAAGGCCATGATATTGTTGATACTTTGTTTTTAGATGAATGTGGATTTAGTGATGGAGATTCAATAGCTAAAGAAATTATAAAAGGAAATATAAAAACCGAAGATTTAGATAAAGTTGATAGCTTTATGTCAATTGACAATAAAGTTATTGGTTTAAATGAATTTGTTAGCGATTTTATCAAACAAACAGTGCTAGGAATAATAAAAACCTTGCATATCGAAGAATACGGGGTAAAAGATATTAATAAAGTCGAACTAATAATAAACAATGAAGATAACCTTGATTTAAACCCAAAAGTAGAAGCTAATGTTTTAATAAATAACAAAGAACTTAGTTTAAATCTCCATACCAATAACTTCGTTGCAAACTCAGTATTCGGAATGATTGATTCACTAAGTACTGATGAAGATGCCAGAATTGCACAAGTAAATATATCCAAAATACAAGCAGATAATCTTGAAGAAAGTGAAGCTAACCTTACAGTAAACAATAAAGAGGTTAAAATTAATAAATTTGTAAAAGGTATCTTAAAAGAAACAATTTTCGGCATGGTTAAATCATTGAAACTTGGTGAAATCAACATCAATGAAATCGAAACTATTAATATAACTGTTAAAAAATGATTTTATGAACATAGAAGCTGTTAAAGACAAATATGAACGACCAATACTTTCCTTAAGGATTACAATAACAAATAAATGTAATGAAAATTGCCTCTATTGTCATCATGATGGAATGAACGACACACAAGATGAAATGACTGCAGATGAAATTTACAGAATTTGTAAAATAGCTAAAAATATTGGTGTTAGAAAAATAAGGCTTTCAGGTGGGGAACCTTTACTAAGAAAAGACATTGTTGAAATTGTAAGTAAAATAGCTAGTCTTAATTTTAATGACCTTTCCCTTACATCAAATGGAACTCTACTTGGAAAATATGCTAAAGACCTAAAAGAAGCAGGATTAGATAGAGTAAATATTAGCTTAGATACTCTAAATCCAGAAATTTACAAAAAGATTACCACAAAAAATTTACTTAAATCAGCTAAAAACGGAATTTTAAAAGCTGTTGAAGTTGGTCTTTATCCTGTCAAAATTAATATGGTTTTAATGAAAGGAATAAATGAAAATGAAGTAGACGACATGTTTGAATTTTGTAAAAAACATGGAATCATACTTCAGCTTATTGAGCTAATGGATAGTGAAAATTGTGATGATGAAAAATTCAGTAGGGATTATCACTATAATTTAGATCCAATTAGTGAAAAATTACTCTCTATATGTGATGAGGTTAAAACACGTGATTTAATGCAAAATCGTAAAAAATACTTCATCGATGGGGGAGAAATCGAAATAGTAAAACCAATTGAAAATAGTAGCTTTTGTGCAAATTGTACTAGATTAAGAATAACTCCAGATGGAAAAATAAAACCTTGTTTACTTAGAAATGATAATCTAGTAGAATTAATTTCACATGTAAGAAATAATAAAACAGATTCTGAGTTAAAAGAAGTTTTCATTAATGGAATTAATAAAAGAGAACCTTACAATATATAATAAACTAATTTTTAAAAAAAAGAAGTGAAATAGAGTAAAAAACTCTATTTTTTCCAGTTATTTTTTGGTTTGTGTTGTGTAAGTGGAATTTGGTCATCTGTGTCAAATCCAGGAATATATCCATACACATCACGGATTTTGTTGTTTACTGTACTCCATACTTTAGCTACAGGTATTTCACAAGGACAAACTTCGCTACATTGACCACAGTTAGTACATGAATCTACCATGTGCACCATACGGGTTAAGTGGAAGAACGGAGCTGCAGGAGTATATCCACCAGGTACCCATTCAGGACCTTCAGCTTCGAGACAACAGTCATCACAGAAACATAATGGGCATGCTTCACGACAACCATAACATTTCATACATTTAGAGAACTCATCTTCGTATGCTTTGAATACTTCAATAATATCTCCAGATGTACCTTCATAATCTACCTCTTTTTTCTTTGCAGATGCTGAGAGCATGAAGTTGTTAATTTTATCTCTTATTGCAATTCCTTTTTCAATTGGTTCTTCAATACTAATTAATTTAGCTTCAATCACATTATTAAGGACTTCTGCACCTTTATCAGTGAATACTTCTACAAATGTAGCTTTTCCTGCTAAAGGACCAATTACTCCCCAGTTACCTAAAGCTAAGTCTGCATTACTTGGTATTTTTAAATCACACCTTTGACAGTTTTCTCTTCTACCCATTCCGTCTTCTTCTAAATCTTCAATACCAAATCCTTTTTCTCCTTCTGCTGTTTCCATAATGAGTTTTCCTTTTGCAATTTCTTCTTTAATTACATCACTAGGATCTAACTCATAAACATCTCTAATCATTTGCATGGTTGGTACTGGAGGTAATGTTCCACCACAGTTTACTCCAATCATTATGACGTTGTCTTTGATGATTTTGCCCTTTTTCATTAATTCCCTAATAGACATTGCGTCACATGGTTTACAAGTAACTGCTATTTTCATATCTCTGCAACCGTCTAGGTATTTGTATATGAAACTAGCTAAATTTACAGTACCACAGTGAATAGAACCTGCAGTTTTAATAACTTCTTCAGGGTCAGTTATGAGACATGGAATTGCATCATACAAATCAAATCCTTCTTTTACAGCTACAATACCATCAACGGCATTAGTCTCTAAAAGATATTTCATTATAGTTGTAACTACTCCTCCATATTCCCCTTTTTCTTTAATACCTTCGTTGTTAGAGTATGCATAATACATGTCGCTATTTTTTACAGTCATCTAAATCTACTCCTCAATTTTTTCTACTTTAATAGCACAAGCTTTTAACTCTACCATTTTACATTTTGGATCGAAAGAATCAGAGCTAGTTAACATGTTAGCTGCACATTCAGTAAAGTGCATAGGTATGTTTACAATACCTTTTTTAATGTCATCAGTTACTCTTGCAGGAATTTCAATTTCTCCTCTTCTGGAGCTAGCTTTAACTATTTCATTATTAATAATTCCTAATTCTTTTGCATCGTCCGTATTTATTTCAATAAATCCTGTTTTAACCTCATTATCTAAAGTTTTACACCTTCTAGTCATAGCTGCGTGATAATGGAATAATACCCTAGTAGTAGTTAATAATAATGGATATTCTTCATCAGGAACTTCTACCGGACCTCTGTGTTCTAATGCTTGGAAAACACCTAATCCATCAGGATGTGCAAATTTATCTTTGTGCATTAATGGTTGACATGGGTCGTCAACAGATGGACATGGCCAGTGAAGAGCTTCAGGAGAATCTAATCTTTCACGATTCATACCTGCAAAGATTGGAGCACATTCCCTGATTTCTTCAAAGATTTCTTCAGAAGATTCATAATGGAATTTTTCTCTTGGAACTCCCATTCTAACTGCAATTTCTTCCATGATTTTCCAGTCTAACATAGCACCTTCAGGTGGTTCTTGAGCTTTGTGTAAACATTGTACTCTTCTTTCACCATTGGTAAATGTTCCTTCTTGTTCACCCCAACCTGCTGCAGGTAAAACAACATCCGCACATTGTGCAGTATCAGTCATAAATAACTCTTGAACAATTAACATTTCTAAGTTACCTAATGCTTCTTTAGTATGTTGAATATCTGCATCAGAAAGTACAGGGTCTTCTCCATGGATGTATAATACTTTTAAGTCACCAGAGTGAGCTGCATTCATCATTTCCACTAAAGTTAAACCTGGTTTTGCAGGAAGGTTAGTTCCATAATATTCATTAAACCAGTCAGTAGTTTCTTGATCAGCTACTTTTCTGTATCCTACGTAATCAGAAGGTAATGCACCCATATCACAGGCACCTTGTACATTGTTTTGTCCCCTTAATGGGTTTACACCAGTACCTTGTCTTCCAATATTACCAGTTAACATAGCTAAGTTAGCAGTAGACATTACATTATCTGCACCGTGAGAGTGTTCAGTAATACCTAATGAATAAACAATAGCTGCTTTATCAGCACTAGCATATTCAATAGCTAATTCTTCAATAGTTTCTGGTGAAATATGAGTGATTTCAGAAACAGTTTCAAGATCATATTTTTGTACTGTCTCTTTAAGTTCATCAAAACCTTTTGTTCTGTTTTTAATAAACTCATCATCCTGTAAGTCATTATCAATAATAACTTTAATCATAGCATTCATTAATGCTACATCAGTACCTGTTTTGAATTGTACATATTCATCAGCTATTTTAGCAGTCGGAGTGTATCTTGGATCTAAAACAACCAATTTAGCACCATTTTTTTGAGCTTGAATCAATTTACGGCCAAATAATGGATGTGCTTCCATACTATTTGAACCAATACAGAATATGTAATCTGCTTCTTTAATACTGTCAAACCCATTGGTCATAGCACCAGAACCAAATGTAGTAGCAAGACCAGCTACAGTAGGCCCGTGACAAATACGTGCACAGTGGTCAACATTTTGAGTACCACAAGCAACCCTAGCTAATTTTTGAGTAATATAAATGTTTTCGTTCGGGGAACGAGCACATGCATAAAATCCTACTTTATTTGGATCTTCATCAGATACTTCTTTAAGTTTATTTGCAACTAAATCTAAAGCCTCATCCCATGAAGCTTCTCTAAATTCTCCGTTTTCTTTAATTAACGGAGTTGTTAATCTATCTTCCCTATTAATAAATTCATACCCGAAGTTACCTTTTGGACATACTTTACCTTCGTTTACTGGGTGTCTTTTATATGGTTCAACACCTACAATTTTATCATCTTTTACAACGAAGTTAAGACCGCATCCAGTACCACAGTACGGGCAAATTGTTGGGACATATTTAATCTCAACCATTTTATAATCTCCATTTTATATTAATAAAAATTAAATAAGAAGCTTAAAAGCCCCTCATTTATAGTTCTACCTCTCTTTAATCCCTAAGATATGTTATGTAATAAATACATGCAACAAATATTCCTGCTCCCACAATATTTCCTAAAGTTACTGGAATAAGGTTATTAAAGATAGTAACCCATGTTACACCTTCAGCACCTAAGAACATACCTAATGGAATGAAAAACATATTTGCAACACTGTGCTCAAATCCGATTGTTACGAAAGCCATAATTGGGAACCAAATACCTAGTATTTTACCAACAATATCATCAGATGATAATGCTAAATATACAGCTAGACAAACAAGCCAGTTACAACCAATAGCTCTGCAGAATGATTGTTCCCATGTTAATCCAACTTTTGTAACAGCAACTTTTGTAGCTCCTGCAGCAATTACTGGATCAGTAGCAATACCACTCATGTATGCTAATACATAAGCAACAAAGAGAGCACCTACGAAGTTGAAAACCCAACTGAGAACCCAATTTTTACAAAGACCTCCCACAGATGCTTTACCATCTAGAACACCGACAACCATATACATAACGTTTCCAGTGAATAATTCAGATCCTGCAATTACAACAAGCATTAAACCAACTGGGAACACAGCACCAAATACAAATTTGGATAATCCGAGAGGACAACCTGCTGCAAGCATTCCAGCATTTGCCACTTCAGCCAACAACCCACCAAATGCAATATATGCTCCTGCTAAAAATGAGAGCAAAATTACATTAAGAACTTTTGCAGAATTTTTCGTTCCGCCAATTGAAGAAACAGTCTTAGCTGTATCTACAGGACTTTTAAAACTCATTAATATCAACCTCATTTTATTTTTCAGGGACTGTCAATTTGTTAGGACTTTTGTTAGTATTTTGTGTTTATTTTTTCAAA
>CAVDAS010000012.1:0-26905 GCA_963606955.1 Bacteroidaceae bacterium
GAAATAAATAAAAATTAAGGGAGATTTAAAAATCCAATAATTATCGGACACTCCCTAAGTAATTATTTTTTCCAATTCTTCTTTTTTAATTGCATTTTTAATTTCAAGTGCTATTCTTCTACCCATACTCATAGGTTTTCCATAAGTTAAATAACTGTAAGGTGAACCTCCCATGAAAGTATTAGTTCCACCATCAGTTCTAGCACTTATTTCAAAACAAATTACTTCCAAATTATCATTTACTAAAGTCTGCATACAAAATGGACCATTTAATCCCGGAGCAACAAGTTTTTTAGCACTATCTACTAATTTATCTGCCATTTCAAATACTTGAGGAAGTAAAGATTCCCTAATAACTGCAGGATGATTACCGGTAACAACATAAGAAGGGCTTAAATCAATATCCAATTGATCTTTTGCCGGCATCCTTACAAAACCATCAATACTAGATTCGTATCTTGTATCCATACCTAACAATTCAACTTTGTCTTCCAGAGCAGAGTAGAAATAATGTATACAATAATTACATCCGGAAACATATTCTTCAATATGTGCATTAGCTACATCTGCATCTTCTAACCATCCACGAGCTTTCATAGCTTCTATTTTTTTATCGAATTCTTCAGGAGATGATGCTACAAAATAACCTCTTCCACCTCTTGCACCAGGGAATTTGACCATTACCGGACGGTCAATTTCTGAAGGGCTGTCATATTTATAAGGTATTCTTACTTCACCTTCAACAAGAAGTGCTCTTTCTTTGTCTCTTTCAGCTTCCCATCTTAAAATATCCCTATTACCAAACATAGGAACATTAAATTTATCTTCAACGTTTTCAAGACCTGCATAAGCCACAAAAGAACCATGAGGTATGACAATAGCATTCATATCTCTAAGTTTTTGTTGAACATCTTCATTGACAATATCTTTAAATTTATCAACAATTATGTATTCATCTGCAACATCAAAACGTTGATATGGTACTTCTCTTCCTTTTTCACACACAATAGCTGTTCTAAAACCTTCTTCTTTTGCACCTTGTAAAATATGCAAAGAAGTATGGCTTCCAAGAGTAGCTATTGTTATATTGTCTTTGTCGTAATTGTCCAATATCTCTAAAATATCTTCAAGTTTTACTTCTCCCATTTTAATATCTCCTCAAAGACTTGATGTATATTAATATATAATTAAGATATTATAACACTTTTTGTTTTGGGAAAAGATATTGAACAAAAAAAAGATAATGTCCATAAAATAATTAACAAAAAATCAATTAAATGTTAAAAACAAATATTAAAAAGGATAACCAATAAAATAATAAAATAGAAATTTTTAAACCATGAGATGAACTTTATGCTAATTGGATTAATATCAGACACACATATTCCAGACAGAGCTAGAGAAATTCCTAAAAATGTAATATCATCATTTGAAAATGTTGATTTAATATTACATGCAGGAGATTTAACTTCCACCCAAGTAATTGATGAATTAGAAAAAATAGCCCCAACAATAGCTATTCAGGGAAATATGGATAGAGTAGCTGGAATAATGTTACCTAATGCAAAAGTTATTGAAGTTGAAGGATTAAAAATTGGAATTGCTCATGGTGAAGTATATCCAAGAGCAGATACACAACAATTACTTTATTTGGCAAAGCAATTAGATGTAGATATTTTAGTTACAGGACATTCCCACCAGCCTAAAATAGAACAAATTGAAGGAGTTTTATTATTGAATCCTGGAAGTCCTACTGCTCCAAGACTTGCAGACAGAACTGTAATGCTGCTTGAAATTAATAATAAAGATGTTGATGTAGAAGTTGTTAAAATTGGAAATCCTGTGTGTAGTGCACTAGATTTAGACAAATTTAAAGGAGAATAAAAAATGGGCAGTCGTTGGCAAATGGAAAAGAAACATGACCCATATTATAAAAAAGCTAAAAAAGAAGATTATCGCTCAAGAGCATCATATAAAATCAAACAATTGGATAAAAAATTCAAACTTATTAAAGAAGGAGATACTGTTGTAGATCTTGGAGCTGCTCCTGGAGGATGGTCACAGGTAGCTCTAGAAAAAGTTGGAGAAGAAGGTCTTGTAATTGGAGTGGATTTAAATAGAATAAAACCATTTCCTGAAGAAAATTTCCATGGAATTAGAGGTGATTTTACAACCTCCGAAGTTCAAGAAAAAGTTATGAATTTAATTGGTGGAAAAGCTAAAGTTGTAATTTCTGATGCATCCCCTTCACTATGCGGAATTAAAAATATTGACCAATTAAGATCTATTGATTTGACAAACACAGTTATTGGAATAGCGGATAATATTTTAGAGCCTAAAGGAAACTTAGTTATGAAAGTATTCCAAGGTCCTGAATATAAAGATATGTTAACTAGACTTAAAAAGAAATATAGGCAAGTAAAAACAACAAAGCCACCATCATCCCGTAAAAAAAGCTCAGAAATGTATGTTGTGGGATTAGACTTTAGACCTAAAAAAAAATAAAAAAAATAAAGATTAAAGATTATTGTATGCTACTGTAGCATTCTGTAATTTTTCTTTAGCGAAATCTATTCTACTATCAACTTCATTTGATGATTTACCAGAATCCAATGCACTTTGGACATTTTGAATAGCAGAATCAGCTCTTGTTAATTCTAATCTTGCATCATTATATTTTTGAACTTGATTTGTATCACCATTATCATAATACAAAGATTTCACACTGTCAAATTGTCCTTCCAAATCACTGTATGAAGATTTTAATTCTGCAAGTTCATCATATTGATTACCTGAAGAAATTTCATTAGTAATTCCTGATGAAACCATACTAAATCCAACATATGCTACAACAATAATTGTTGAGATAATCATTATAATTCCAACAACAGAAATTAGCATAGAAGTTGATTTAAACAAATTTAATCTAGATTTTCTCATATTAACCCCAATTTATTAAATAAAAAAACATTTAATAATTTTAATTATATTTTACTTGTTATTAGTATATAATATTTTACTTACCAAATGCTCAATACAATATTTTTTAAAGTATGAAAAATTAATAATATTTTAATGAATGCTAGTACAAAATCACGAACATCTGTTGCAAAATTTGAGGAATTTTTCGCTACAACATACAAAGACGATGTATTTGAAATCCTTGAAAAATACCCTGATGAAAGGTCACTTACTGTAGATTACAATGATTTAGAAATGTTTGACCCTGATTTAGCGGATTTGCTAATTGAAAAACCTGAAGAAGTTATTGAAGCATCTAAAAGTGCAATAAAAAATATTGACCCATTAGTAAAAGATGCTGATATTAATATTCGTTTTGAAAATCTTTCTAATATAATTCCTTTAAAAATACTATTAAGTAAGTACATTGGGACATTTGTCGCTGCAGATGGAATTGTAAGAAAAACAGATGAAATAAGACCTAGAATTGAAACTGGTGTCTTTGAATGTAGGGGATGTATGAGATTACATGAAGTAGAACAGCGTTCTGACAGCAGAATTATAGAACCTTCTTTATGTAGTGAATGTGGTGGAAGATCATTTAGATTACTGCAGGAGGAATCAAAATATATTGATACCCAAACAGCAAGAATGCAAGAACCATTAGAAAATTTATCTGGAGGAACAGAACCTAAACAAATGTTAATGGTTTTAGAAGATGATTTAGTAGACCAATTAAATCCCGGAGATAAAGTAAGGATTACAGGAACTTTAAAAACATTTAGAGAAGAACGTAGCGGTAAATTTAAAAACTACATTTATGTAAATCATATTGAGCCTTTAGAACAGGAATTTGAAGAATTACAACTTACAGAAGAAGATGAAGAAAAAATCATCGAACTTTCTAAAGACCCACACATCTATGAAAAAATCATCAAATCAACTGCTCCATCAATTAGAGGTTATAGGGATGTAAAAGAAGCTATTGCTCTCCAATTATTTGGTGGTGCTGCAAAAGAGCTTGAAGACGAAACTAGATTAAGGGGAGATATCCATATCTTAATCGTAGGGGATCCAGGTATTGGTAAATCCCAAATGCTTAAATATGTTTCAAAATTAGCTCCAAGAAGTATTTATACAAGTGGTAAAGGTACTACTGGAGCAGGATTAACCGCAGCAGCAGTTAGAGATGAATTAGGCGGATGGTCTCTTGAAGCAGGTGCATTAGTACTTGGGGACCAAGGTAATGTTTGTGTTGACGAACTGGACAAAATGAGGTCAGAAGACCGTTCAGCACTTCACGAAGCATTAGAACAACAAACTGTAAGTATAGCTAAAGCAGGAATCATGGCTACATTAAATTCCAGATGTTCCGTTCTTGCAGCAGCTAACCCTAAATTTGGAAGATTTGACAGATTTAAAATACTTGCAGAACAAATTGATTTACCTTCCCCAATTTTATCTCGTTTTGATTTAATATTTGTTGTTGAAGATAAACCAAGTGTAAAAGGAGATTCAGAGCTAGCACAACACATTCTCCAAATACACCAAGAAAATACTGTAAATTACGAGATTGAACCTGAATTACTTAGGAAATATATCGCATATGCTCGTAAAAATGTAAATCCAAAACTTACTGACGAAGCAAACATGGTTTTAAAAGAGTTTTATGTAAGTACAAGGAATAGTTCTGGTGATGAAGAATCCCCAGTTCCAATTACAGCAAGGCAATTAGAAGCTATTATTCGTTTAGCTGAAGCTAGTGCTAAAATAAGACTTAAAGATACAGTAGATAAAGAAGATGCTGAAAAAGCTGTAAGATTACAATTAGCTTGTCTTAAAGAAGTTGGTGTAGACCCAGAAACTGGTGAAATTGATATCGATAAAGTTGAAGGAAGAACACCTAAATCGGACAGAGATAAATTACAAAGAGTTATTTCTGAAATTGAATTACTTGAAGAAGAATATGCTGGACAAGCTCCAATGAATGTTTTAATATCTAATATGAGTGATAAATACGATATTAGTGAAGAGAAAGTAGATGAAATGGTTAGAAACTTAAAACACAAAGGAGTAATCTACGAACCAACAAACGGTTATCTCAAAAGAGCATAACCACTTTATTTTTTTTAATCAAAATAAGATAACTTAATAAATGATTAAAATCAAAATTAATATATTACATTTATACTAATTTTACGGAGTGATAATATGGAAGAATATGAAAATTTATTAAATAGAGCAATAGACCAATTACCTCCTGAAGTATTTGAACACAAAAGATTTAAAATTCCTAAAGCTTATTCAGATATACAAGGTAACAGAACTTTTATAAAAAACTTTAAAGATGTTGCTGAAGACTTAAATAGAGATCCACAACATGTATTAAAATTTTTATTAAGAGAATTAGGTACTGCAGGTAATTTAGAAGGATCAAGAGCTATCTTACAAGGTAAATTTACCCACTACTTAATCAACGAAAGATTAGAAGATTATGTGGAAAAATATGTTATTTGCCACGAATGTAACAGGCCTGATACTAAAATTATTAGAGAAGATAGGATATTTATATTAAAATGTGCAGCATGTGGTGCTAAAGCTCCATTAAAACCATTATAATCCTATTTTTAACTTATTTTTTGATGATTTTTATGTTTTGTGTAGAATGTGGAAGCACTGATAAAAAAATGGTTGGAGACATCTGCATTGACTGCTTTTTAAAAGATTTTCAAATGGTAGAAATTCCTGAAAATATTAAAGTAGAAATCTGCAGCCATTGTAACAGTAGAATCGAAGAAGGAAAATGGACAGACTCTTTTTTACCTGAAGATGAAATAATTTATCGTGCTTTAGAGCGAAACATTAAAATCAATGACCTTGTTGAAAATGAAATCATCAATCTTGAAATTGATCAAATAAAAGGAACAATAGCTAATTGTTATGTTGAAGTTGTTGGAGAAGTTTACGGAGTTCAACTTGATGAAACTCATGATACTTCTGTAAGAATAATGAAAACTGTTTGTCCGACATGCAGCAAACTTCAGGCAGGTTATTATGAATCAGTTGTCCAATTTAGAGCGGATAACAGAGATATAAAACCTGAAGAATATGATAAAGCTGATGAAGTTGTTAAAAGAACACTAGACAAACAAAGTAAATCAGATAAACTAGCTTATTGTCCACAAATAGCTAAATTAAAAGAAGGTTATGATTATTACATTGGATCATTAAAATCCGGTAGAAAAGTAGCTGATAGTTTAAAAGAAGAATTTGGCGGAATTATTAAAGAATCCCCAAGACTTATTAGTGAAGATAAATCTACAGGCAAAGGTCTTTATAGAATTTGGATTTCAATTAGAATTCCTGAATTTGAAATTGATGACTTTATTAAACATGAGGATAAAATATTACAAGTAAAAGATATTGATAAAAACAGAGTTGTTGGAATAGATATAAAAGACCATAAAAGACATACAATACCTTTAAAAGAAAGTGGAAATATAACACTTCTTAAAAAGGCAGATGAAATTGAAACAACAACAATAATATCAAAATCTCCAAGTAACATTCAAATTTTAGACCCTTTTGATTATTCTGCTGTTGATTTAGACATGCAGGAAGAATTTGAAGATTCTAATATTGGTGATGAAGTCAAACTTATTAAAATTAACAATTATATTTACTTAATCAAGTGATTAACATGAGCATTGAAGAAAAAATTCAATTAATTGAAGAAGGAACCTTAGAAGTTATAGACAGTGACGAATTAAAAGAAGTTCTTAAAAAAGAACAACCTATAGCTTATACAGGATATGAACCTTCTGGTAAAATCCATTTAGGCCATGCAGTAACAGTGCAAAAACTTAAAACCCTTCAAAAGTTAGGTTTTAAAATTAAAATACTTCTTGCAGATTACCATGCATTTTTAAATGGAAAAGGAAGTGTTGAAGAAATATCTGAAACTGCCCAATATAATATGAAATGTTTTAAAGCATTAGGTTTAGATGAAACTACAGAATTTGTATTTGGTTCAGATTTCCAATTAAGCGAAGATTATACCTCTAACGTTTATAAATTAGCTACTATGACTACTTTAAAAAGAGCTAGAAGAAGTATGGATCAAGTAAGTCGTCATGATGACAATCCTAAAGTAGCTAGTGTAATTTATCCAATTATGCAAACTGTAGATATGGCTGCTCTAGATGTGGATGTTGCTCTTGGTGGAATGGAACAAAGGAAAATCCAAATGCTTGCTCGTGAAAACTTAGAAAAAATCGAAGAAAAAGTTCCTGTTTGTATTCATACCCCATTATTACACGGTCTTGATGGAGATGCTAAAATGTCTTCAAGTAAAGGAAATTTCATAGCTGTTGATGACTCAGTAGAAGAAATTACTAAAAAAATCAAGAAAAGCTACTGTCCACAAGGAGAAGTTGAAGGCAATCCAATGATTGAAATTGCTGAAACATTTGTATATCCAAATCAAGAAACTTTACTTATTAAAAGGCCTGAAAAGTTCGGAGGAGACATTGAACTTACTCATGATCAGTTAATTAATGATTTCTCAAATGGAGACCTACATCCAATGGATTTGAAAAATGGAATTAAAGATTTCTTAATTGAACATTTTGCTCCTGTAAGAGAATATATGGAGGAATAAATAATGGATGAAAAACAAGAATTTGAAATGGGCTTACCAAATGGTGTAGGGGAACAAATGCTTGCTCATGCTATTGAAAAATTTGATATAAAATTAGAACATAGTGAATTTGGCCCTAAACTCATAGGAAGCTATGAAGAACTTGAAAAAGTTAAAGCTTTCTTATACGAAGCTATTGAAAATAGATTAAAACAATTAGAAGGTAAAGACTAAAATTTACCTTTAAATAAGATATTATGGTTAGTTCTATAGTCTCAGCTATTATTTCCTTTTTCTTGCCAGGAATTGGTCAAATATTACAATGTGACACTGAAAAAGGAATTATGATGTTTATTATATTCATAGTCCTAGACTTTTTAACATTGTGTGTAATGCCGCCTTTAGCAGCCATATTGTTTATATACTGCATATATTCTGCATATGATGCTTTTAAAAGTGCTTATTAATTAAATTTTTACTCAATGTTTATTTTTTTCCTATTTTTATTAGTATTAACTGTTTTTTTATAGTATTCTTCAATATATTTAGAATCAGAACTAAAAACCTTGGAAATACCTTTAAAACTTTTATTAGACTCCAAATTACCTAATTTTTCATGATTTTTTACAAAGAGAGTTAAAGCATTACCACGATATTCCTCCTTAAAATAACCAAGACAATATTTAAGATGCCTATTCTCCTTTTTTAATAAATTAATATCCTCTTTTGTTAACTCTGTTTTAATGCCTCTTTTTTCCAATAATTCTTCTAATTCTAAAATTTCCTTAAACGTTTCATCAGAATCTTTTTGAAATTTATCTGTACGAAAAATAACTGGACTATAATTAAAAATATTTTTCTTTAGCTTTTCAATTTCATTTTTTATACAATCAGGTTTTTTTCTACATTCCTCTTTTCTTTTTCTTTTTTCTTCCTCCCATCTTTTCTTTTGCTCTTCCCGAAATATTTTGTCCCTTTCCCGCTGTAATTCTCTTTCTTTTCTTTTTAATTCTCTTTCTTTTCTTTTTTTTGCCTTTTGAAATTCTCTTTTAATTTCCATTATCTGTTTATGATCTAAATCTAACACCTCCTCACATTTTTTGAATCTAACCTTAGCAATAGCATCATCTCTATATTTTAAAACATTTTTATAACTATTACGTGCTAACTCAAATTCCCCCTCCTCGAAATATTTATTACCTTCTTCCATTTCTTCTTTAACATATTTATCAATGCACTTTCTAGCTAGATCTTTATATTCTATTGCACGGCCATGTTTTCCTAAATTCTCATATGATCTCCCAATAGCTTCATTTAAATATGAGCAAACAAGCAAATCTTCGGTTTTTCCTAATGCCCGTTTATAGGCATCTATTGCAGATAAATAATCGCCATCACGATAATAATCATTACCAGCCATAGCATCATGCGCAAAGGGAAACATAACACGACACATAAAAAGATAACCATCATCTTCATCTTCAACATCCTCAAATCCTGTACTTCCACACTCACAACAGATATCTCCGTCATCAACCCAACTACCACAAACCGGACAAATTCCCATTATTACACCTCCAAGTTAGTTAATATATTGTTAATATTATATGTTTAAATCTTTTTAAAATTATCGTATTATAATAATATTTGACACCATGACAAAATTAACTTTTTGTCGCAACTATCTGTTAAATTAGCTAATGTTTTTTGTAAATTATATTCATATTTTACACAAAATTATTATATGATTTAAATTATATTACCAATATGAATAATAAAATTATAATTCTCATTTGTGTAGTTATATTAATATTAGCTGGAGCTGTCTCTGCTTTTGTTTTTACAAACACACAAGAAGAATCTTCATTAACAATTACAAGTAATGAGACTTTATATGATGGGGAAAATTGTACTGTTAAGTTAACTAATAAAGAAGGAATAGGAATAGGTAATAAAACAATTAATGTAACTTTAACTAGTGAAAATGGATCCAATACTAATGTTACCTATATTACCAACAACGAAGGAATAATTAGTTTTAACATAAGTGAAGTTGGAAATTATTCTGTTAAATGTGTTTTTAATGGAGATAATGATTATAAAAGTTCTAATACTTCTACTAATGTGAATATTATTAGTAAAGTAGTAGTGCAAACTAAAAATAATGATGTTAAAGATATATCTAGTAAAAAATCATCATCTTCCAAAAGCAATTATTATGAAGATGACCATTTATCTTGTGAAGAATTAAAAGCTAAGTATCCTGAAATGACTGACGGTGAATTATTTGAGAAATTCGGAGAAAGAGGTGAAGACGGAATAATGTATGATGGCCACCATGTATGGGAAGACAGAGGAGATGGAAAAACATATAGTGGACATCCACTATAATAGTGTCAATAATTTGACCTATTATAACTTTATTTTAATTTTTTAACCAATACATTTTTTATAATCATCCCATTTACCTCCAGCACAATTATTACTTATTTTTAATTTAAAAAACAAAAGCTTAACTAAAAAATCAAGACAATTAATTTATATACTTTTAAAGATTATTATTAATCATCTGAGGTGATACTATGAAAAGGTATACAAAAATGGAGTATGAAAATCCTGATGAAATGACATTTGGATTCTCAAAACACACAGTTAAAACGAGAAATGGATTAGAAGTTGGAGCAGGATATGTTAATCCAATAATTAAAGTTGCTCCAAAAGAAGGAACCGAAAATTCAAAAGACAGCATGGTATCAGAATGTAGAAATATTGCAATAAGTGCTTGTCGAAGAGCAGTAAATATTGGGCTGCCTTCATTTATCTTAGAACAAGAACATATTGCACAACAAACTGCAAACCCTGATTGGGCAGGAGAATGTACTCAGGCACAAGTAGAAGTTCTTGAAAAATTCCAAGATGAATACGGAATTAAAACTGCACTTAAAGCTACTCCTGCAGATATTAGGGATGAAGCAAAAGGAGAAAGTATTAGAAGTTCAGAACAGTATCAACAAGTAATGGAAAGTATTGAGCAATGTTGTGAAAATGGAGCATCAATAATATGTATTGAAACCACTGGAGGAAAATCTGTTTCAGATTATGGAATTTCCAGAGGAGATCCAAGAGCTATATTATTTGGAATTGGAGTTTTAGGTAGTATAGATATGGAATTTATGTGGAATGAAATTGTAAAAATCTGTAACAAACATAAAACAATTCCTGGAGGAGATACAAACTGTTCCCAATCAAACACAGCAATGTTTTTAGCTGGAGGTTTACTGGATAAAGATTGTTCCCATACATTAGCAGCCATAACTAGAGCTATTGGTGCATGTAACAGTTTAGTTGCTGTAGAATGTGGTTCAAAAGGACCTCTTAAAGATTGTGGTTATGAAAATCCTATTGTAAAAGCTATTACTGGAGTTCCTATTGCAACAGAAGGAAAAAATGCTGTTTGTGCCCATTCTGATTTGATGGGAAATTTAATAGCTGGAATAACTGATTGTTGGAGTAATGAATCCGTTTACCATAGAGAAGAAATGGGCGGAACTACTCCAGAGGTTTGGTTACAGGCAACAGGATTTGAATCTGCATTAATGAATACAGCTATTGAAACTGAAAATGCTAAAATTTTGAGGGATTTGTATACTTTAACAGACAAATACAGAGATCCTCAAGCATTAATTCTTGCATATGACAATGCATATAGGATTGGTGAAGCTATTGTAGAACATGGAGATGATCCATACCAAAGAAGCATAGCTGGAGCTCTTGAAGCTGGAGCAATCATAAAAGAAGCTGTTGAAAACAAAAAAATGCAATTAACAAGATTTGAACAAGACAGCCTCGACGGTGCTATGAAAATATATGAAAAATTACCCGAAGACTCCAGTAAATTCATCAAACAATCATCTAAACGATATGGACGTAAAGTAGAGGACTTTGATCCTAAAAATTATGAATTATAATAAAAAGAAGGGATTAAAATGACTTATAAAGATTTAGAAGAAAAAATAAATCAAAATAAAATAGCTATCAGATATAATGTAGTTGTAGAAGGAGCAGCCATGAAAGCTGAAGACTATCCAGAGGTAAAAGAAATCTTACCAACAGAAGAACCCTTTAAATCCATAGCTTTAGGAGTGCTTTACGAAGACAAAACACAAGTATTAGCAGATGTTAAAGAATCTCTAGATCAAGGCGTTCCTCCATTAGACATTATAAACAAAGGCCTTATGAAAGGCATGGATGGAGTAAGCTCACTTTATACAAATGGAGTTTACTTCTTACCTGATTTAATGCTTGCTGGAGATGCAATGATGGAAAGTGTAAAAGAATGTGAAAAAGTTCTTGGACACAAAAGTGAAACAAAAGGAACAGTAGTTTGTTTTGTTGCTGAAGGAGATCCTCACGATATTGGTAAAAACCTAATACTGATGTTTTTAAGAGCTGCAGGATATGAAGCTATTGACCTCGGAAGAGATGTCCCTGCCGATAAAGTCGTTGAAGCTGTTAAAAAGTACCATCCATTATTTATGACTGGTACTGCACTTATGACAACTACAATGACTGCATTTCCTAAAGTTGTAGACGCACTTGAAAAAGAAGGTCTGGAAGTACCTGCAATTGGATTTGGTGGAGGAGCTGTAAGAAAAGACTATGTTGAAAGTATACCTATGTCAGTATACGGAGTAGAAGCTTACCATACACCAAAATTAGCTGATGCTATCTTAAATAACCATAAAACTTGGGAAAATTTAAGAAAAGAATACAACAATATTGTAGGGGAATTTGTACCTGAATACTCAAATTAGATAAATATGGTCGAACATTATGCAATAGCTATAGATATTGGAACTAGTGGTATTAGAGCTCAAAGCTATGATTTAACTACTAATAAAACAATATCTACAGCTATAACTTTAAGACATCCCCTACCTGGAGCTAATGTAGTTGACCATCTTCATTTTGCATTAAAAATAGGTCGTGAAACTGCCCACAACATTCTTATTGAATGTATAAATAAAGTTATAGCTAATTTAAATATAGATTTAAAAAAAGTGGAAAGGCTGGCTGTTTGTGGAAATCCAATACAATTATCATTATTTAACAATATTGAAATAAGAGATTTAGCTTTTTGGGGAGAAAATGCGCTAAAAGAACAGAATATAATCCCACCATCCAGAAGAGCTAAAATCTTAGATTCTAAAACAATTGGTTTGGAAATTAATCCAGAGGCTAAAATTTACATTCCGCCAGCTATTAAACACGAAATTGGAGCAGATGCACTAGCTATGCTTTATAAATCCAAAGCACTGGAAAAAGATGAATATTCACTTATAATAGACTTTGGAACAAATGCAGAAATGGCTTTAATTGTAGATGGAGAAATATATACTGCATCAGCTGCTGCAGGACCTGCTATTGAAGGTCAAAATATTGAAAAAGGTAGATTAGCTTCTCCAGGAGTAATTTGCGATATTGACGAAGAAGGAATGTTCTGGAGAATGAAAATATTAAATGATGATTTAATAGTTGAAAATGGAGATTTAATTGATCCAGTTAATGGAAATATTATTAAGAAATCAGATATAAAAGCAAAAGGAATCACAGGAACCGGAGCAATAGCTGCATTTAGTTTAGGCATTGATGATAAAATCATTGAAGACGGGAAAATTAAAAATACCATTTATCTGGAAGATGATGTTTATTTAAAACAAAAAGACATATCAAATATTGGAAAAGCTTTAGGTGCTTTTAGAGCAGGACAATTAACACTAGCTGAAAGTGCTGATATTCTTTTAGATGAAATTGAAAGTGTTTATATGGCTGGAGCTTCTGGCTTTTATGTGGATGCTAAAAAATCATTAAATATAGGCCAGATTCCACCAGGGCCCGAACAAGTTTATCAAATTGGAAATACATCACTAGCTATGGCTAAAGATATTGCATTAAACCCTGAACTGTTAGATACACTCCAAAAACTAGCTGATAAAATTGAAAGCAATCATATAATGCTTGCTACTTCAGAAATATTTGAGAAAATATATTCTCTGGAATTAGCTATTTATGACCAGGGCATGCCGTTTTGGATGTATAATCAATGGCTGCAGAAATATGGTATTCAAGAGATTCCAAATATTGAAACAGAACCTGAAATAACTAAATTATATGAACGGGATATTGCAGATTTGGGAGAAAATAATTTAAAGACTGTTGCAATCTCAAATAAATTATCTGCCACATTTGATAATTGTGTTTACTGTATGGAATGTGTTAATAATTGTCCGGAAAATGCCCTATCCTTTGAGGAAAATGAATTTAAATTAAGAACAGATTTATGTTCTGGACTTGGCTGTTTGAGATGTTCCAGCAATTGTAAAGAACATGCTTTTAAATATGAAGAATTTTACAAAGATATATAGTGATTAATATGAATCTAAAAGAAAATCTTGAAAATGCACTTTCTGGAGAAGATGTTGAAGTTAAACCAGTTATAAGTGTAACACAAGCAGGAATTATTGAAGCTATGAGCCAAACTAATACTTCTTGGCCTGAAGCACACACCAACCCACAACAAATGGCAACTTTAGGTAGCTCACTACATGAACTTGCAGGTCTTGAATGTGCTAGAATACCTTTTGGACTTACAATTGAAGCACAATCTCTAGGTGCTGAGGTAAACCTTGGAAATAATGAAAGAACACCTGAAGTTACTGGAACACCTTTTGAATCAGCTGATGATATTGAAGCACCAGATGATTTTTTAGAAACAGGGCGTATTCCAGTAGTTCTTGAAGCTATTGATATTTTAAAAGAAAAATACGATGATTTACCAATAATTGTTGGAATTACAGGACCGTTTACCTTAACCGGACATTTACTTGGAATTGAAAATGTTGTAAGGTATATGAAAACTGATCCTGACGAAATAGAAATAGCTATTGAAAATTGTCTTGACGTAAGTATGGATTATATTGAAGCTATCCAAGAACATGATGTAGATGTTATCTGTGTAAATGAACCTACTGCTTCACCAGAATTAATTGATCCACTTCAATTTAAATCTTTAATTAAACCAAATTTAGAGGATTTAGCTGATTTTATTGAAACACAAAAAGTATTACACATTTGCGGATCAACACAGCCAATTATTAATGATATGTCCTCTGTTGGATTTGATGGAATAAGTATAGAAGAAGCAGTAAACCTTCCACAGGCTAAACAAGACCTTGACGACGATTGCGTTATTGTGGGAAATATTTCAACATCTAAAACACTATTAAGTGGAACACCTGAAGATGTAAAAAAAGAAGTTAAAAAAGTATTAGATGAAGATATTGATATTTTAGCTCCAAGTTGCGGATTAGCTCCAAACACACCATTAGCTAATGTTAAAGCAATGGTTGAGGCTAGAAACGAATATTTTAATATTTAAATATTAAATGAAACAATAATCGTAGCTATTGAAGAATCATCACCATAACTATACTTATTTTTTAAATATTCATCAGAGCTAGTTGAAGGGCTTGATGAAACAACATCACCTAAATTAAAAGAATCTAATTCAGGAAATGGTACTGGAGGTAAAATAAAAGATTCATTACCTTTTTCTAAGTTATAATTCTGTAAAACATCTTTAAAAATGACAAAATCATCACCTAAAAACATCACATCTTCATCTTCTCTGAATTTTTCCTTATCTTCAGATGTGAAAACGTCATGTCCTAAAACTTCACCATCAAAGGTTAATAAAACTGTAGGTGTTGGTGGAACTCTAAAATATCCTTTTTTAAAGATTACAAAACAAAAATCTCTTTTAAAACATTCCTGAACCCCTTCATTAAACACAGGAATTACTTCCCTGGAACGTTGTGATTCCATATCAATTATTTGTAAAATATCTTCATTGGAAAGTTGTCTTACTTCCAAAACACCATCTAAACCATTAATTACATTTAATACATTGTCTAATACTTCAGTCATATCATCACCGAATACAATCAGGACAAATACCCATGTACGGAGCTACAGCTTTTTTAATATCCGTTGATACTTTATTTACTCCAGTACTTGCGTCAATTATCTCATGATTGAAATTACTAATTATATCTAAATAATTAGCTTTGACTCCATTTAAAAATTCTTCATTTTCAAATTCGTCTTCTTTAGAGCATCGATTTACAGAAGTTTTAACATCTACATCTAAAAGTAAAACCAAATCAGGTTCTTTTGCATATTTATTAATTTCACCAATCCAATCTGCAGGTTCCTGATAAGCTAAACTAGAAATAAAAGAACGATCACTTAAAATAACCTTAGATTCATCATTAAGTTTATCCATGATAAGCATCCTATCTGCTGCAAATAGCAAACCTAATGTTTTTTGAATTCTATCTGTTGTAGCATCACTTCTTTGAAGTATCTTTCTAATTAACTTCCCAACCTCAGAATCTGTTGGTTCTACCACAGTTTCAACATTAAAACCATTTTTTTCTAGCCAATCTTTTAACAGGTCAATCTGAGTAGATTTACCTGCACCATCAATTCCCTCAAAAACAATGTACATGATTTTTAATTGAATAAAGTTATATTAAACTTTAACTATTTTTTACACCAGATATTACATATTATTTCATTAAACAAAAATCAAAATAGCTATTTAATAAACCTTTATTTTTCCCATATAAAACATGACTATAATTTTATTAAGTATTATTTATAAAAAATGATGTAATATGATACAAATAAATGATAAAAAATATATACTCACTTATTTAATCGGGTTTATATTGCTTGCAGTCTTTTTATTTTCATGCAACACCAATGCACATCCAAAAGCACAAATAATATTAAGTATTTTAACTGCAATGGGTGGAATAATTTGTATAAGCTATTCTATAAAAAATAAAGACAATTTACATAAAACAGCTTTTTTAATAATTATTATATTTGGATTGCTAACAGTATTTGCTTCACCACTTCTTGTAGCACCTGATGAAGTAGAACATTTTGCAAGAGCTGATTTAACCTCAGAAGGAGTGCTTATACCAAATTACCATGAAAATCAAGGGTATATCATAAACGATTATGTTTATCAAATGTCAACTTCCCAAGGCAGCACTTTACTAGACAATACATCATTTATACATCAAGATATTGCACATCACAAATCATTTTTTGGATATGTATTTTCTCAAAATCTATTTTATGTATATTTAGCTCAAGGATTGGGAATATTTATTGCAAAAATGTTGGAAATGCCAGAGATATTCTCATTATGGTTAGGTAGACTCTGCAACTTATTATTATACTCAGGAATTATCTATTTTGCGATTAAAAAGACGCCTGCTTTTAAAAAAGAGTTACTTGTATTAGCTTGTCTTCCAATAGCTGTTTTTCAAGCAGCATCAATGAGTAGTGATGGAATTATTTTTGCTCTAGCAATATTAAACATTTCTTACTTCATACATATGTATAAATCAGAAATAATCTCAAATAAAAGCATAGTCATTTATTTAGCAACAGGAGTATTAATTGGGCTTATTAAATTCCCATATATCTTTTTATTACTAATGTTATTCTTAATACCTGCAAATAAATTTAAAACAAAGAAAATAGCTATCATATCTAAAATAACAGTATTAGTCCTAATAGTCATAGCAGGATTATATAGTAATTTTTATGCATCAAAAGAATTATTAAAAAGTGGAAGATTAGATTATTACATTCAAAATAATGTTAATTCAACCAGTCAAATAAGTTATATCCTTCACAACCCCACATCTACAGCTATAACCTTTGTAAAATCATTAATCTTTTTACCATACTTGATTTTTATTAAAGATTGTTCTTTTTTCCATTTGATACTTTTCCCTGGGCTAGCTGTATACAATGCATTGTGTTTAATCTTCTTTATTGCATTTATATTCCTATCTGAAGATTTAAAAATAGTTAAAAGGAAAAAATTAGAATTAATAATTTTATTTTTAATAATTTATACAAGCATATTCTTTATTCAATATTTAAGTTGGACTCCAGTAGGTTATGATGGCATTTTAGGTGTTGGAGCTCGTTACTTCATCCCAATACTAGCAATATTGCCATTAGCATTTGGGCATAAATCTAACAGTGAAAATTTAACAAAATATTTCATAGTATTTACAACAATATTCTTATCTGGAATGTTACTTATAATAATCGCAGGATTTTATTAAGAATAATCCTATTTCTTTTTTAAATTTTTAAATTAAAAATCTATTAAATATAAAATCTAATTTTACCAATAATAAATAAGTTACAACCCGAACAAAATCTTATCCAGAATATTTTAAAATTTATTTATATTACAAAAAACAAATTTTTAAATGATTAAATCTTAGGGTGTAATAATAAAATGGTTTTATCAGAATTACTAGCTCCAGCTGGATCTTATGATGTGCTTGTAATTGCAGTTAATGCAGGTGCTGATGCTGTTTATATAGCTGGACAACAATATGGTGCAAGGGCATTTGCTAAAAACTTCACATTAGAGGAGATAGAAAAAGCTGTTGAATATGCTCACTTAAACGGAGTCAAAGTCCATGTTACGGTAAATACATTAGTAAACAATTTTGAAATAGCTGATGTAATGAACTATCTGTTTAAATTATATCAGATAGGAGTAGATGCAGTTATTGTTCAGGATTTTGGAATTTGCTGGCTTTTAAAAACATTAATACCAGGCCTAGAAGTTCATGGTTCAACTCAAATGGCATTAAGCAATTATAGCTGTATTAAATGGGCAGCTAAAAATAATATTAAAAGAGTTGTTCTTCCCCGTGAAATAAATGTTGAAAAAATAGCTAAAACACATGAACAATTAAAAAAAGACAATATTGATATGGAACTTGAAGTATTCGGACATGGAGCACTATGTTATTGTGTTTCTGGAAACTGTTACATGTCCTCTTACAATAGTGGCCGCAGCGGAAACAGAGGAGCATGTGCACAACCATGTAGAAGAGAATATCGTTTAAAATACAGAGGATACAATATTGGAAATGGATATCTTTTATCAACACATGATTTAGCTACTTATAATAATTTAGAAGCAATTTCTAATGCTGGTGTGACCTCTCTAAAATTAGAAGGTCGTATGAAATCAGGAGACTACATTGGAACCATTGTAAATAGCTATCGCAATCTTTTAGATGGAAATACTGGAGATTATGCTAAAAATTTACACCTTGTATTTAATAGAAAATTTACAAACGGATATATCATGGGAGATAAACCTGGAGAAGTTATGGGAAGAGGTAGTTCTGGTCATGAAGGTTTATACATTGGAGATATTGTAAAAAAAGATGGAACTGAAGTTACAATTGAAATTAAAAATAAAAATAATTATATTACCTTAGAAAAAGGTGATGGAATAGCTTTTAAATACAATGGTAAAATCAAAGGAATTTATTTGGAAGATATTGTTAAACAGGATGAAAATGAAATTGTAATTAACACCACACGTTTAGTTAAAGAAGGTACTGAAGTATTTATCAGTTTTTCTAAATCAATCCATGAAAATCTTAAGAAATTTAAAAAAGAAGTTATTAAAAACCATATTCCACTTTCATTAACCCTAAGTTGGAATGAAGATTTAACTGGATTTGTTAATGTTGAATATTATTTAGATGATGAATTAATTAATTTCAGACATAAAGCTGTTGGCAAATTCCAAAAAGCTAGAAATAAACCTATTACAAAAGAAAAAATTGAAAAACAATTATCAAAAACTGGTGGAACTCCATTTTACATTGATGAAGTTAAATTCCATAATATGCCAGATAATTTATTTATTCCGATTAGTGAACTTAACCAAATCAGAAGAGAAGTTCTCTTGCAAGCACAGGAATTATTGTTAAATCATTATACACCTACTAAAAAGTCCGTAAAAGCTACAAGGAAAAAATTAAATAAGTTTTATGAAGATTATGATGAATATAACAACACTACCAAAAAGAAAACCCCTAAAATCTCACTGTTTATTGATAATTTAGATCAGTTAAAAGCAGTTTCCGGATTTGACCTTAAGCGAGTTTACTTTGATGGAAACTGTTTATATAATAACCCTAAAGATTATTATGAAAATATTCCAAAGCTTTTAGAGGAAGCTACACTTATGGCAGCTGATGCTGAAATTGTTTGGGTATTATCATCATTTATTAGCCAAAAAGAAGCTGTTAAATGCAATGAAATAGTTAAAGAACTTGAATCTAAAGGAATAATAATTTCAGTTATGGGTGATTTCCCAGGTATGAGTGAAATTTTTGACTGTCCGATTTATGGAAATCATAATTTAAATGTCTGGAACTCATTTACAGTTAAAGACTTAAAAGAAGCAGGATTTAATGGACTGATATTGTCTTCAGAGCTTTCAGGTGGTGAAATCAAGCAATTAATTTCTAAAAATAACAGCGAAAATATTGATTTAGAAATGATTGTAAATGGAAACTTAGAAGTTATTGTAAGTAAAGATGACTTTTCTAACTTAAATGAAGGTAAAGATTTCATCATACATAATAATGCAGATTATGCCATATTAGAAGATAAAAAAAGGAAAAAATTCAAATATAAAGTATTATTTGATTATAATAAACAAAGCCACATTATAAATAAAGACTGTTTATGCTTAATTGAAGAAATAAATGAAATTAAACAATTAGGTCTTGATTGTATAATCTTGGATTGCAGATATTCTAATGAAAAATACACAACAAACATTGTATCTATTTATAATGATTCTCTAAAAGACAGAGATGATGAAGAGCTCTCTAAATACAAATATAAGATAATGGATTTCTCACAGTCTTATATAAACAAAGGAAATTATATTGAAGGGAGATTACATGAGGATTCCTGAATTACTTGCACCTGTAGCTTCAATGGAGCATCTTAAAGTAGCTATTAATGCTGGAGCCAGTTCAATATATTTATCTGGAAAAGAATATGGTGCCCGGAAGTTTGCGAAAAACTTTAGTTTAGATGAAATATCCGAAGCAGTAAACATAGCTCACCTGCATAATGTTAAGGTTTATGTAACTGTAAACACATTAATTAAAGAAGATGAACTCCAGGATGTTATGAACTATTTAGCTACCCTACATTCAATCGGCGTAGATGCTGTTTTAGTTCAAGATTTAGGGCTGGTAGAATTAATAAACAAACATTTGCCTAATTTAAAAATTCATGGATCCACACAAATGACAGCTGAAAATCAGCTAAAATTAGATTATCTTGAAAATAAAGGAATTAAAAGAATAGTTCTGCCCCGTGAAATGAGAAAAGATGAAATTAAAAATCTTAAAACAAATATGGAACTGGAAATCTTTGTTCATGGAGCATTATGTTATTCCTACTCCGGACAATGCTTAATGAGCAGTTTTAAAGGAGGAAGAAGTGGAAACAGAGGAACCTGTGCACAGCCATGCAGGCAAAAATACAAGCTATCCTGCTTAAAAAATGAAGATTATTACCTCTCACCTAAAGATTTATCATTATACAATCATCTAAAAGAAATCAGTGAGTTAAACATAAGCTGTATTAAAATAGAAGGTAGAATGCGAAATAAAGAATACTTAGCTATTGTAGTAAGTAATTATAGAAAAGCTCTAAACAAATTAAAAAGTAATAAAACCTACAAAAGTGAAGAAATAAACCTTGCATTTAATAGAGGATTTAATGATGGGCAATTTAACTACTCATCATCCAGAAGCATTCGTTCAGGACATATTGGTTTAAAATTAGGTAAAGTTTACAATAGTGAAAATAACCAAGTAGTTATTAAATTAGATGATGATTTAAAAACAATACCAAAAAAAGGTGATGGATTACTATTAATAAAAGGAAAAAATGATTATGGATTTGAAGTCTCACAAAATCCCCTTTTAACAACATTAAATCATTATAAAAAAGGAAAAAACAAGGAAATTAAAGATATTAATAGAAAAGATAGAGTTTTAATTATTAAAAAAGTAAAACAGAATAAAAAACACAATTTTAACTTAAATGATGCAACTGCATATCTTACAAAAAGAAATGAATTAACCGCAAAAGTTAAAGAAATAGAAAATAAAGGTGATAGTTTTATTAAATCTAAATTATTACTTACATTTTCTATTAAAAACAAATATCCTCACTTAAAAGGAAGATTAACACTTGCAAATAAAAAGGAAATTGAATGCAGCGCCAAAGGAGATGTTGAATTTGAAAAACCACTTAAAAGAAGTGTTGATGGAAAAACAATTAAAAAACAGCTGTTAAAAGTTGATAAATACCCATATGAAATCGTTGGAGTCAATATTAACTACGACGGAACATTATTTATCCCAATAAGTGAAATCAACAAAATTAGAAGAAAACTTTTCAAAAAATTGGAAAATGAAGTATATTCACTATATTCCAATAAAAAAGTAAAGATTAATCTTGAAAGTGAAAATAACTCTTTAAAAGATAGCGAATACAGCTTATCTTACTATACCAATAATTTAAAAGACTTGGATAAAATAAATGGTATAAACAGAGTTTATTTAGAAATCCCTCCTGAAAATCCATCCATAATAAATCAAACAAAAGAAGAATACAACATTAATTACATGGTCAGCTATTTACAAAAAGCTATTGATATTTCCAGAACTAAAGATTATGAATTAATTTGGAAATGGCCAGATATTGCACATGACAGTTTAATAAAAGCCTTAGGAAAAGTAAGAGGCATATTAAATAAATTACACTACCCTATTGAAATAATGAATCCTGATTTTAATAGTAGTTATGGACCATATTCTATGAATATAACTAATAATGAAACAATAAATAGTTTAGAAAACTATAAAATACTTACATTATCTCCGGAATTGAATAAACAAGATTTAAAAAATATAATGGATAATTGTAAGGATAATTCTAAATTAGAAATTATTGTTCAGGGATCTGTTGAGCTAATGAAAACTAGAAATAGGTTATTTACTAAAAAAGAAGCTAAAAAGTTAAAAAACAACACAGATGACATATTCTTGATTGATAAGAAAAACAACAAATATCCAATTCATAAAAGCTTATCTAATGAAGAGATTATAATTTCAAATAGTGAAGATATTTCTCTTTTAAAAGATATTGATTACTTAAAATCAATAGGCCTTGTTAATTTTGCTATTGATGGGCGTTGGAGAGATGAAAATTACTTAGATATGATAAAAAAATATAAAACAGCTATTAACAAATAAGAAAAAATACTTCCCAAATGCTCTAGGGAATTTTGAATATATATTTAAATAAAAATGTATACAAAAAAGGGTTTGGTTAAAATGCAAGGAGAGAAAGTAACATTGCAAAATATAAAAGGTATTGGAGATAAAATCTCTGAAAAAATAATAAATAGTGTTGGGGGAGAAGAAAACCTTCAGAAAATAGTTGAAAATGTAGATGTTGAAAAAATAGCAAATATTGATGGAATTAGCCAAAGGAAAGCTATTGAAATAATGAACCAATTATTAAATAATCCTACCTACGAGTTTATTAAAAGCGATAGGGCTATGGAACTCTATGAAGACATCATAAATAAAATATTAGCATATTCTAACACTTCTTATTCAAAAAATAGAATTTTACTACTTTCTCCTTCAAAAGATATTGAAAAAATAGAAAAACAAATCAGTTTTGTAATGGATGCAAAACAACATGTTTCACAACTTCCAATAATTAAGCTAAGAGGCTTAATGAAAAATTTAAAAGAAGTTGAAAATCCAAAAGCAGAATATGATGCAAGTAAAGTTATTTTAGTAGAAACAGAAGAAGATAACTCATATCTTACGGATTTAGGTCTAAATCAGTATTATCCAATAATAACAGCTAGTGATTCTCCATTATTACAGGAAGAATTAATGAATTATGATCTTATTTTTTATGTATATTCACAGGGAATTTTAGATTTTGAAGGAATGCCAAACCTTGTAATGATTAATATTGAAGAAAATGATTATGAAATAGTTCCTGAAAAAATAATAAACTTCTTTACACATAACCAAGACCTATTTAACAAAGTTTATGAAATACAAAAAATCAGAGGTCAGGACACAGTTTTAGGAGAAATTATTCCTATTATTGATGAACTTAATGTTATTGATAAAAGAGAAGTAGATATTGAAGAAATTGTTAATTCTTTAAAGAAAGATATGGATGAAGAATTAGAAAATGCTATACAAAATGTTGATCTTGAAGGAGATGAAATTCTCAACTTATTAAACAAGAACCTCCCACCAAAGATTAATAAAATATTTGATGAAATTATAAATGAAAGGAAGAAAATAATCAAAGAAAAAACTGGATTTGATTTTGACCCATATCTTAGAAAATATCCTATTGAAATTGATGATAATGAAATCCAAAGAATTCAATTAGAACAATCATCCAAAAAAGAAAATGACATTTTTGATGTTAAAAAAAGTGCAGCTATTGAATTGAACTCTATAAAACAACAAGCTATTGAAGAAGTTAAAGATGTAATTAAATTTGACTATGAATTTAGTTTAGGTAGCTTTGCATATGAATATGATTTAAATGCACCGGAATTCAGCGATGAAATAGATTTAAAAGATGCATTGCACTTAGAATTAGCTCTTAAAAAAGATGATGAAAATACACAAACAATTGATTATAAACTTACAAATGATGAAAACATAGCATTACTTACAGGGGCAAATAGTGGAGGTAAAACAACACTTCTTGAAACATTAACTCAAATTTCCATAATGGCTCAAATGGGGCTTCCAGTAAGTGCCAGTGCAGCTAAAATCAAATTATTTGATGAAATATATCATTTTTCAAAGAAAAGATCATTAGATGCAGGAGCTTTTGAATCCTTCTTAAATGTATTTATTCCAATTGTAACAACAAATAGTGAAAAATTAGTATTACTTGATGAACTTGAAGGAATAACTGAATTAGAAGCTGCAGTTAAAATTATTTCAACATTTATAGATATGATTAAAGAATCTAACTCATATGGAATAATTGTAACACATATGGCTCGTGAATTAATGAATTACACAGATATTCGTGTAGATGGTATTGAAGCAAAAGGATTAGATGAAAATTATAACCTAATCGTTGATAGAACACCGAAAATGAACTTCCTTGCAAAAAGTACGCCTGAACTTATCCTAAAGAGAATCTATGAAAAATCAGATGATAATTTAAAACAGGTATATGCAAGAATCTTAGAGAAATTTTAAATATAAATACAAGTTTTAACTAATTACACAAATATGAAAATACTCTCTAACACAAACACAGAATCAATAAAAAGGATAGAGGAAATATATAAAGTTCTTAAAAAAAATGATTTTGGATATCTTATTGAAGAAAATACATTTTTTAAGAAATTTCCTTTTTTAAAAGACACAAAAAGGAGAAAATATAATGAATTACCCGACGAATCTATCCCAGAGAGAATAAAAAATGTGTTAGAAGAATTAGGACCAACCTACATTAAATTAGGTCAAATGTTAAGTACAAGACCTGACTTAATTGGAGTAGAAATAGCTTCAGAATTAGAATCTTTAAGAGATAATACACCAGTCACACCATTTAATGAAATAAAAGAAATTATTGAAGAAGAACTTGAAAAACCAATAAATGAAGTTTACAGAGAAATTGATGAAGAACCATTAGGCTCTGCTTCAATTGGGCAAGTTCACAAAGGAATATTAATTGAAAATAATCAGGAAGTAGCTATTAAAGTTCAAAAACCACATGTTCGTGAAACTATTGAATCAGATATGAAAATTATGAAGTTTTTATCTGATAAAATAGGAAGATACATAAGTCAAACTAAAGTTTATAATATTCCAGCTATTTTATCTGAATTTGAACGTTCAATATTCAAAGAAATTGATTATACTGAAGAATTAATCAATATGAAAAATTTAGCACATAATTTTAAAGGAATACACTACATTCACATCCCAACACCTTATCCAGAATATTGTAGCGAAAAAATCATCACAATGGAATTAATAAAAGGAAAAGAAGTTTCTGAAGTAATGGTTAATGATTATCCACAATATAATAAAAAATTAATTGCAAAAAGAGGAGTAAAATCCTATTTCAAACAAATTATGATTGATGGATTTTTCCATGCAGACCCACATCCTGGAAATATGATGATAATGGATAATAATACATTATGCTACATTGATGAAGGAATGATGGGAATTTTAGATGATGATTTCAGAGAAGAACTTGCAGAGTTAATATTATTACTATTAAACAGAAATGTGGACAATATTATTAACCAATTAATTTATATGGACATATTAACTCCTACACAAAATACTCCTGAGTTAAAAGCTGATGTAAACGACATAATGAGCAAATATTATGGTGCAGACCTAAAAGATATGCATGGTGGAATAGAACAACTCCTACAAGTAATGATTAAACATAATATCCAATTACCTGGAGAATTTGTAATGATTGGACGTGGAATGGCCTTAATTGAAGATACTGGAGTAAAATTAGATCCTAACTTTAATGCAATAACTGAACTTAAAAAATTATCTAAAAAAATAATATTCCAAAAATACAGTCCAAATAGATTAGCAAGAGTAAGTTCAAATTACCTACTTCAAATAGAGCACTTAGCTAAAGATTTACCAACAACAATAAATAATATGCTTTTAAAACTTGAAGAAGGTAACTTAAGTGTAAAACTTAAACATGAATCAATTAGTGAAATCACAAACCAGGTATCAATTTCACTTATTTTATCTGCACTAATTATAGGATCATCCTTAGCTATTATGTCAGATAAAGGACCAAAATTATTTGATGTTTCAATACTTGGATTAATAGGATTTGTATTTAGTGCAGCTTTAGGAATCTATTTAGTAATCCAATTTATGTTAAAAGAAGAATAAGCGATTTTTAATTATATATTATTGCCCGTATACTAACTCTCTTGAATCATCGGTAGAATACCCTTCCCTCCTCGAGTAACCCTCGAAACGGGCAGCCTATCTAATGCTGGGTTTCTCCTAATCATAGACAGTATCAACTTTCCTCATAGAAGGACCGAAGGCATCAGTCATTAAAAAATGATACGGCAATAATATCTATGTTTAAAATAATATTTAACTATTTCTTAATTCATTGAAAAAATAACACTAAATTAAGAAATAGCTAAAACAGTCAAAATAAGTAAATTATAATAGAATAGGCTTGCAGCGAAATGAAATTCCCATAGAAAAACCATAGTACACAAACAAAACA
>CAVDAS010000013.1:0-25650 GCA_963606955.1 Bacteroidaceae bacterium
ACGATGTGCAACAATCAACAAAAACTAGTCATCAGTACCAAATCAGACAGAGCCAATTATAAAACAATAAATTCAAAAAAAAGAGCATTTATAAAAAAAATTTGTAATTTAGATAGTAATTAAATAATCACTATCTAAAAAAAGATATTTAATCAGCAAATCTATTTGATAGCTAATTTAATATCTTCTGCTTTAACGGTTTTTCTACCTGCGTGACGTGCAAATCCAACAGCTTTTTGAGCGATTTCGTTTCCACATTCTTCGATAGCTTCGGTTAAAGCAATTTTTGCGTCATCACTGACTCTTTGAGCGCCAGCGTTTTTTAATATCCTGCCTACAGGAGCGATTGGTAATTCCATAATTAACACCTCATTTTTTTATATAGATAGTTTAAACTTTCCCATATATAAATCTATTGGTAAATTTTCCTTAAATTTACATAATTTCCATACAATAAAGTGAAATATCTCATCTTTAAGATACTACTTATTCAAAAGTGAAATGTTTTTCAAAGAGTAATCAGAATAAAAAAATATGAAAATATAAAGTGTTTATAAAAAAATAAGAGAAAAAAGGTTTAAAATAAGTAAAACTTACTTATTCATTAAAATATTTCTTAAAGTGTCAATATCAGCATCTACCTGCTTTGGTTTAGTACATGCATCAATTGCAGTGTTTGGATCTTTAAGTAAATGACCAGTAACAACACAAGTTACAGTTTCACCTTTATCTATGACACCTTCTTCACATAATTTTTTAAGACCTGCAATTGAAGCTGCAGAAGCTGGTTCAACACCAATTCCTTCTTTTCTAGCTAATAATTTTTGAGCATCTAATATTTCCTCATCACTTACAGTCTCAGAATATCCGTCAGATTCATAAATAGCTCTTAGAGCTTTAATATCACTTACAGGAGCTCCTATACGAATTGCAGTAGCTATTGTTTCAGGATTTTCTACCGGAACAACTCTCTCAGCATGTTTTTTAAATGCGTTAGTAACTGGGCATGCTCCTTCAGCTTGAATTCCAGTCATCATAGGAACACTATCTACAAATCCTGCATTATAAAACTCTTTAACACCTTTCCAGATAGCTGAGATATTTCCTGCATTTCCTACAGGCAAAATAATCCTGTCTGGAGATTGCCAGCCTAAATCTCTTAATATTTCATATCCAATTGTTTTTTGACCTTCTAATCTGTATGGGTTAATTGAGTTTAATAAGTAAAGATGTTTTTCTAATGCAAGAGCAGTCATAGCTTCAAGTGCTTCATCAAAGTTTCCATTTATAGACATTACTTCAGCACCATGGAACATAGCCTGTGCTAATTTTCCTAGAGCTACTTTTCCAGAAGGTAAAAATACAATACAGCGTAAACCTGCTCTAGCTGCATATGCTGCAAGAGATGCTGAGGTATTTCCAGTTGAAGCACAACCTACAGTACTTACACCTAATTCCATAGCTTTAGTCATACCAACAGTCATTCCTCTATCTTTAAAACTTCCTGTTGGATTTGATCCTTCAACTTTAACATATAAATTAATACCTAATTCATCACCTAATTTATCACATTTACAAAATGGAGTTCCACCTTCATTAAGAGAAACAATTTTAGATTCATCTACAGGTATACATTCTTTAAATTTCCATAAAGTATCTTTCCTGCCATCAAAGACATCTTTAGAAACATCAAAATCACTGACGAGTTCAAGAACAGAACCACACTTCTCACAAGTATAAATTATTTCATCATCGTCGTATTCTTCTCCGCATGAAACACATCTAATCATAAAAAATCACTACATATTATTTTAATAATCATTTATATAAAAATTTAACCAAAAATTGAAAGGATAAATTCTGCAATTGGTACAGTTAAATAAACTTCGATAAATCCAGCTATTGCCATTAAAATAACTGCTACTCCAAGTAAAATTAATGACTGTTTTAATTTATCATAATTTTTCTCTATTGAGTCGTTTAGTTTTTCCTTAAAAGAATTATTTTCCGATTTAGCTATATTATGAAGGAATTTAACTAAAAAGTTAAATAAAACAAATCCAGATGCAGTAGCCAGTATACATGAAGAAAACTCAAAAATCCCATGAGGTACAATATACATTAAGACTTTAAAGAGATTTGGAGAACTGGCTATATAATAACCTACAAAAAAACCATTATAAGCAAGAATAATTCCTGAAAAACAGCAAATTATCCCAAATACAAACATACGAAAGACAATTAGAATGTTATTTGTAAAAATTGTCTTAAATGTTAAAGTTATAACTCCTGTTTTTACATCCTGAGTTAACTTATTGACAACCGGATTAAAAATACTTTCCAAATAAGGCTGCAGAAGATAACCTGCAATTAAAGTACCAAGCAAAATTATAATAGAAATATAAATAGCTGTCTTATTTTCAATAAAAGCTAATTTAATTTCATTTTTAATATCTAACATTTTATATCAAAGTATTAGCTATTTCACGAGCTTCTTCTTGTTTGTCGTGGATTTCATCAAACATCTCAGAGATTAACTCACTAGCTCTTGCTTTACAGTCTCCACAGCGCAATGTTCCCCCTAAACAGTCATGACGTATTTTTTCAAGCTCTTTATCATCATCAATTAAGTGGTATACAAACATTTCATAGATTACACATTTATCTACTTCACCACCTAATTCCTGCTGTTCTTTTAGGCTTTCCCTACCTCCAGTTTTAGCTGTTTTAACTTTTTTAGCAGCAGTTTTACTGTCTTCATTTAAATAAATTGCTGTAGAAGGTTTACTACTGCTCATTTTATCTCCACTTAAACCAGTTAAGAATCTGTGATAAGTGGAAGACGGTGATATAAATCCGTATTCACCATTAAGCTTGTGGGCTATATCTCTTGTTAATCTTATATGAGGGTCTTGATCTATACCAACAGGAACTACAACTCTTTTAGGACCTCCAAATTCTTCAAGCTGCGGAAGTAAAATATCAGCTACTTGGAAAAGAGGTGCCTGAATATGAGCAATGTTTGTTGATTGATTAAACCCATAAATAGCTTTTAATTCATTGAAATTAGTTTTTTTAGAAGCTTTAAATGCTAACTCTCTAAGAGTATCGTTTTTAGATTGAAGATAAACATTTACATTATCTTTTTCTAAATCTAGACCTAATGCGATATAATTAGTTAAATATTCATTAATAGCTATGTCTCTTGCCTTTTCAAAGCTCATATCTCTAGCTGCATAAGATTCAAGGTCAGCTATTAAAATAGATAACATTGCACCTTTTTCCTGATACCATTTTAGTTGGTCAACAACCATTTTATGACCAATATGCATTTGTCCACTTGGCATCATTCCGCCAACAACTGCAAAATCTTCTTTTTTATTAATTAAATTATTAACTTTATCAAAATCCCTATGTCCAAAAATTACTCCTCTTTTCATTAATCTGTGAGGGTTTTCTACATCATTAATTAAGTCTGAAAATTTTTGAATTCCAAATTGATTAACTAATTTATCATAATCTACACTAGATGATGCCCATGGATCAATCAAATAAATCACCTTACTTACAATAACTACATTAAATTAAATATATAATAAAAAATTATAATAGTAAATTTAATTACCTACAAAAATATAAATCGTTTCTTTAATTAAAACCTATGGTCTTGTCCATTCAACATTATAATATGTAATATCCAAATCATCATCTACAATAGCTAAAAGAAGTTTCTTATTAACACCATGAGAAACTCGAACATAACTTGAAAAATCAAGTGCATTAATCTCATAAGTTTCATAGATAATTTTAACTAAATAATCAGAATGCCCTTTTCCAGGACCTCCTCCACGATTATATAAACGGAAATCAGAACCATACTTAAATCCTGTTTTAATAACATATCCACGGTCTTTTAAATCACGAAAAACAATGTATTTACCGTAAATCTCTTTATTTTTCAAAAGATCAATGAAATAATCTAAACTGCATTCAATTTCATCTTCATAAATATCTAGACGACCTTTTTCAAGTAAATAACAAGCTTCAATTAAAGAAAGATTCAATGTATCTGCTTCAATTTTACCAAACAAACTTTTTTCATGTAAAGCTATTGGTCTTTTGCTACCTTCTTCAATTTTTATAGATACAATATCATTAGATAAATTTCCGCGCATTAAAACACCGTCAAAAGAAAAAATTATATTTAATGGAGTTATTTATGATTAAGATATTATATATATCTTTATGAAAAAAAAATAAGAGCTAAACTCTTATAAAAATATTATTTGCCATGTCTCTTGATAATTCAATTTTCTCATCACCAATAGAGACTATAAAAACATCAGAATCATCATGATAATCATGATAATAAATATTTGACCCTACACTTATTCCTAAATCAGAAATTTTATCTAAAAGCTCAGAATTTCCACGAATGAAAGACACAATACCTTCACTACTTGAATTTAATTCAGAGACAGATAATAAATTAAACTTCCTATTTATAACTTGATCAAAATCTTTTACTGAATAACATTGACCACAATTACTAAATTCCAAATCACAAGCAGGAATAAGACCATCACTTGGACCTAAATCTGGATGATGTAACATTGTACAAAGTGCTCTTTCAGCTTCATCTGATAATGTATGTTCCATTTTACAAGCTTGTTCATGAACATTTTCCTCTTTAATATTTAAAACTTCAATTAAAAACTTTTCGAGAATCCTATGCTTCCTTGTTATTTTTTGAGCAATTTTCATCCCTTCATCAGTTAAAGAAGCTCCTTTATATGGAACATAATTAACATAGTTTAATTTTTCTAATTTTTTAAGCATTTGAGTTACACTACCAGGTGCAATCCCCAATTCTTTAGATAAAGTTGTAGTAGAAATTTGTTCTTTATTACTACCATTACGATAAAGAACTTCTAAATATTCTTCAATATTTTCACTAATTCCATCACTCGCCATAAGATTCACCTAGAATTAAACAATAATATATTGGAATTAGAAGTATAAAAAGTTTGGGATAACCTAAATATATTAAAAAAAGAATTATTAACTCAAAAAATTGAGTTAATAAGGTAAAACATCATAAGTTCCTCTATCAGTGTAAGAATTAGTGTTCCAATTATTAATTACACCTAAAGAGTTTCTAGTACTTGTTGGATCAGTATTAACCCATTTTCCACCAATATTAAATTGAACCCATACATGACCAACACTTAAACCACTGGTAAATACACAATAACCAGTAGCAAATCTGGCAGTTAAACCAACAGCTCTAGCCATAGCTACTAATAATTGTGCTTGATCACAACAGTTTCCATAACCTTTAATTAGAGTACCTTCAGCACCATAAACTGTATTATAATACAATTGTCCAGTACCATAAGCTCCATATTTAATTTCATCTCTAACAAATTTAAATAAAGTATCTGCTTTATCTCTTGTAGAACTTATACCTGAAACTAATGATATTGCTTTTTCGGAAACTTTCATTGATACTCCAGAGTCAAAATCATCATTAATAAGTACTGAATTAGGTAGTGTTTTACTATTTTCAGAGTAATAAGTTAATACTCTTGAAAATGCATCCAATAATTCCTCATAACTTATTTTACCCAAAGTTGAAGATGAATAATTAGGAGCTTTTCCATTATTAATGATATATTGATAAACTCTAGATGCAACATCCAAATATCCTGCTTTATCAAGAGTACTATCTATTGCATCACCACTTGGATTAGACGGGCTAGATGCACCAACAACAGTAATATAACCTAAATCACCATTATTAATATTTACAATAGCTTTACTCATCAAATATAAGAACTGAGGTAAAGTGTACTGTTCATCATTTAAAACTACACAATCAGGTAGAGCTTTGTTTGTTTGAATATAATTTTTTAAGGTTTTAGAAGCAGACAATATATTATCTAAAGTTATATTATCTCCCACTTTACCTTCAGATTCTGGAATACTGTCAGATAATCTGGTTAATGTTCTTGTGGAAGATGCAACTTTCTCTTTACCTGAAACACCACAATAATCACAGTCACAGTATGCACAAGTAAGTTCTCCTTCAGCAGTACCTTTTGGATTAATTAATAATGTTCCATAGTAATTACATTGAGGGCAGAAATTTAACCAAGTCGTAGTATAAAATACATTAGGATTATATGATGTAGACGCTGCACTTGGTTTCATTGTAACAGTTAAAGAGTAGTTATCCAATAAATTTGTAACAAATACAAAGCTAGGAAATGCCTTATTAGAGTTATAGTATGCTAAAGCCCTTGAATATGCATAAATTAATGACTCATATTTAATATTTCCTATAGTACTTGCAATATAATTTGGAGCTGCACCATTTGTAGACATATAATTAGCTAATGTACTAGCTAAAGATATAAATTCAGATTTTACTAACTGTTTATTAATTACATCACCTGAACTCTGAGACGGATTATTAACTAAAATAGTTGTAATGTCTTTTAAATCACTTTTCCCTATTTCTTCAGTAGCTTTAGTCATTAAGTATAAAAATTGAGCTACAGTATATTTAGAAGTACCAATATCAATATATATTGGTAATATACCTTCAGTTTCAATATAATTTTTCAAGGATGATGCAGCCTCTGTAACTGCACTAACAGAGACTAAATCACCATAAGATGGATCAATATCATGAGTATCTAAATCGGTGAAATTTATGAAGTTAGTTACACCAAATCTAAACATCATAACACCCTTTGCTCCAGCATCATATGCTGTTTGAGCATCATTAAATAATTCTGAAGTTGGTAATTTTGTAGCATCATCATCAGATTTATATGTTTGTAAACCTACCCAAATTGCAGCACCATTTGAAGTTTCAACAAACCATTGAGTAGTTGATGCAATCCAGCTAGTTTCAGCTTTATAATTGCCTTTATAAACCATTGGAACAATGACATCTAAATATTTACTAATAGCAGCTATATCCTGACCATAATAATATTCATCATTTTTCTCAGGCATTACAGCTGCAGAAACTAAACAATCAGGATTAACATTATGAACAGCAGTTGTAGCTAATCTTACAAATTCAGTTATAGCCGCAGTTCCTCCCTGATGTTTATATGCAGTACCTGGGTATCTTAAATAATCAAAGTGAACACCAGCCACTCCTGGAAGAGCTGCATATTTTTCAGCTTCAGCTATTCTGCTATTAAATAACTCAGTATTAATAGATCCATCATCATTCAATGGGGAAAGCCATCCACCATCATAGAATACTTGCATCCATATATGAACTTTTAAACCAAATGAACTAGCTTGTTTAATCCATGATAAAACACTAGATTCTCCATATTTAGTAAATGCATAAAAGTTTAAGAAAATATTACCAGTTCCTAAGGCAGCTAAATTAGATAAATCTACATTATACATATCTTTTGCCCAAACCCAGTATCCATTACCATTATCAGCATATTTAGTTATTGAAATTAAACAACCGCCTTCACAAGCTAAATAGTTATTATTACCTTCAAATTTATATGAAATTTCATATTGACCAATAGTTCCTAAGTTTATATTTAAACTAGCTATACCATTAGCATCAGTAGTTTTATTATAACTCATACCATTAAGAGTAAATATAACATTTTCATTAGCTATTGGATTTGATTCATTGTCCTTAAGTAAAACTTTAAATGCTTCGCCAGAATTTTGAACAAATACAGTATTACTAGTAACAGTGAATGATGAAGCTTTTCTATCTTTAACAATACAATATGCATCACCATTACTTGGAGCTAATTTAGAATCTCCTTTAAAGAAATAAGTGATATAATACGTTCCTACATCTAAACCAATATTTAAACTAGCAATACCTTCATTATTAGTAGTTCTATTATAATTTACACCATTTACATTAATAATTACATCTCTATTAAGTATAGGAACTCCACCTGCAGTTAATAAAACATTAAATTTCTGACCTGCACCTTTACCTACTTCAATATCATCTCCATGAATAACTGTTTCATTAGTAGTTATCACAGATACAAGAGTAGATCCTGTGGTTTTTTTGTAACCTATATCATTAAATGTATATGAAATGTTGTATACATTAGCAGCTAATCTAATAGTTATACTAGCAATACCATTTTCATCAGTTACCTTCTTATATTCAACACCATTTATATTAAAGTAAACATTTTTATTAACTACTAAATTACCATCTTCATCTTTTACTAAAACTGTAAATGCTTCACCTTGGAATATTACATCAGTATTAGGTGTTAAAACTACTCCTTTATTTTCATGAACAGTAATAGTATTTGATGCACTAGATGCTAAATAACCACCATCATTATTAAAGTTATAAGTTGCATCATAAGTACCTATAGCAGGTAAGTTAATAGTAAACTTAGCTACACCATCAGCATTAGTAGTACTATTATATGTAACACCACCAACATTAAGAGTAACCTCCTGATTACTTACAGCATGATTGAACTGATCATATAATGTAACATTTACATCTTTATTAAGTTCATCAGTTGGGAAATTATAATGTTGTGTTTCAATAATAGTATTTACAGAACTAACAACAGTAACAGTATAACCTATATCAAGATTACTAAGTGGATGATATGCAGTTAAGGTATAAGTATTAGGTAGTAGATTAATGTTAAGTCTAGCTACACCTTTCTCATTAGTATCACGATTATAAATTACACCATTGATATTGAAAGTAACAGTAGTATTAACTAAAGGATTACCATCATTACCTAAAAATGTGGCATAAAACTGGTTTCCATCCAAATATAATTTACTTAAATCTTCACCTAAAATAGTAGGCAATACATTAACAGTATTTGAATATTCAAAATTATCATTAGGGTTATATGCAGTTAAAACATAATTATCAGGACGAAGCTGAATACGAAGTTTAGCTACACCTTTTTCATCAGTGTTACGGGGATAAAATACACCATTAATATTAAATTTAACAGTTGTATTGACTAATGGATTGCCTTGACTATCTAAAAAAGTAGCACAATATTGAGTTCCATTTTTATAGAACAGTGCCATATCATTACCATTTATAGTCGGCATTACTTTAATTTCTGAAGTAGTGCTTGCTGAGCTATATCCATCTGCCCCATTATAACATACATTAACAGAATATGAACCAGCGTATAAATTTATAGCCATAGAAGCTATACCATTTTCATTAGTATCTCTAGTATAATTAATACCATTAATTGCAATATTTATACTTTGATTAGCTAATCCATTTCCGTTTTCATCAGTTAAATTAATCATGAACCTAGTACCGTCTTTATAATACATTTCAATACTAGGAGCATCTAAATTAACAGGTTTTTGATTATTATCCTCAATTAAATTATTGTTATTATCATTATTATCAGAGGATACAACAGTATTGTTTGATTCATCAATAGCTGCTAATACTGTAGAATTTGAGTCAACAGTACCTACATCTGTCGCAGAGATTGCATTAACTGATAAAAATACAGCTAATATCATCAATGCAAAGATTGTTACACGTTTTTTCAAAATCATTTACCTCCATTATAAATTTAATTTAACTCTTAAATTTAAAAAATATTTTCAGTAGTTAAGTATATCATGAATATTGTATATAAATCTATTTATTTAATAAAACAACTTAAATGGATTTAATTTAGAAAATTAACTATTAAAATCCATAAATATTAAGAAAATAATAAAAATTATATTGATTTAAGGGATAATAAGTTAAAATTACAATAATTAATAATTCAAGTTTTATGATATTACGAAATTATAAACTATGTTAAACCTTTTAATTAAAATAAAATAAAGTAACATCTAGTCCATAAGAACTAAAAACATGGATTTAAATTGAATTAAATAAAAAAACAAATAATTAAAGCTATTAACTTAGAAAATAAAAAGAAAAATAAAAAAATGTAAAAAAATTTACATCATAGGTGGCATTCCACCCATACCTCCAGGCATTCCACCCATTGGAGGCATTCCGCTAGCATCATTTCCAGACTCATCAGGACCTGAAGAGTTTAATGCATTTCTAGCTGCAATCATATCATCAATACGTAATATCATTTCAGCAGCTTCACTAGAAGCTTGAATAGCTTGTGTTTTAATCCTAAGTGGTTCAATTACACCAGCTTCTTGCATATCAACAAGTTTACCAGTAAATACATTGATTCCCATAGTTGAAGAGTCTTCATGAGCAGCTTTTAGTTCTGCAATTAAATTAATAGTATCTAAACCAGCATTTTCAATTAAAGTTCTTGGGATAACTTCAATTGCATTAGCATAAGCTAAAATAGCTAATTGTTCTCTTCCACTTACAGATTCACCATATGCTCTTAATCCTTTTACAAGATCAATTTCACAAGCTCCTCCACCAATGAGAACTTTACCATCTTCAATAGTAGCTCCAACCACACCTAAAGCATCATCTAATGCTCTGCTAAGTTGTTCAGTTATATAACGAGTACTTCCTCTAAGTACAATAGAGGATGCTTTTGGATTTTCACATTCTTCAATGAAAGTTAATTTATGGTCAAATATTTGATCAACATACACATGACCAGCAGATCCTAATTTATCAGCAGTTAAATCTTCAATGTCAGTTACATATTTAGCACCGGTAGCTTTGTTGATTCTTTCCATATCAGATTTTTTAACTCTTTTATAAGCCATAATTCCTGCTTTGTTTAAGTAGTGTTGTGCCATGTCGTCAATACCTTTTTGACAGAATAACACATTAGCTCCAGATGCAACAACTTTATCTACTAAATCTTTAATCATTTCTTCTTCATTGTTTAAGAAAGCTTCAAATTGAGAAGGATCAGTAATATCAATTTTAGCATCAGTATTGATTTCTTTTAATTCAATAGGATATTTAATTAAAGCAATTTTAGCATCTTCAACATCAGTAGGCATATTTTTAGATACTGGGTCTTTATCCATAACAATACCTTCAGCTAAGAATGAATCTTCAACTGAATCTCCGGAAATTCTTTGGATGTTAATATTGTCAATATCAATTTCACCATCTTCAGCTATTCTTAAAGCTGCATCTACTACTAAATCAGCTAATTTATCTTTAGCATAATCTGAACCTTTACCAGTCATTGCAGTCATAGCTACTTTTTTAAGAGTTTCCCTATCATCTGCATCAATAGCTACATTGTTTAAAATTTCAATAGCTTTAGCTGCTGCATTTCTGTAACCTTTTACAATAACAGAAGTTGCAATTCCATCTTCTAATAATTCTTGAGCTTTAACTAATAATTCACCAGCTATTACAACAACAGAAGTGGTTCCGTCTCCAACAATGTCTTCTTGTTTTTTAGCTGTTTCTACAAGCATTCTAGCAGCAGGTTGAGTGATATCCATTTCTCTCATAATAGTTGCACCGTCATTAGTAACAATAACATCACCTAATGAATCAGTTAACATTTTGTCCATTCCTTTTGGACCTAAAGTAGTTCTTACAATATCTTTTAAAACTTTAGCTGCTGTAATATTCATTCTTAAAGCATCTCTTTTAGAATACCTTTCCGTACCTTCAGGAAGAATGAAAATTGGTTGATTTGCCATCATATCACCTTAATTTAATAAATTTCTATAAAAAATCAATATAAAATCAAAAAGTTTTATATATTTATAATGAGTTTGAGGTTATATAAAAACTTTAGCATTTAAGGCGGTTGAAAAATTAATTTTTACATTAAAAAGAGAATTATAAGAGGATAAATCCTCTTAAACTATTTTAATTTCATTAGCTACTTCATAATTATCCCATATAGAAGTAATAATGTAGTTTCCTTTCATTAGATTAATGTTTAAGCTAGCTACACCATCATTCCCAGTAGTTTTATAATAAAATACACCATTTACATTAAATGTAATATTTTGATTAGCTAATGGTTCACCTTGACCATTTAAAGTTTTAGCCATAAATTTACTGCCGTCTTTGAATTTCATAGATAAATCACTGGTTTCCAGTGTTGGCAAGACACTTACTTTATTACCAACAGTTAAATTTTCATACATTGTTGTAATAGTGTAATTTCCAGGTCTTAAATTGATATTTAATTCAACAGTACCATTTGCATCAGTGTTTCTGTTATAAGATACACCATTGATGATGAAATTCACTGTTTTATTAATAGCTAGTGAACCGTCTTTGTTATATACTTTAGCTCTAAACTGTGAAGCATTTAGGTAGTATTTAGTTAAATCACTAGTTTCAATTAAGGATTTTACTAAAACATTAAAACCTTTTTGTTCATCATTAAATGGATTGTATGCTGTTAAAGTGTAGTTTCCAGGCATTAAATTAATATTTAATCTTGCAGTACCATTGTCATCAGTAGTACGATTATAAAATACACCATTAATATTGAATTTAACCGTAGTATTAGCTAGCACATCCCCATTACTATCTAAAAATGTTGCCTGGAATTGAGTTTCATTTTGATACATTTTAACAATGTCTGAACCTTCAATAGTTGATTTAATATTAACAGTTATATTTTTAGATGCATTGCTGTAATTTCCATATCCGTTAAATAAAACACAACCAGTATAAACCCCTGATTTTAACCTAAGATTTATTGATGCACTACCATTTTCATTAGTTTGGCGAGTGTAATTTATACCATTTATAACAAATGATAATGTCATATTAGCTAGTGGATTACCTTTATAGTCCATTAACATAGCTGTAAATTTAGATCCGTCATTATAGAACATAACCACATTATCAGCAGTTAAAATAACATCATTAGGAGATTTTTCAGCATTTAAAACACCAGTATTAACAAAAATATTAGTTGAATTTATACCTTCATAAGATGCATTAACAATTTGCTTATCAAAGAATCCTATTGTGTAGTTAACAATATAGCTGCCGTTTAAGAAACTAGCTGCACCAATTTTAGTGCCATTAATAATGAAATATAAGTTGTTACCAGATACATTAACGTTATCATAGGTAATAGTAGCAGATAATACTACAACATCCCCATAAGACACGTCAATAGTTTTATTTTCTAAAACAGTAACATTAACGCCGCCAAGAATTCCTTCATTATAAATATAAGTTTTATTCACGTCAATACCTGAGTATTTGTTGTTAGATAAATTAAGAACACCATGAATACCATTATACAAAGCAACAGCTGCCTCTGCAATATTATTATCAAATGTGGAATTACCTACAACAAGATCAGCATCAGTGAAAATAGCTCCTGCATAAATTGCAGTATTGCCCTCAAAAGTAGAATTATTTACACATGCATTTATACAACTATTACCAATTGCACCACCATAACTTGCATTATTACCTTTAAATATAGAATTACTTACAATGAATCCTTCTTCAGTCTCATGACCAGTAGAACCTTCACTAAACACAGCACCAGCATAATTAGTTGCACTATTGTTAACAAATACTGAATCAGCTATACTAAATAAATCTCCCCATCTATTATAAATTGCACCACCGCTAAATGCTGTATTGTTACTAAAAGTAGAATTAGTTACACTAAGTTGCGCTCCGCCGAAGTTATAAATTGCAGCACCGCAGCCATATACAAAGTTATTATTAAATGTAGAATTAATTACATTAAAGCCTTTTACAGAATTAAATATTGCTCCACCATTGGAATTTGCAGTGTTAGCCTCAAAAGTAGAATTAATTACAGTTAAATTCTCACCAGCATTATATATTGCACCACCACCATAACCTGTTGCAGAGTTATTAACAAATATAGAATTACTTACACAACACCCTAATCCAAAATTACGGATTACACAGGCAGAATCTGCAGAATTATTGCTAAAAATACAATTATCCACAGTTAAATTATCACCAGAATTAAATAACATTCCAACAGTAATAATTCCAGTATTGTTAGTAAAAGTACAATTATAAATAGCTACATTATTAGCAGTTATTTGAAATATTCCATTACCTTTATTATTCGTTATAAGTGTTTTATTTCCATTACCTATAATAGATACAGTTTCAAAAATAGCTATTTGATTATTCACAATATGAGTGCCTTCTGCAAGGTAAACATTACCATTTTCCAGCACTATTTCCATTGCATGACCAATAGTTTTAACAGCATTAGTCCAGCTAGCCCCGTCATTTGTATCATTACCATTTTCATAATCTACATAAACATCAGATACTTTTACATTAATAATACCTGTTTTAACAGCTATATTATTTGCATATTCATATGTTGCACCAACTAACTGTTTACCTGTAGTATTTGGAGCATATTTGTAAGTATAATTACCATCATCTTGAGTATATGCTGAGTAATTGTTTCCATTAATAGTGAAGTTTAATAATCCTCCACTGACGCTAGCTCCGTCAGAAGTAGTAATATTAGCAAATAAAGTTATATTTTGACCATATTTTATATCAATAGTTTTATTTTCTAAAACAGTGATATTGACACTTCCAAGAGTTCCTTCATTATGAATATAAGTTTTATCCCCATCAATACCAGAGTATTTATTATTAGATAAATTAAGAACTCCTTCCACACCATTATAACAGGCAGCAGCAAAACTTACATTATTATCAGTAAAAATAGAGTCATTTACAGCAAAATCGCCTGCATTAAAAATAGTTCCTCCACAGCTTGCAGTGTTAGCCTCAAAAGTAGAATTATATACACCAGAACTTATACCGCTACTGCCAACTGCACTACCATAACTTGCATTATTACCCTTAAAAGTGGAATTACTTACTTTAAAACTTTCTCCGTCATCACTGAAAACTGCACCACCATAAAAAGATGCAGCATTATTAATGAATTTAGAATCAATTATACTAAATTCCTTTCCTAATCCATTATAAATCGCACCACCATCAATAGATGCACAATTATCTTCAAAAATTGAACTAATTATATTAACTTCCACTACACGAAGGCTATAAATTGCACCGGCATCTACACCTGCAGTGTTATTAAAAAATGTAGAATTAATTACACTAAAACTACTTTCAGAATTAAAGACTGCGCCTCCATTAGCATTTGCACTATTACCTTTAAAAGTAGAATTAATTATGGTAGAATTTGTACCTCCATTATATACTGCACCAGCAGAAAAAAGAGTTGCTGAGTTATTAATAAATCTAGAATTAATTACATTAAGATTCGCCAAAACAGAATAAATTGCGCCTGAACTATCTGCAGTATTGTTAATAAAAGTACTATTATTCACACTAAATCCTTCACCACCATAATTATAAATCGCACCACCTGTAGTTGCGCTATTACTGATAAATTCAGAATCAGTTACTGTGAAATTTGCTTTAGTGTTATAAATCGCACCACCTCCAAGACTTGCATTGTTGTTAATAAATGTAGAATTACATACATTACTTCCAACACCACAATTATAGATTACTCCGCCGTAATCGCAGTTTCCATTGGTAAATACTAAATTTTTAAGAATTACATTATTACCAGTTATGAAAAATATCCTTACATTTTTGTCCCCAGCATTTGCATCTAATGTATGGTGATTACCATTAATTGTAACATTATTTTGAGCTATTGTAATTCCATTAAAATCGCTTGTTCCATTGTACTTATAATCACAATCTAAATCCAGCACATCATTATCTGATAAACTGTTAATTGTAGTTTGTAAATCATTAAAACTTTTCTCATTATTTAAAGACTCTTGATTTGAATTTAATTCACTACTATAATTTTGACTTACACTGAGTGTATTATCTTCCATAGCTACCGTTTCATCAGGTGTTTCGGCTGCTGATACAGCACCAGCCAGCAAAAAGATTAGCAAACTAGCTATTAGAAGAACTGATTTCTTATTATATTTAATAACTATCCCTTCTCTAAGTTTTTAAAAAAGATTTAATTTAATAAAATCTCTTAATTATTTTAGATTGTGTAAAAATAATCTGTTTTACATATTAAAGTCCAGATTATTCAAAACAAAATCTAATATCTGAAATCATATAAAAAAAAATCACTATTTTTATATAATATGTATTGTAGTTTTAATAAACACATTATATAAAGATTATCCCAAAATAAACAATTAAAACTAGCTAAAAAAACAAATTAAATTCTCTCAACATGAGTTTTTAAAAAAAATAGCTATTGAAAGCTAAAAATAAGAAATTATATGCCTAGTCTAAAATTTTGTTTAATGAAAAAAATATTTAAATATATAAAAACTGCCCAATCCACAAAAAATATGTAAAAAAAATAATTAAAAAAAGATTAAGTTATTCATCTTTTAAAGATTTAGCTAATTTTTTACCTAATTCATAACATTCATCTAAAACATCATCATTAGGCACAAAAATGGTGTCAAATTGATCAACAACATCAAAACCTGCTGCTTCTAAATCTGCACTCATTTTTTTATTAGCTCCTCCGCCCCATCCTTTAGAACCAAATACTACTGCTTTTTTAGTGTATCCAGTTGCTTTAAAGTTAAGAGCATCTAAATAATAAATAATATCTCCAACACTTGGATATGCTTTATTCATAATAGTAGGTGCACCTAAACAGATTGCTTTACTATCTAAAACATCAGTTACAACATCACTTCTGTCATCTTCATGTAAGAAGTACATTTTAACTTCAAATCCTCCAGACATAATTCCTTCTGCAATAGATTGAGCCATTTTTTGAGTTGAATGATGCATAGTATCATAAATTAAAGTTACTTTATCTTTGCATACTCCATTAGCCCATTCATTATATTTATTAATAATTAATGAAGGATCTTTAAAGATTTGACCATGAGAAGGTGCAATCATTTTAACTTTACTGACTAAATCCAAATCAGTTAATTCTTTCATCTTGTTATTATATAATAAAGAAGAATTAACAACTAAATTAGCATAGAACTTTTGTGCACAATTTAATAAAACTGTTTCATCCACTTCATCTGAGAATCTTTCACTAAGACAGATATGTTGACCAAATGCATCATTAGAGAATAAAATTCCATCTTCAACTAATAATGTAAACATACTATCTGGCCAGTGAAGCATTGGAGCATTTACAAATGCTAAAGTTTTTTTGCCTAAATCTAAGCTATCTCCAGTCCCTACAACATTAAAATCATAGTCTTTTAAAGAAGGCAAATGATTTTTTAATCCATTTACAGCCATTTGTGAACAATAAACTTCAACATCAGGGAATTTTTTAACAAATTCTGGAAGTGAACCGCTGTGATCGTTTTCAACGTGGTTTTGAATAACTACATCTATTTTAAATTCTCTTCCTTCTTGTTGGAATGCATCTTTTACTCTACCCCATAATTGTGCAGAGGTTCCAGGATATACATTATCAATTAAAGCTACTTTATCTTCACCAAATACTAAATAACAGTTGTATGTAGTTCCGTCTAAACTGTAACCGTGATAATCTCTTAAATCCCAGTCTAATACACCGACCCAATATACACCATCAGTAATTTTAATAGCATCTGCTTTCATGAAAAATCACCTATAAATAATTTTATCAAGTGATAATTTGTTCGCTATTATATTAATAATTATTGTGATAGCCTAAAAAAAAGAAGTGAATAAAGGAAAAATTTATTCACTTTAAACAATTGTAATTTTATTTCCAACTTGGTAATCATTCCACATAGAAGTGATGATGTATTCACCTTTGTTTAAATTAATGTTTAACTCAGCAATACCTTTTTCATTAGTAGTTTTGTAATAGAATACACCATTTACATTAAATACGATATTCTGATTAGCTAGTGGATTACCTTGACCATCTAAGGTTTGGGCACTAAATTTACTACCATCATGGTATTTCATCTCTAAATCTTTTGTAATTAAAGTTGGTAATACATTAATATTGTTTGATACTCTGCATCCTTCGTATTCTACAGTTACAACATAATTACCAGGACGTAAATTAATAGCTAAGCTAACAATACCATTTTCATCAGATACTCTTTTATAGAATACCCCATTGATATTAAAGATTACTTCCTGATATGCTGCTATATTACCATCTTTACCAATTACTTTAAGAGTGTATTTAGACTCATTTAAGTAGTATTTAGTTAAATCATGATTATCAACAAGTAATGATTTGACAACTACTTTATTTGAGTTTTCTTCACCAGTAACTGGATTGTAGTTGGTTATAATGTATTCTTCAGGGAGTAATTGAATATTTAAACTAGCTATTCCTTTATCATTAGTAGTTCTATTATATAAAACTCCATTAATGTTAAATTTAACAGTAGTATTTACTAATGGATTACCTTCACCATCCAAGAATAGTGCAGAGTATTGAGTTGAATTTCTAAACATTTTAACAATATCATGACCAATAGCAGTAGATTTAACAACTACAGTACCATTAACAGCCATAGGATTGTAAATGTTTGTTCCATTAAATTTAGCAGTTATGTTGTAAACACCTGGAATTAAATTAATGTTTATAAATGCACTACCATTCTCATTAGTGTATTTAATAGTATCTCTACCATTAATAGTGAAAATAATAGTTCCATTAGCTATTGGATTGCCTAAATTATCTTTTAAGATAGCTTCAAGTTTTTCCAAGCCACCAAAGTATTTTTCTAAATCTGGAACAGTTAAATCAACAATAGGACTAAATGTTTCATTAAATTTATATGTAACATTTGATGCATCGTAATATTCATCACCATTGTAGGTTACAACAAGAGTATGCTCTCCTAAAGTTAAATTAGAAATAGTAACAGTAGTTTTTCCATTTGTTAAATTAACAACAGATTTTTTACCATCAATATCAATAGTTACATTACCAGTAACTTTATCAGGACTTACAACAACAGAAATTATATTATCTATTGGATTATCTCCTTTATTGATAGTTACATTAACTGATGTTGGTTTTAAAATAGCTAAATCAAAAGTTAATACTTCATTATCTACATTAACATCAATTACGTAATTTTTATCATCACCTGTAAAGAATAGTGATTTAAATACCCCATTATCAAATTTACCTTCATCAACACTAAATGATCCACTAGTAGCATTTAATTTAACTAATCTATGTGGAATATTTCCAATATCTACTTGGCTAGTAGTTCCATTCCAGTACATATTAACTAATAAATCATATTGACCTTTCCCAGATTCATTTAAAGTTCCGTTAATAGTTGCGTAAACTTTTGAAGCATTCATACCTTCAGAGAATATAACATTCCAATTAGGATTATTAACACTCCACCAATTGTTTTCAATTGAAACTATATCTAATGAATCAGAATCTACATAAATAAGAGATTTATTATTATCAGTATCATAAACAAATGCATTATATCCAATATTTAATTTACCTGAAATATAGATTTCTCTACCATTTTCACTAGCTTTGTTATTTATAAATTCAGAGTTAACAACATCCAATTCTGCTTTGGTGTAAGTTTCTGAATTGGAATAAATAGCTCCACCATTTCTTGCAGAATTATTTACAAATGAATTATTAGCTAGATAAACCTTTCTATCAAAATTATACTGATCAATGTAAACAGCTCCACCATTTTTCGCAGAATTATTTAAAGCATAACTGTTTGTTAAGGTTAATGTAGCCCAATGACTAGATACTACCCCACCAGTTAAAGATGCTGTATTATTTGCAAAAATACAGTTGTCAAATACTGTTGTACCAGAACCTGCATAAGCAGCTCCTCCAGTTACACCAACATTATTGTAAAATGCAGAGTTATTTATTACAGAATTACCTTCAGAGCTTACTGCTCCTCCTCTTATGTAATCTTCACTCATAGTAATATAACCTATAGAATTACTTTCAAAAACACATCCGTCAACATATCTTATAGCTCCCTGTAATGCACCACCTGCTGCTCCAGCTATATTGTTAGTAAAGTTACAGTTTAGTAATTTAAATACACCAGAGGATTTTATAGCTCCTCCCCAATAATATGCTGTGTTATTAACAAAGTTAGAATTTGCAATTACAGAATCTATAGTAGTTTTTATAAATATTGCTCCACCAGTTCCTCCAGCTGTAGTGTACTGTGCAGAACTTTTTGTTGTTGCTTTATTAGATATAAATTGAGTATTATTTATTAAAACTTCAGTATATTGTGCTATGTTAATTGCCCCACCTGCATCATCCTGAGTAAGTGCCCTATTCTTTTTAAATATAGAGTTATTAACATCTAAAGATGCTGGTGATTCTTTATCTGCAGAAGAGTATATTGCTCCACCCATATATGCTATATTAGCATCAAAGTAAGAATCTCTAACTATTACATGACCATTATAGTTAAAAATAGCTCCTCCACCATATGGATATGCATAATAATCGTCTCCAAGTGCAGAATTATTTGTGAAGATACAATTGTAAACATTTAAATATCCATGATTATAGATAGCTCCACCGAATCCTTGATTTAATGCATTAGCAAATGTTAAGTTAATTAAAGTAACATTATAATTCTGATAAGGAATTCTTAAGAAATTGTTGATATTTTCTGTTGTAGTTCCAACTTCCATTGTATTATTTCTGAGTTTTGATCCATCAAATATTACTTCAGCATCGCCTCTAGGTTTTATAGTAATATTTTTAAGAATTGTTACAGGAGCAGTTGGATAATAAGTACCTGCTAAACCTCCAATAATATCTCCATCTTTTGCAGCATTAACAGCTTCAGCTAGTGTTCCATATCCAACATCACCAATAAACCAATGAAGGGAATATACTTCTAAGATTCCTGTTTTAATTGTTAAATTACTTCCAAATGAGTAATTACCTGAAACAAGATATGTTCCTTCAGGAATATCTGCAAAAGTAACATTAGCTAGTCCGTTTATAACATTGCTTGACTTTAAAATTTCGCCATTAAGTGTAAATACTATTTCTCCACCAGTTATTTTATTAGCATTATCATCACAGATAGTAACATTTAAAATACCAGTTTCATTATCTTTTAATCTTAAAGTTGAGTTATTTAAAAATACTGCATTAAGAGCAGATATGATTGATCCGGACTTAATATAAATATTAGTTTCATCATTATTGCTCATAGTGTTTTTATTTAATGAAGTTACAGTATTTTCAAGATAAATAACTCCACCATTACTATTAGCTTTGTTATTTGTAAATTCTGAGTTTGAAATAGTTATTTTTCCAGCACTGGAATAAACAGCTCCACCAGTATTTCCAGTAAATTTAGAAGCATCAACAGTTAAATTAGCAGCATTTACAATACAGCTATCCTTACCATTCGTAAATGTAGATTTTTTAACAATAGCATTACCATTATTAGAAATAGATACTTTATCAGCACTAAAAACAGAAGAATCTGAAACAACTAAATCACCATTATTTAAAATAGCTACTTTATTATTTGAGAAAACCCCATTCTTAATAGACAACTTAGCATTATTACTAATTCCATTTATTCCATTTTGAAGTGTAAAATTAGCCATAACTACATTTGAATCTACAATAGTAAATGCAGTACTATAATTAGCGTTTATACGAACCATTCTTGACTGACCAATAATATTTACATTATCTTTAATAGTAAGATTAACTGCTTCGTAAGCACCATCAAATACATAGATAGTTTTTCCGCCACCTCTTTCATGGTTTTTAGCTATTGCAGCTTCTAAAGTTTTAAGAGGATAATCTTTTGTACCATTATTTGAGTCATTACCACTATTAGAAACATAAATTATGTTACTTTCTTTATCTAAAACTTCAAATTCAAAAGTACCAACATTTTCAGGAGCAAAAAGGTTTATAACTTCGTTACCTTTAGCTAATGCAGTATAATTAACACTAGCTATTCCATTTTCACAAATAACTGTATCCGGATTAACACTACCTATAGTAGGTTTTAAAGACACAGTTAAAGTAGGCATTTGCTCTTTAAGAGCATATGTGTTAGTACCATCACTAAATTTAGTAAAATCAATATCTAAAGCTACAGTCTCTCCATCAACAATTTCTTTAGCTGATGAAGATATATTTAATATAGTCCAGTAAATAGCATTTATATCGCCATTAAGGAATTTTGACGGATTGTCATTAGTTCCAAAGTAATTGTAATTAGCATCCACTGTTGTTTTAGCACTACTTTCAATTAAAGAAACAGTTTCATTATATCCTTCAAAAATACAGTAATTTATATTTGCTTTTGTAACTAAAGAGAAAACTAAAACTGCAGAAGCTTTAGAAGCAGTGTTATTAATAAATACAGATTTTTCTACAGTTAAAGTACCTGAATTTGCTCTAATAGCTCCACCCCATCCATATGCACCACTTGCAGTATTATTAATAAATTTTGAATTGGATACTACTAGATTTCCGCCAGCACTAGTTACAGCACCATTAAATGAAGCACTATTATTTACAAATGCAGAATTATTAACAGTTAAATTATAGCCAAAATTATAAATAGCTCCGCCATAACCAAATTGAACTCCAGCAGCATTATTTTTAAAAGTACAGTTATCTACAAGAACACATCCATTACGTACATCTGTTCCATTGTTTTCAATATCAATAGCTCCACCATTTTTAGCAGATTTTCCATTGATGAAATTAATGTTTTTAAAAGTAACATTAAGATTACTTTCGTTGATATTAAAAATTGCATTTGAATTTTTACCATCAATTACAACATTGCCAAAACCAACAATAGACACATTATTGGAAATAACTAATCCTGACTCTTCGTAAGTTCCTTGTGCCAAATAAATCATATTTTTATCTTTAGTTACTAAAGTTAATGCTTGTTTAATTGTTTTAACCGGGTGAGCCCAGTCAATTCCAGCATTACTATCATTTCCATTAACTGTATCAACATAAATTATATTTGGAATAGGTGAAATATTAAAGGTAATATTTGTACTAACGCTATATACATTAGCTATTACACTTCTATTTCCAGACAATGTTGCAAAATAATTAATAACACCTTTACCATTTATCAAATCCATAGAAGAAACATTTAAATTACCATTAATGGATTTAAAAGTGACTGGAATTTTATTTTGTAAATTAACTACAGTTCCTTTTTGTGTTTTAGTTAAATCAATTGTAACAGCTACATTATCCCCAACAGTTACATTTTGTGTATTTGCTTCAAGGTTTAAAATTAACCATTGTGTAGGAACAGTTAATCCACCAATTAAATCTGTGTCAAATGACATATCATATTGAGTATTACCCCACCAGTTATTATTAAAATTTATTGGTGTATTTAAAGCACCAGCAGGCCCATAAATAGCTTCATTATTATGTCCATGATTATTTAGAATAATAGAATTTGAAAGATTACCTTCAGCATTTGAAAAATAACATGCACCACCATAATCAGCTGAATTGTTAATTAAAGTTAATCCAGATGCATTAAAAGTAATTATATTATTATATCCACCATGTACATATAATGCACCACCCATACTATTTTTTAATATCTTATTATTAGTAAAAGTAGAGTTATATAAAGAAACTCCTGCAGCCCATCCGTAAATAGCTCCACCAAAACTTCCTTCATAATATCCTTCAAGAACATTATTATCAAAAATAGAATTAGTAACTATTAATTGAGATTTTTGAGCTTTTATAGCTCCACCATTACGAACTGCTTTATTATTTACAAATACAGAATCAGTTATAGTAGCTATTGCATTATAATTATCATTAACACTAGAAATAGCTCCTGCATCATTAGCTGCTGAGTTATCAATAAATAAACAATCATTAACAATTAAAGTAGCTGAATTATCAATAGCCCCACCATTTGATTTAGCTGTATTATTAACAAATTTTGATTTTTTAACTACTAAATTACCATTATTGTCAATAGCCCCACCATATATATTTGCAATGTTGTTAATAAATGATGAAGTTTCAATAACCATTTTACCGTCATTTACAATTGCATTAAATGCATTTTTAAAAGTTAAATTAACTATATTTACAGTAGCACTTGAAGTAATTATATAACCTTCAGAATTAGCATCAAGAATAACATTATCACTTGATTCACCAATAATATTCACATTATCCGAAATATTCAAATTACTGGTTGTATAATTACCATTAGATAAAAATATTGTTTTACCTCCACCACTTTCATGATTTTTAGTAATAGCAACATCTAATGTTTTAAGTGGACTGTCTTTTGTACCTGTATTTGAGTCATTTCCGTCTACAGAAACATATATTGTGTCTGCGTCACTCTTTAAAATCGTATTATTATCATTTAAATAAAGTTGATTTGTATTTTCTAATTCATTAGTTACTGTTTGAGATTCATTAAAACCTACATCAGATGCAGAAGTTGTGCTAAAAGAAGCAAAAACTAACAACAATAATGAAAAAAGAATTACCATTTTTTTCAATCTATAACCTCCTAAAAAAAATAAAAAAAGAAGTGAATTATAAAATTCACTTAATTGTAATATGGTTTCCAACTTGATAATCATTCCAGATGGAAGTAATAATATATTTACCTGGGTTTAAATTAATATTTAATTCAGCAATACCATTTGAACCGGTTGTTTTGTAATAGAACACACCATTAATATTAAATTTAATATTTTGGTTAGCTAATGGATTACCTTGACCATCTAAGGTTTGAGCCGTAAATTTACTACCATCACAGCATGACATATCAAGATCTTTTGTAATTAATGTTGGTAATACTTTAATATTGTTTGATACACTACATCCTTCATATTCTGCAGTTACAACATAATCACCAGGACGTAAATTAATATTTAAGCTAACCATACCGTTTCCATCAGTAACACGTTTGTAGAATACACCATTAATGTTAAATGTTACTTCCTGATATGCTGCAACATTACCATCCTTACCAAATACTTTAATAGTATATTGTGACCCATTTAAGTAGTATTTAGTTAAATCTTTGTTATCTACAATTAATGATTTAACAACTACTTTATTTGAGTTTTCTTCACCAGTAACTGGATTGTAGTTGGTTATAGTATAGTTATTAGGAAGTAATTGAATATTTAAAGTAGCTATACCTTTAGTATTAGTAGTTCTATTATATAAAACTCCATTAATGTTAAATTGAACCGTAGTATTTACTAATGGATTACCTTCACTATCTAAGAATAATGCAGTGTATTGAGTTGAATTTCTAAACATTTTAACAATATCATGACCAATAGTAGTAGATTTAACAACTACAGTACTGTTAACAGCCATTGGATTATAAAGATCGGTTCCATTAAATTTAACACTTGCATTATATTAGTAGTTCTATTATATAAAACTCCATTAATGTTAAATTGAACCGTAGTATTTACTAATGGATTACCTTCACTATCTAAGAATAATGCAGTGTATTGAGTTGAATTTCTAAACATTTTAACAATATCATGACCAATAGTAGTAGATTTAACAACTACAGTACTGTTAACAGCCATTGGATTATAAAGATCGGTTCCATTAAATTTAACACTTGCATTATATTCACCAGGAACTAAATTAATGTTTATAAATGCACTACCATTTTCATTAGTGTATTTAATAGTATCTCTACCATTAATAGTGAAAATAATAGTTCCAT
>CAVDAS010000014.1:0-24871 GCA_963606955.1 Bacteroidaceae bacterium
AGTAGAACTACCCATAACAGTAAAACCAGAACCAGTATTATAAATCACACCACCATTAGAACTAGCAGAATTATTAACAAAAGTAGAACTACCCATAACAGTAAAACCAGAACCAGTATTATAAATCACACCACCAGAACTAGCAGAATTATTAACAAAAGTAGAACTACCACCAAAAATAAAACTAGAACCAGTATTCCAAATTACACCACCACTAGAACTAGCAGTATTATTAACAAAAGTAGACTTACCAGCAACATTAAAACTAGAACCTTCATTATAAATCACACCACCAGAACTAGCAGAATTATTAACAAAAGTACTGTCAGTAACTCCAAATGAATATACTTTATTATAAATCACACCACCAGCACTAGCATAATTATTAACAAAAGTACTGTTAGTAACCCCAAACCCATAACCTTCATTATAAATCACACCACCAGAACTAGCAGAATTATTAGCAAAAACAGAGTTACTACCAATAGTGAAACCAGAACCAGTATTATAAATCACACCACCAGAACTAGCATAATTATTAGCAAAAACAGAGTTATTACTAATAGTAAAACTAGAACCAGTATTATAAATCACACCACCCTTTTTATTAGCAGTAAAAGTACTGTTACTAATACTAAAACCATCAGCAACATTATAAATCACACCACCAGAACTAGCTGCATTATTAATAAAAACACTACCGCTAACCTCAAAATTCCGAGCATTATAATTAGCAGTATGGATTGCTCCGCCCAAGTCTTTCGCAGAATTGTTAGTAAAAATACAATTACGAACCTGGAAATTCGCTGCTTGATAATTACGAATCGCTCCACCGTCACGATATGCAGTGTTGTTTGTGAAATTACAATTACTAATTGTGAAACCAGCATCATAAGCATAATTATAAATCGCTCCACCATAACCAGAACGTGCTGCATTGTTAATAAAAGTACAATCGCTAATCACACACACTCCAGTATTAATACGAATCGCACCACCATGGTCTGCCTTGTTGTTAGTAAAAACACAACCAGTAATTGCAAGATTACTTCCCCAATAACGAATCGCACCACCATAACTTTCTGTCCCACTTGATACTTTTGCTACATTGTTAGTAAAAACACAATTACTAATCGTGGAATAATCGCCAGAACTATAAATCGCTCCACCACCACTTCCCTTAGGGTCACTTGCTACATTGTTGGTAAAAACACAATTATCAGCCCTAAAATTCGTACCTGTGCTAGAAATCGCCCCACCAAAACTATAAACTGCATTCGTGAGCACCATATTTTTAAGAGTAACACCAGTACCGCTAACACTAAATATACGTACAGAATTACTTCCAGCATTTGCATCTAATATATGGTTATTACCATCAATAACAATATTATTTTTAGTAATTGTAATTCCACTAAAACTTGATGATCCAGTATATTTATAGTCATCATATAAATACAAGGTACCTCCATCAGACATAGCATTAATACTATTTTGTAAATCAGTAAAACTTTTCACACTATTTGATGCTGTTTTAAGTTCACCATTGTTTGCCCCTAAATTCGAATTTTGTTGACTTAATTGAACAACATTATCCTGTTGTGAATTTAATTCACTACTTTCATTTTGACTTACACTATTCGCACATAGTGTGTCATCTTCAATAGCTACGTCATTAGCTGCTGATACAGCACCAACTAACAAAAAGATTAGTAGACTAGCTATAAAAAGAATTAATTTATTATTTCCTTTAATAATTACTTCCCCCATTAGTTCTTTTATAAAATCATATAATTTATCAAAATTTCTAAAATATGTATTATATTTCTAACAAAAAACATATAAATGTTGTGTCAATTTGTTGGCTAGAATTTCAGATTTTCCACCCATCCATTTTTCTGTTAGACATCTGATTAAATACACCTTCTTTAGCACCATATCTTTCTTAGCTATAAGTAATGTTGTATGGAGATAAATTGTTATTTTTCCCCTAAAAAACTATAAAATCTAGAAATAAACACACCATTTGTTTAATACTAGATTATTAACACCGCAGAGTAGTGTGAAAAATTAAAGATCAAAAACACAGTCTTTAAATTTTGTAGCTGCCTCACCAATAGCTATTACCTTGTTGCAGTCTAATTTTAAGGCTTGAGAAATTCCTTCCTGAACTTCCTCAAAAGTTGCACCAAGTGTACCATTTTTAACAAAGTCATCTACATGAGTTAATACTATTTTCTCTTTAAGATTAATATCTTCATTTATTTTAGAACTAGCTATTTTTTGAGAGGCACTTGATGCTGGAACTACATATTTGGAAAATTCCAGAACTTTGTTAAATATTTCTAAATCACCTTCAGCACCGGACTCTGATGAAATTGTAATGACAGTTGTAATCTCCCCATATAATTTTTTAAACTCTCTTAAGACAGTTTCAACACCTGCAGGATTATGTGCAAAATCTACAATAACATCCTTACCATCAATAGTAGCTATTTTTTCCATTCTTCCAGAAACACCACTAAAACTAGCTACTGAATCTAATATTTTATCATAAGGTAATTTTAAAAACTCATGTGCTGCAATAATTACTCCAACAACATTATAAACATTGTGGATTCCGTCAAGAAGCATTTTAACTTCTAATTTTTCACAGGGCGTGTGCAAATCAAAAGTCCTGTTTTTTAAATCAATATTGGTAGCTATATAATCTAGCTGAGGAGTTGTCAGACCGCATTCACATAAATAATAACCAGAACCTGAAATAATCTCTTTAACATCAATTGTTCTGCCGCAAACACATTCTTTACTAGCTACTCCTGCAGGTCTTTCATCTACACCAAAGGTAATTACTTCACCTTTAAAGTCAAGTTCTTTTAAAAGTCCCATTATTGTTGGGTCCTGACCATTGACGATTATTTGTTTTCCATCTAATCCTTTTATAAACTCTGCTTTAACATGAGCATATTCCATAAATCCTCCTAAATCATTTAAGTGATCAGGAGTTATATTAGTTATTAATCCGGAACTTAAATCTGAATTTTTAACTATTCTGGAAATAGTACCTGGAACTCCAAAGGTTCCTACCTCAAGGATTCCAACATCCCCGTTTAAACGGGACTGTAAAATTGGAATATACTCTGCATTTCCCTGCATTTTTTCTAAATTATGTTCTGCTGGGGCTATATTATTATCATAAGCTATTTTTTTTAAAAGAGTTGTAGTAGTTGTTTTACCATTAGTTCCAGTTATTCCAAAGACTGGTTTATCTACATTAAAACAATCTATAACTTCACTAACTTCTAAAACTGGAATGTCTTTTTCAAATACTTTAGCTGTTTTAGGCAAACTTATAGGTGGAATAATATAATCTGCCTTTTCAAAAAACTCTTCAGGATGAGATTCATAAAATACTTCAATGTCATAGCCATTTAAAGACTTTTTAAACCTACAATCTTCACTAGAAGACATATCTGTTCCAATAACGTTGTATCCCCTTTCTTTTAGAATTCTAGCTACTAAATTACAATTAGCTCCGCAAATCCCAATTACACCAAAGGTTGTGTTTTCTGGAAATTCATTCATATTTTTTACTTCCTTCTTCAAGGCCTTTCATGATTTTTTCAACAGTAGTTAGTCTGTCATAAGCTATAAGTGGTCCCATATGTAAAATAATGTCTCCAGGTTTTGAATATTTAAATGTAAGCTCTGCAGCATCAGTAATATTCTTTGTAGCTATTTTAACTGCATCAGGATTTTCAACAGCATCTAAAACTTCATATGCTGCTTCCATTTCAACAGTTTGGTTAACTTCATTAAATCCACTAGCTATTATAACATCTGTGTATTGACCAACAAGCTTACCTACTTCTGTTTTATCTCTTTTAGATAATGTATCGAAGTGATCCAAGAATAATACTACATTTTCATCTTTAAAGTATTCTAAAGTAATCTTCATTCCATCATATAAAAATGCAGAATCCAAGATAACTTTTCTTCCGTTATACTCACCTACATCCTCCATATGAGCTGGAAGACCTTTAAATTCAGATAATGCATCAGTAATATCTTCTTTAGAAACCCCATAAGTTAAGCTAACTGCACTTGCTCCTACTGAGTTTTCAAAAAAGTAGCTAACCATATGGAAAGGTGTTGTAAATTCACCTTCTGAGTATTTAACAGCTAATGATTCATCACCAGCATGTCCAATAAAATCACACTCATCATCTAGAGCATAATAAAGTGCATCGTCCCTTATTGGAGCTATAATATCCCTACAAGAATTATTTGCAATAAATGTTTCACTCATTTTTTCTAAAACTAATTTACGCTCTTGGTATTTCTCCAGAGATCCTCCAAATTCAGATAAATGGTCTTCAGCAATATTAGTTAAAAGACCTATTTTAACATCTAAGCTATTTAAAAGACCAATAGTCCCATGAGGTAGTTCAAAAATAGCTATATCACAATCTTTAGCCTTACCTTTAACAATACCATCAATAATAGCTTCACTAACTAAATTATTAACTAAAGAAGAACAGGCCCATACTTTATAACCAGCCTGTTTAAAAATACTTGTTGTAATGAATGTAGTGGTTGTTTTACCCATAGTCCCTGTAATTCCAATAATATCAACAGGAATTAAATCATTTACCATTTTTGAGAATTCTTCATTAGTAAGAACATCTAAATTAGCTAATTCAACCTTTTTTACAATAGGTGCGCTTTTAGGTAAACTTGGAGCCATGTAAACTTTATCAATTCCTTCAATAGATGGGTCATTATTACCTAAATCTAAAATAACCCCTTCTTTTTCCATTTGTTTTAAAATACTTTGTACATCTTGTTTAAAATCAGATAACTGCTTTGGATCAGTTATAATAACCTTATGATTTTGATTATTAAGCAACCTTGCAACAGGCCTACCAGCATTTCCTGCACCAATAACTAAATAATTCATAAATTTATCCACCTTATATTATTAAAGTTGGGTATTATTCCTTAAAAAGTTAATTACATTTAAATGTTTAATTCCACTACGGGACATGTTTATTTTATCCATACTTATGACATATTTTGGATAATTGTCTTTAATCTCAAGTAATGGACGAAACTCCCTTTCAATTGTTTTTTCATCACTTAATAAATAAGATACTTGAATATAAACCCTAGTTCCATCTTTTTTACATATGAAATCAACTTCATAATCCCTAATTTTTCCAAATGTAACTTTATAGCCTTGTCTTAACAATTCTAAATAGACAATGTTTTCTAAAATTCTTCCTTTATTCTGTTGTTTTTCTTCTAAATTTGCCTTGTAAAAACCATGATCAATTAAATAATATTTTTCAACACCTACGATTTCTTTTTTACCCACCAAATTTTCTTTTGTCGTTTTTAATAAAAAATAAGCATTTTCCAAGTAACTTAGATAATTATAAATTGTATTTTTAGTTAATTTTAAATCATCATGTTTTAAATAATTATAAATTGAATTTGCAGATATTAAATTACCAACATTTTCGATTAAATACTTAGTAATCCTAAAAAATAATCCCACATTTCTAATCTCATAACGTTTAACTACATCATTAAGAACTATTGAAGAAAACAAGTCATTCAGTACTGTGGTTTTATATTCTCTGGCCATGATAGCTAATGGAAATCCCCCATAACTTAAATACTCCTCAAAAAGATTTTCCAAAGGAGTGTTTAGGTCATTTTTAATTATACACTTATCATTTAGTTCCTTTTTATACTGACAAAATTCATTAAATGAAAATGGGTATAATTCTATAGATATATAACGCCCAGTTAAAAAAGTAGCTAAATCTTTAGACAATAATTTAGAATTTGAACCAGTAACATAAACATCAGTATTGGAAAGTTTATAATAGCTATTTATACTTATTTCCCAGTCTTTAACATTTTGTATTTCATCAAAGAGTAAATAAACATTATTTTTACGAGAATTTATAAAATCTAGGACTATTTCGTCTAATTCTTCCCTGTTTTTAATATGATTATATTCTGGAAGTTCAAAATCTATTAAAAGAATGTTATTTTCATTTATACCCCTCTGAATTAATTCATCAATTATTAATTTTAATAAATAAGACTTTCCGCATCGTCTTATACCTGTTATGACTTTAATAAAATCAGTATCAATGAATTGTCTAACTTTATTCATGTATAATTCCCGACTAACCATTATTAACAACAACCTACATAGTATTTTATAGAATACTATATCCAATTATTTACATAAATAGTTTCTTATAGAATACACTTTTAAGAAAAATAGCTAAAAAGTATTCTATAGAATACCAAGATTTAAAAAAAATAGTAGTAGAAAAAATTATTCAAAATGAATTAAATTTTCTACACCATCAAGTCCACACATATATAGCTGTTTTTGCTGAATTTGCACAAAATTACTTCAAAGACCATATTTCAATAGGAGGACTAGATTCACTCATTATATAACCCCTTTTTTAATTCCACACTATAACTGGATAATCTAATTTAACAATACCTTTTAAATCTTTAAAGTTGTGTTTTTTCCTAAATTCAATTGTGGGTTTGTCTTTTTCAACATCCCCACATACAATAACATCTTTATCAATATCGTGTTTTTTTCTTATTTCATTGGCATTATCTAGTGTAACCATAAATACCACATCTATTCTATCATATATCAACATATATATTGTTGTTTAATAATTAATGTTATGACAAGTTAGATTGTAGCAAATTAGAGATTATTAAGGCCAATGAAAATAAAAATAGAAGAAATATGCTGCATATACATATTTATATCAAAACTTATCTTTTGAATTTAATTGTTTTAAAAGTTTTTTTTGCTCTTTTTAAGGCTTTAATTTCTTCTTTAGTAGATGGAGTATTTAATTTTCGAATAAAACTATCTGCATCGGCCCCGGTTAATGTTGGAGTTGGATTTACTTTACTTGCCATTAATTAAAACCTCCTTTTATTAAACTTGTTAATTAATTTACATCTTTTTATTTATATAACCTACATTTGAAATTCAAAAAGCCATATCACAAAGGTGAATGAAAGTTTAGAAAATTTTTATAAAGCAATATTTAGTTTTAAGACAAAATCTCCATTTAAAACCTACAAAAGTTCTCAATATAACTATAAAATACACTTTTAAGAAAAATAGCTAAAAAGTATTCTATAGAATACCAAAATTTAAAAAAAATAGTAGTAGAAAAAATTATTCAAATTGAATTAAATTTTCCACATCATCATAAACAACATCAAGTCCACACATAGACGGAACATAATTAGCTGCTTTTGCTGAATTTACACCAATTACTTCAAAACCCATATCTTCAATAGGAGCTACGACCATACATGTATCACAGACCACATTACCACCTGCATCTTCAATAGCTTTTGTATAACCCATTCTGTCAGCTGTTGCTTTTATGCTAACTGATGTGCAAATCCATAATTTATTTTTAATTGTTTTTCCTCTGACAATATTTGCAACTTCCTTTATTTCTTCCAAAGAAGCATGAGGACATCCTAAACAGATTAAATCTGCCTCCTTAGTTGTAGTAGATAGTTTCTTACGGGTGTCTAAAATATCATCTTCACTGATTGATATATGATCCTCAGCTTCATTTTTATTAGCTATTTCATATTCCGGAGTAACATTCTCCATATGATAAAGAGCTACTGAACCTGATGAAGCAAGTGCTGCTCCTAATGTTTTTAAATTATTATTATCAGGAATGTTTTTAAGGATAAAGTAAGGTACTCCTCCCCCAACAATTTTCCCAACAATATATCCAAGAGCTCCGAAATCAGCACCTGCGAGTTCTGTTTCTACATCTACTACTAAATTTGCACACCTATTTTCTTCTAAATGGAATCCATAAAGAGGAGTTTTTCCAACAATAGCTGCAGCTAGTGCTGCTGGACCGCCTTCACGATTAGTTCTAGCACCAATTACAGAATTAACATAAGCTACTGCTGAAGATTCTGACCAAGAAACATGATCTCTGAATCTAGGAACATTTCCAACAAGATAAGGAGTACAAGTACATGTTTTTGAGATTCCAAGTTTACCATAAGCTTCTACAATCTGATTTTGTTTAATTGAAAAATCTTTTGGAAATCCAAGAGCTTCCCAATTATCTAAATCAGTTCCCGGCGGATTAAGGGAAGAATTAACACTAGCTACTCCTTTATCATCACTAGCTAAATCTTGAAGATATTCTAAACCAGCATCACCAATAGTTTTATAAGAAACTCCAGAAACTTGTGCTGAAGTAATATCTACTAATTTAGAAGCACCATAAATATCTCCTAAAGCTACTAAGATATCCATACTTTTACGAATAGTTTCTCCAAACTCCCCGTCACACATTTGTTCTTCTTTTTTTGTTAAAAACATATTAATCATTATTTATTTGATATTCAACCATATCATTAACTAAGTTTAAAAAGTTATCTTTACTTTCATAAGGAATCATAGCTCCTGCTGCAATATCATGGCCTCCCCCTTGGCCACCAAAATTGTTAGAACTATCCTGCAGAGCTTTTCCTAAGTTAACTCCTTTTTCAACTTGTTGTCTAGTTGTTCTTCCAGAGATTTTAATATCGTTGTGAAGTCTTGACAGACCTAAAACTGGTTTTGAATTGTCCAGTAAATCTATAGATAAACCTATACTAGCTATAGTACCCATGACAGATTTTAATACTTTATCTTCACTGTATAAGTATTGAATATTAGAAAGATTAACTGCTCCTTCTTTTTTAATCCATTCTAAGCCTTTAACAAGTTGATCTCTGTATTTACGTTGTAAATCAGTAGCTGTTTTTAAAGCTTTTTCACGTTCACCAAGAGTTATACTTAAACCCAATCCAAATTTCTTATTTTTACCACATGCATCAAGAATATAAGAATATTCTTCTAAATCACGAAGTAACGGTATTTCTTTTGGAACTGTATAACAGTCTCCAAAAATATCCGGATTGATTTTAATAAGTTCATCTTTAAGAATATCTCTTTCCTCTTCACCTAAATCAGTGAATTTAATTCCATAAGACAAATTCATTTTTTCTAAAAACTCAGTTGAACCTTCTAAATCCCCAGTTATTCCAGGAAGTGGTGGGGAAAAAGTATAAGCTAAAGATTTAAAAAGTGGTTCTGATGATTTAGAAACTATTTTTAAACCATCATGAATTTCTAAATTACCACTTTGTTTAGCGTCATCAACAATAAGTTTATTAATACCAGTAAATCCATCCTGACCTTGCATATCACCAAAAGCACCAATTAAAGCAAAATAAGCCAAATGTTTTTTATCAAGGTCTCTAACTGCCAAATAGCTAGAACCTGCTCCACTTAAATCCCTGCTTCCATCAATACCAAATAAATGAGGATTTATGTGGACTACATTACTTTCCGCTTCAATATCACTAACTTGATGATGATCAGCTATAATAACATCACATTTAAAAGAATTAAGTTCACCTACAAAAGAACTTCCCATATCTGAAAAAATAATCAAATCATGTTTTTCATGTCTTAACTGATTTATTAAATCTTCTTTAAGACGAGGAACAATTGTAGTGTGAAATTGAACTTTATCCTCTTTTAAAGCATTAGCTAATACAGCTGCTGCTGAAATTCCATCAGCATCATTATGAGAAATAATTCTTATAATGTTATCGTTTTCTATGTGCCCTTTAAGCACACTACTAGCTTCACTAGCTCTATTTAACAAGGAGTGCTGCTTCTTTTGGATTGTATCTCCATCCTTCAGGTAATGCACCTTCATTTACATAATATGAAGCTAATCTCCTGATTCTAGATTCAATGATAGTTAAACCTCTTTTAGAGTGTAAATCTTTAGGATTTTCAGCTAAATGATCTCTTATATTTACTGCTCTTTTAATTAAGTTCATTAAATCTTCAGGATATTTTCCAGCTTGATCATTTCTTTTTAAGATTTGGGTGATTCTTTCACCAGTTACTTCTTTAACACTAGGAATACCATATTGGTCTCTTAAAATAATACCAATTTCACTAGTACTTTTTCCTTCTTTGTTAAATTTTAAAATCATTTCTTCAATTTCTTCATCACTGTAAGTTACCCATTCTGGTCTTGCCATAATAATTACCTCTTAATATCGTTATAAAGTAAGCCCATAATTAGAAAATTATTGAATAGAATACCATTTAATAAATTTTTCTAAAGAATTTTTTCTATGTGAAAAGCGGTTTTTTTCTTCAGTTGTAAGTTCTCCAAAAGTCTTATCTTCACTTGGAACATAGAAAATAGGATCAAAAGCAAAACCCAAATCTCCTTTTTCTTCAACTGCGATTTCACCTACGACCTTGCCTAAAAAGATCTTGGGCTCAGAATTGGGGGCGCAGTACCCAATAACTGACCTGAATTCGGCATAACGGTCATCGACACCATCTAAAAGCTTTAATATTCCCTGATTTCCTAAAGTTTCTTGAACATAAGAAGAGTATGTTCCTGGAAAATCTTTTAAAGCTCTTATGAATAAACCAGCATCTTCAACAATCACAGGTTTATTAAGTTTACGACTAGCATATTTTGCACCTGACATAGCTACTTCCTCAAGAGTTCCTTGAGGCTCACAGTAACCTAAATCAATATGCTCTAAGTCAATGTCATAATCTTTAAATATATTCTCTGCTTCTATAACTTTATGTTTGTTACCAGTTATAAATGTTATCATGAAATTAATTATGAACTAAATTTTTTATAAAATTTACTAGTTACTTGGTTGTCCAATAAGTGAGTTTTTGTGTTCAAAAAATAAAAAGTATGCTTCTTTTATAGCCAAATTTTCATATAAACCATTGTTTTATTAAAATTATGAAAAATAAACAAAAGTTTACATTAAACATACATAAAATATTCTATTAAATAACATGTAATAATATTAGACATTTTATTTTATAATTAAAGTATATTATTTTGTTTTATAATATTTTATTAGTTAATTTAACATTTTAAAATTAAAATTACATATTTATTGCAATATTGTCATATTATTAATCAAAATATTTATATAATTTTATTACAAAATAATAAGTAGCTATGGGGATGAAATCATGCAAAGTATTGTAGGAAAAAAACTAAGAGAATTAAGGAGGGAAAATGGATATACTCAAAAACAAGTTTCTGATTATTTAGGAATTACTCAAAGTAATCTTTCTAAAATAGAAAATGGTGAAAGAAACTTTAACATGACTTTATTTGATAAACTATCTTTATTATACAACTGTTCTCCAGAATATTTGTTAGGAGAAACAGATTTTCATGAACCTTCAAGTATAGCATTTCGTAGTGATGAAAAAGTGGATTTAAATGTAGTTGCAAAAATGAATGAAATTACAGGATTTTTAAAATTACTAAGAAAATTAGATGAGGATGATTAAATATGGATAGTGCTGCATTAGCTGAAATGTTAAGACATGAATGGGGTATGGAAAGCTTTGCTTCAGTAAATATACGTTCTTTAATCTACAATAATATAAAAAACTTAACCATCCTTTGGTTTCCAATGAAGACAAACATTAGTGGGTGTTGCTCTAAAACAAAAGAAGATAATGTAATCTTCATCAATACTAATCATACTATTGGAAGGCAAAATTTCACACTGGCACATGAAGTATACCACTTACTTTATGAGGATATTAATGATTTTATCGTTTGTGGAGTTAATAACAATAGCCAGAGCGAAAGAAATGCAGATAAATTTGCTTCAACTTTATTAATACCAAATAGTGCATTATATTGGTTTAAACATAAAAATCAAATTGAAAGTTGGTCACTAGAAGATGTGATAAAATGCGAACAATATTACCAAGTTAGCCGTTACACAATACTTATTCGCCTTAAAAATTTGAATTGGATTAATCAAAACCAGTTCAATGCATTTAAATCCAATATAATTCGCGAAGCAGAGAAATTGGGTTATGATACTAGCCTTTATAAACCATCTCCAGAAAATCAGAAGTATTCATCAATCGGAGAATTAATACGATTAACTGAAAAAGTATATGCTGATAAAAAGATAACTGGTGGAAAACGTGGAGAAATATTATCAAAAAGTTTTAGAAATGATATTCTTTATAATTTAAACGAGGCGAATAACCTTGAGCAAACCAGTCTTCTATGATACTGACTGTTTAGAATGTTTTTTATTTGTTAATGCAGGTTATATAGAAAGTTTAGATATTGAACTCATTACTAGTTCCATGATTTTGTCCATAGCAGTTGAAAAAGAGATTATTTCTCTAGATAATGCAAATGGATTATGGAAAGGAATGTTAGATAAAGGTATTGAGCTACCCAAAGATTCTTTTTCGGATTATTTTGATGAACTTTACGAAAGAGATTGTAAAAGATTTTTAAAATGTGAAATGTGATATATAAAGATAAAATTAATATTAAACCTATTATTCCACACATTACATGAGTTCTTTTAATAATATTTGCCAATATAGCTATACAATTATGTCCATCACATTATTAACTCATAATCAGTTAAAAAATCTAAAAGATTCAAATGAATTATACCCATTCTAGAGAAGTCCAATTGATCCAAACTAATTACATATTTTGGATAATTATCTTTAATCATTGATAATGGCTTAAATTCCCTTTCAATAGTTGAATCATTTCCTAATATATAAGAAACTTGAACATAGATTGTTTTATTTGGTTTTTTGCAAACAAAGTCAATTTCATAACCATTAACCTTACCTACAGTAATTTCATATCCTCTTCTTAAAAATTCATTATAGACAATGTTTTCTAATAATCTACCCCAATCCTCATCTTTTTTACCAAGCAAGGCATGGTTAAATCCATGGTCTACAACATAATATTTTTCCTGAATTTTTAATAATTTCTTACCTTGTAAATCTTCCCGTTTAACTTTAGAAATTAAACAGGCATTTTCCAGATAAGTTAAGTAATTATAGACTGTTTTATTTGAAACATTAAACTTTTCATGTTTTAAATAATCAGATATGGACTTTGCAGAAAAGGTATTTCCAATATTATCCATAATATACAAAATCAAACGTTCTAAAAGATTAATATCTCTAATTTCATAACGTGCAATTAAATCTTTATAAAGAATAGAATTATATAAGTCATTTAAATATTGTAATTTATCTTCAGGAGCTAATTGAAAAATAAAAGGCAACCCACCATATTTTAAATATTCATCGAATAAATTAGCACTCTCACTTTCTTTATAATCTAAAAATTCCCTAAATGAAAAAGGATACATCTTAATTTCTGTATATCTTCCCGTTAAATGAGTAGCTAATTCTCCAGAGAGTAAATTAGAATTAGACCCCGTTACATAAATATCGCAGTCAAAATCTATTTTATATGCTGCAATTGATTTCTCCCAACTTTCTACATTTTGTATTTCATCAAAAAACAGATAAATTTTACCTTTAATATCTTTAACTAGCTCTAAAATCAAATCATTTAACTGATTGGAATTTTTAATGCTTTGATATTCAACTGAATCAAAATTAATTAAAAAGATATTTTGGTTGTTAATTCCTCTTTTTTGAAGCTCCTCAATGATTAAATTTAACATATATGATTTACCACATCGTCTAACTCCAGTTATAACCTTTATAATATCTAAATCAATTAATCTACGAATTTTAGACATGTATAATTCCCTTTCAACCATTGTTTCACCTACTTTAAAGTTAGTCTTATAGACCTAACTTTCTAAAAAATTAAAAAAGTTAGTCTTATATAACTAACTTTTAGTATTTAAATGTTTAATGAGAAAAATATATTATATAATGTAAGAATACATCAGCTAAAATCAATGAATTTAATTTTTTTAGAAGTATATTTGGCAGATTTAAGCCCTATCAATATATAAACCAATATATAAAACTTAAACAAATTAATAAGACAAACGGCCAACAAATTCACCAATTTGAATTATAACCAAAGAACATACATCTTGAATGGTTATTCAAAAGACTAATGCTATTAATCCCATATTCACAAACAATAGGAATTATTCTTCTTTTAATTTCATCAATAGAATATATCATTCAAACACCTAGTTAAATGATAATAAATATAGTTATAGAGCCATATATACATTGCAGAGATTTTTTCAACACAAATAAATCAGAGTGTCTTCCAAGCCTCCAACATTATTGGAAGAAATAGATAATTGATTTTTAATATCTTCTTTAGTTATGTAAATTTCAAAATTCCTAAAAACATAAGAAACATGAATTATTTTTATGTTTTTTATGAAATTTATGTTTTCTAATGAGAATTTTTAAATACTCTGAAAAACATAATAAACATAAGAATCATAAATTTTTTTTATGTTTTTTATGTTTTTTATGAAATGCATTATTAGAAGTTATAACCATGAAAAGTAATCCTTTTAGAAAACGAACAGGAATTTTGCCTTCATATTTCACTGGCCGTGAAAATGAATTAAATGAACTTAAAAAAATATATAACTCAACTAAAATGGGAGTTCCAGGTCATTTAATATTATATGGGCCAAAAGGTATTGGAAAAACATCTTTATTATTAAAATTTCAAGAGGAAATAACTAATCTTGATGATGTATATTCAATTAGAATTCCATTAATGGAAGGAAATTTTGAAGATATTTACTCATTAATAATAGAAAAATGTTCTGACACATTAAATATTAATATTGGCCATTTTTGGGAGAAAATAAGTTCATTAGGCATTAATATACCATTTATTGGAGGTATATCAGTATCACGTGAAATTCCCCAAACCAGTCCTGCAGTTGCATTTGAAAAAATTTTAAATGTGATTTATGATGAACTGGGTTCTGACAATCCAGTTTTAATCCTGTTGTTTGATGATCTTCAAAGAATTATAGGCAATGATGAAACAATGAAGATATTGAGCATATTACAGAATGCTCTTGTAGAATTAAATCTAAAAGGAAAAAACATAATGTTTGTAGCTACCGGTTCAGAAGATATTTTCAACAAAATACAGGATAAACTTGACTCAGCAGTACGGATATTCGAACCTTACTTAATTGGACCATTATCCTACAGTGAAGTATGTGATGCAATCAACATTCCAATTAAAGAACAAAATGTGACCTTTGAAAAGGATGTTATAAAAGAAATATATGAATTATCAAACGGAATCCCGTATTACATGCAAATCCTAGCTTACAGCTGTTTTGAAGAAACAAACGAAGAGAATAAAGTAACTATGGAAGAGTTTAAAAAGGCATCCATATATTCCTTAAATATTTTGGCTCAACGTGAATTTAAATCATTATTCTCCAAATCCACCACAGAAGAACGAAAAATACTGTGCTTAATGGCTGAAAGCAACGAAACAATTTTATCATATTCGTATATCAAGGATAATGCCCATTTAAATTCAGAACCTTCAGCATTGCTAAAAAGTTTAATTAACAAAAACATGATAATCAAACCAGCAAGAGGCAAATACAAATTAAAAAGCAATCTTTTCAAGTCATACTTGCAAAATCTACGTATAAATCAGAATACTGGATTAATTAACTACTAATATTTCCTAATGAGTATAACGTCCTCGGGATTCTATTTCTTTTATTTTTTTAATTATTTTATCCTTATCTTTACCATAAGACTCAGCATATGCTTCTAAAACAAAATCAAAATATTTACTAGCTGTAGAGCTATCTATACTTTGCAGGGATTTTTTCAATACAAGTAAATCAACTGCTTTATCTTCAAATAAATCAGAGTGTCTTCCAAGCCCAAAATCTAAAAATACTAATTTTCCATCTCTAAGCATTATATTTGAAGTTGTAATATCCCCATGAATAATATCTAAACTGTGGATTTTAGCTATTTGTTCACCGATTTTATAAGCTAAATCATCACAAAGAACTTCTTTAAGCATTACTCCATCAATAGCTTCCATTAAAATAGATTTATTTTCTAAATCAACATCATACAACACTGGAGTAATTACACCTGCTTTTTTAACATCAGATAATAATTTAGCTTCAAGTTTTGTTCTTGCTTTTCTTATTTTAGAGTCAATTTCATTAATTCTGTAAGTTTTAGGAATTCTGCTTTTTAATACAGCGTCTCTTCCTAAATAAGAACTTTTAACAATATCTGATTCAGCACCTTTAGCTATTAAATCACTAGCTAATTTTAAATGAGATTTAGTATCATTAACCCATGGTGCATCTACTTCATCAGTTCTGAAGCGCTGAATAATTCCAGTATCTTTAATATCCAGTGGACCAAATTGATTATGCATAATTAATCCTAACCATGCAATCATTACTCCATTATCTCCACATAATTTCATCCCAGGCATGTAGAATTTAGCTCCATGTTCTTCAGACATTGTTTTAAGCATTTGTCTAAGTCTTGAGTTTGCAGAAACACCACCACACAACATAACTTCATCTTTTTGTGTATGGGATAGAGCTCTTTCTGTTACTTCAACAAGCATTGAAAAAGCTGTTTCCTGAAGTGAAAAACAAACATCTTCAATTAGAGTGCCTTTTTTAACTTCTCTTAGAGCTGCAGACAATAATCCTGAAAATGAGAAATCCATTCCTTTTACAACATAAGGCAAATCAACATAAGATCCTTTTTTAGCTAGTTTTTCAATTACAGGACCTCCAGGATGACCTAAACCAGTTTCACGACCAAAGTGGTCTAAACAGTTTCCGGCAGCTATATCTAATGTTTCACCAAAAATCCTATATCTTCCACTTTCATGAGAGATTACCTGACTATTTCCGCCACTTACATAAAGTGTAACAGGATTAACTGCACCAGTATCCAATTTTCCCACTTCAACATGGCCAATACAATGATTAACACCAATAATTGGTTTATTTAATGATAGAGCTAATGTTCTTGCAGAAGTAGCTACTATTCTTAGAGCAGGACCAAGACCAGGACCTTGTGAAAAGGATATTAAGTCTATATCATCAAGAGAAATTCCTGCCCCGTCAATAGCTTTGGGAATTAACTTTGGAATCCAATATCCATGATGTTCAGCAGCTATTCTTGGATGAATACCTCCTTTTTCTGGGAATAATTGTTCTCCAGCCATAGCTAATATATTTCCATTGCTATCAACGATTCCTACACCTGTTTTTTCAGCAGTTCCTTCAATTCCTAAACATATCAAAATAATCAACTTAAAAAATAATTTAATTTAATATTAGTTATTTGAAATATAAATATTTTCAAAACACACAAATACACATTATAGCAGTACCTACAAATATTTAACTTTTAAAAATAAATTAGTAACCATGGGATTTTATAGCACTAAAACTTCTGAAGAAAAAAGAGTTACTCAACTAACAGGAGATATACATCTTAGTGAGGAGTTTAAACAAGAAATCAAAAACAGAGGCATCCCAATCTATCAGGGATACAATATCCAAAAAAGATTAAGATTTGAAGTCGAACAAGAGCAACTTAAAGGTGATGAGGTAGACTCCAGATTAATGGAATTATTAGACAAAAATGGTAAAAACCCTGTTTCAAATATCTACACAAAAGAAATTAAAAAAGATAGTGATAGTCCAAATAAAATTCCTCCAAGGCCTCAAATAAACGAAATTAGAATACCGCCAAGAGCTAGAGATGGCAAAACTTTTAACACAGGCGAACCAACACAAAAAGAAATGTTGGAAAAAATTATTAAACAAAATCAAAAGATTATAAATCAAAATAAAATTATTATTGAAGAATTAAAAAAAGGTGAATAAATGATTGAAGGAATTACAACATACGGTTCTGAGGAATTAATAAACCAAATAAAGTACATGGATCCGGTATTTATATGTATGATTGGTACAACTGAAACTTCTAAAATACCAGGAATATCTGGAGCTGGTGCAACACCGGAATTAACTGAATACACACCAGCTGCAGATGCTGAAATAATGGTTCATGGAAGAGTTTATTGTATGGATGAAATTCCACAAACCGTAGTAGGTGAAGCTGCTGCACCAACACCCTCTATGTTAACAAAAGCTTCTCTACAACTTGCTGATATCCCATTTATTATAGTAGATGCCGGTTCTAAAATCACTCCTAATTTAGAATGTAACAGACTTGGAAATAAGTATGGAAGAGACATTAGAACTGGAAAAGGAGTTTTAAACCCATTAGAAATTTATGAAAATGCAAAAGAACTTGGATCAAAACTCACATTAATGCACGATTACTTAGTAATTGGAGAGAGTATAGCTGCAGGAACAACTACCGCCCTTGGAGTCTTAAGAGCTCTTGGATATGATGCTAATGAGAAAGTTAGCGGCAGTATGCCAACAAATCCTCATGATTTGAAAACACAAGTAGTAGACGAAGGATTAAAAAATGCTAATCTCAATCCAGAAACTGATGAAATTGATGCAATGCAAGCTATTGGAGCTGTTGGAGATCCGACCCTTGCAGGAATGGCTGGACTTTTAATATCTACTGATATTCCAATAATATTAGGTGGAGGAACACAAATGGCTGCTGTTTGTGCACTTGTAAAATCCATAAACCCTAATTTTGATTTTTCAAGAATAAACATTGCTACTACAATTTTTGTAGCTGAAGATGAAACTGCAGACTTATTTGATTTAGTAAAACAAATTGATGAAGACATTGCAATTAATATTGTAGATCCTGATTTTAAAAATGCAGAATATCCTGGATTAAAAAATTACTTAGACGGTTTTGTTAAAGAAGGTGCTGGAGCTGGTGGTGCAATGTTTACAGCATTACTTAGAGGAAACTCTGTTGAAAAATTAAGAAAAAAAATAGAAAAAGTTTGTAGTGAATAGTATTTAGAATATGTGGGTTATTGAACCCATAAATACTATTATTCCTACAATCCAACAGTAATAAGCGAAAATATCCAAACTTCTTTTTTGAATTAATTCAATTAACCATTTAATAGCAAAATAACCAGATATTAAAGCTGCTAAGAATCCTAACATAACAGCTAAAAAGTTGAAATCAGTAATTGCTCCAACATCTTTAAGTTGAACTACAAATGCTCCTAAAATAGCTGGAATAGACAATATAAAACTGAATTTAGCAGCAAATTCTTTATCTAAACCAATTACAAGACCTGCAGCTATTGTAGTACCTGAACGTGAAAGTCCAGGCAATATAGCACAAGCTTGACCTAATCCCATAAATATTGATTCTTTAAGAGAAAGATTTTCTAAATCAACTTCTCCAGGAGCCATTCTTTGAGATAAATAAAGAATAGTACCAGTTACAAATAAGAAAAATGCCGGAACATATAATGCACCTGCAAATAAAGAATCAACTTGACTTTCAAATAATACTCCAACCAAACCTACAGGAATAGTAGCTATAATTACATACCAAACTAATCTTTTATAAGGATCAGAGTAAAATCCTTCCTTGAATCTGTGTTGAATAATGTCTCCAATACTTAATAAGAATGCTTGTATCATTTTAATAATATCTGCACGGAAGAACCATAATACAGCTATTAAACTTCCCAAGTGAAGAAAAACATCAAAAGCAAGAGAGGATTCTACCCCTAATGCATTTTGAGCAAAAATTAAATGTGCTGAACTACTTACTGGTAAAAATTCAGTTAATCCCTGAACAATACCAATAATGATTGCCTGAAGTATATCCATTTCTCACACCATTTAAATGTAGTCTAACCAGCCAAATTTATCTTCTTTTTTACCTTCAACAATATCAAAGAAAGTTTTTTGTAATACTTCTGAAATTGGTCCTCTTTTACCTGCACCAATAATTTTATGATCTATTGAACGAATAGGAGTAACTTCAGCAGCAGTTCCAGTAAAGAACACTTCATCAGCAAAGTATAATCTTTCTCTTGAAATTGTTTCTTCAACAACTTCATAACCTAAATCCCTAGCTAAATCCATGACAGATAATCTTGTAATTCCTTTAAGATTTGAGGAATCCATTGAAGGAGTGTATAATTTGCCGTCTTCTACAATAAAGATGTTTTCTCCACTACCTTCAGAAACATGACCCGCATAATCAAGCATAATAGCTTCATCATAACCATGTTCAATAGCTTCTAATTTAGCTAATTGGGAATTCATATAATTTGCACCACATTTAGCTAAAGTTGGGAAAGTGTCAGGAGCTGGTTTTCTCCAAGATGAAACACCAATATCTACACCATTAGCCATTCCTTCTTCACCTAAGTAAGATCCCCATTCCCAAGCAGCTATTACAGTATTAACTGGGCAAGTTAAAGGATTTACTCCTAATTGACCATATCCTCTAAATACAACTGGGCGTATATAACAAGAAGCTAAATCATTAATTTTAACAGTTTCTTTAATTGCATCTGCAATTTCTTCTTGAGTATAAGGAATATCAATTTTATAAACTTTTGCTGAATTAAATAAACGTTTTACATGTTCATTTAAACGGAAAACACAGGTACCTTTTTCATTGTTATATGCTCTAATACCTTCAAAAACACTTGTACCATAGTGAACTACATGTGAAAGTGCATGAATTTTTGCATCTTTCCAATCAACCATTTTTCCGTCCATCCATATTTTATTAGCAGAATCGTCCCATGCCATATATATCACTTTCATTAATAATTTATTCAGTTTATAGTTTAGTTTTATTTTTATTTATAAGTTACTTTTAGACACAAGATAAACCCATCATTTTATAAAGTATAAAAAACAAAATAATAAACAATGAATAGGTGGTAAAATGAGTAAAGATGAACGAAGTGGTCTTAACCCCTTTACTGGAAAATCACATTATGACACTATTGATGATGATGAATTCTTAAATATGTGTTATAATGAGTATTATAACGAAATAAATGAATATGAGCTATTAGACCAAATACCACAAGGACAATTAATTTTAAAAGTTGCATCAAACCTAATTGACGCTGTAGAGGATTATTTAGCTAAAATTGGCAGATCAGATTATACTGCAGATTATTATGACTGGGAAGTTCATTTAGTCAGAGATGATAACGTAAATGCAACCTGTATGCCTGGAGGTAAAATTCTAGTACTTTCAGGAATAATGCAAATAGCTAATAGTGAAGAGAAAATAGCATTTATTTTAGGTCATGAAATGGCTCATGCTCTTTTAGACCATAGTAGAACCAGAGCCAGCGTTCAAAATACTAAAAATGCAATAACAACTATTTCCAGAATTGGAAGCCTTGGACTTATTCTTTTAGGTCAGGAAGAACTAGGACTAGCTGCTGGTGCAATTACAAATATAGCTGATATTGGATCTGAACTTTTTTTAATACAACCGTATGGAAGGTCCCAAGAAATAGAAGCAGATAAACTTGGAATGATGATAATTCATTTGGCAGGTTATGATATAAGCGAAATTCCAGCATTTTGGCAAGCTATGAGTCAAGAAAATGCCAACAACTTCGATTTCCTTTCTACACACCCTTCGGATGATAAAAGAATTGCTGCAATGAATGAAATGATATTTGAAATAGAAAATAAAACTGATTTCTATAGCCAACCTATTTTATCAGATTCAACACAAACAAGCTCCAATATACTCGAAAAAGTACCAACATTAGGAACACCAGCTGCAACTGCGACTGGAATATCTGCAACTAAAAATAAACAATCTGGAAATACTTGTAGCTATTGTGGAAATACTATCAAAATAGGTGATGTATTCTGCACAAACTGCGGAAACAAAATAAAAAGCACATTAACTTGCAATAAATGTGGACATCATGTAAATGAAGATGATGCATTCTGCACAAACTGCGGAAACAAATTAACACAAGAATTGAAATGTGGTAATTGTGGAGTTATTATAAAAGAAGATGATGCATTTTGTTTTAATTGTGGAAATAAAATCTAAATTATGCAAAAAACAAAATGTTTATATATGATAACATCAATAAATAATGATGTGCTATGGTTCCGTGGTCTAGTGGTATGATACCTCCCTTACAAGGAGGGGATCACGAGTTCGAATCTCGTCGGAACCACTTCAACTATTTTTAAAATTTTAACCAGTATTTCATTATTATCTTATCTATTTATACCTATTTTTTCTAAAATTCTTGAACAAACAATTGAAAAATGTTCAATATCTTAATCAAATTTAAATCAAAAGATTAATAAATAATACAACTCCATAAACAAGTATATAGAAATAATAGGTGAATTAAAATGGTTGTAAAAATAGGAATTATAAAAAGTGGAAATATTGGAACTTCTCCAGTATTAGACCTTCTTTTAGACGAAAGAGCAGACAGACCAAATATTGATGTAAGAGTATTCGGATCTGGAGCAAAAATGAATCCTGAACAAGTTGAAGATGTTGTACCAAAAGTCGACCAATTTGACCCAGATTTCTGCATCTTTATTAGCCCAAACCCAGGAGCACCAGGACCAGCTAAAGCAAGAGAACTCTTATCCGAAAAAGATATTCCTGCTATTATTATTGGTGATGCGCCAGGTAAAGGTAAAAAAGACGAAATGGATGAACAAGGTTTAGGATACATCATTGTAATGTCTGACCCTATGATTGGTGCAAAAAGAGAATGGTTAGACCCAACTGAAATGGCTGTTTTCAATGCAGACATTCTTAAAGTACTTGCAGAAACAGGGGCTTTAAGATTAGTTCAAAATACCATTGATGGCGTAATTGACGGAGCTGAAGCAGGAAACATAGAATTACCAAAACTTATTATTACTGCTGAAAAAGCTGTTGAAGCAGCAGGCTTTACAAACCCATATGCAAAAGCAAAAGCTATTGCAGCATATGAAATGGCTGGAGCTGTCGCAAACTTAGACATGAAAGGATGTTTCATGACAAAAGGTTTCGAAAACTTCATACCATTAGTAGCAGCAGCACACGAAATGGCAGCATCTGCAGCAGCATTAGCTAATGAAGCTAGAGAAATTGAAAAAGGAAACGATACTGTTTTAAGAACCCCTCACATGAAAGAGGGAAATACTGGTCGTAAAACTGATTTAATCAGTAAACCAGAATAAGTAGGATAACCTTCCTACTTAATTTATTTTTTAAAAAAAAAGTTTATAAAATTCCTTTTGTAGAAGGAATTTCATCATGTTCTATTTTTATTGCTTCTTTTAGAGATTTAGCGAAAGCTTTAAAGACTGCTTCAGCCTGATGATGGTCATTTGCTCCTTTTGAAACACCATAAATATTTAATTTAGCTGAAGATGCAAAAGATTCAAAGAAATGTATGACAATATCTGAGGTCATATCCCCAATTTTTTCATTAGTAAAATCAAATTCCATGTTGCAATAGCTACGTCCGCTAATATCAATAGCTACTTTAGCTACTGACTCATCCATAGGAACTGTAGCATCAGCCATCCTTTTAATCCCTCTTTTATCACCAATAGCTTGCCTGAAAGCTTCACCTAATAATATACCTACATCTTCAATAGTATGGTGATCATCAATTTCAATGTCTCCTTTTGCATTAACAGCTAAATCAATCATTGAATGCTTTGAAAAAGCTTCTAACATATGATTAAAGAAATTTACACCAGTTGAAATATCATATTTTCCTTTACCATCAAGATTCATTTTTATTTCTATATCTGTTTCAGAAGTAGTTCTTGAAACATTTGATTTCCTATCCATAACTATCACTTAAATTAAAAGACTAGTAAATTATTCACTCTTCCGGAGCATTACGTATGATTTTAATACAATCTTCAGGGCATGACATTGCACATATAGTACAAACATGACAATATCTTAAATCCAATACATGTGCAACATTATTTATTTTCCATATTTTACCTGCTTTCGGACAAATTTCATAACAGGCCCCACATCCTGTGCACTTACTTTCATCAACCTCAATTTTTAAAATAATAATTCCCCCGAAATTATAATTTTAAAGTAGCAACAGACATTGCTTTAAATCCAATATATACCTCTTTACCAATTGTAAGATTTAAATCTTTTTCTGCAGACAAAGTTATATCAGAATATAACTTAAGCCCATCGCCAACATCTATTTTTATACGAATAACCTCTTTTTCCAGTTTCATTTCAATTATTTTCCCTTTAATAATATTACGAATACTGGACATTTGAGGTTCTAACATTACAAAAATGTTATCATAGCTAATTAATGCTAATAATTTATCCCCTACATCATAATTTCTATTTAATGGGGTGTTAATTTTAAACTGATTCATTTTAATAGTCATGATTCCTTTTGATTCATCAATATTTAAGACTTCAGATTCAATTTCATTAACATCCTTATGTAACTCCATAATAGCATTAATTTTTTTACATTCTTTTAAAATTGAATATCCTTCTTCAGTGAGGGTAGCTCCTCCACCTCCACCTTTTCCACCTTTGGTTGTATTTACAATTTTAACATTAAGTGTTGATTCTATTTTATCAATATAATTCAATGCTGTTCTATAAGAAACCTTAATTGATTTAGCTGATTTAGTTATTGAACCTGTATCAAGGATACTTTCTAATAATTGATACTTTTTACTATCTAATAAGAAAGAATTCCCATCCACATTGATTTTATATTCAACGCCCGCTTTCACATCGGTCATATATATTCCTCCAAAATATATTAAAAATATTATGAATTTCATGCTTAAATAATGTTTCGATGAAAAAATATTAAATATTCAAATAAAAATCAATAATAAGTTAAAACAAATTCATTTTAAAAGCAATTTTTCTTAAATGTCGATATATTCTCCCAATATTGTTAAATATATTTCAAATAGACAGCTTAAATACAAACAAAAACAAATCACTATCTATAAT
>CAVDAS010000015.1:0-24718 GCA_963606955.1 Bacteroidaceae bacterium
CTACTCCTGCAGATGCTTCTTTAATGGTGCAATTAGGTTCTGATGGTATTTTTGTAGGTTCCGGAATCTTTAAATCCAATAATCCAGAAGCATTTGCTAAAGCTATTGTTGAAGCAACTGCAAATTATGATAAACCTGAAGTATTAGCTGAAGTTTCCAAAGGACTTGGAGAAGCTATGAAAGGTTTAGAAATGTCTACATTATCTGCAGCTGACAGAATGCAAGACAGAGGAATTTAAATTCCTTTTTTATTATTTTTTTCATGACAATTGTGGTTATTGGTCCACTAACACAAGACCAAATCATTACTCCAAACTCAAAGACCTCTGCTACTGGAGGAGCTAGCTATTTTCAATCATTTGTTTTTGAAGAATTTAACATAGATTATGTAGTTGCTGCAAATTTTAATAATCTAGATTTAATTAAAGACTTTCCAAATTTAGCTAATTTAATACCTATTGTTGGTGGGGATACTCATTATTTTATCAATGAATATCCTAAAAAGGACAATTCTGATATTAGAGTGCAGTACAGTAATTTTGCAGATATTCCAATTTTAAAATCAGAATTGGAATTTGTTTTAGAAAATGTTTCACAAGTTGATGCATTTATTTTAAATCCATTAAACAGGTTTGATTTTCCAATTGAAACAATTAATTACTTAAAATCATTTAATATACCAATTTATTTATCTATTCAAGGTTTATTACGTCTTCCAGATGAGAAAATTGATGATAAAAATTATTCAATTAAATTAGAAAAACCAGATAATTTAGATGAAATTTTAAATGGAATTGAAGGTTTATTTTTAGATGAAAACGAAGCTAAAATCATATTTGACATGGATGATTTTGATAAATATGATATTGGTGAGATTGTAATTACAAATGCTAGTGAAGGCTCTAGAATTATTAGTGATGGGGAAATTAAAATTGAAGCTATTGAAGTTGATAATATAATAGATTCAACAGGTTGTGGAGATACATATATGGCAGCATATATTCTAAAGCGATTGCTTTCAAATTCGCCAAAAGAAGCTGGAGAGTTTGCTTCATTAATAGCTAGTGAAAAATTAATGTCATTTGGACCATACAAATCTTTAATATAACCTTAATTTAGTTGTATTACTATTAGCTATATTTATAATATTATTAATTGCTTTTTTGAGCTTTTATTTAAATTTCATTTAATTAGAAAACTTTATTAATTAATGATAAAATAATTATATATAATTCTTAAATTTTTTTTTTAGTTTATATAATAAAGGGGCAACATGTTAAACAATTCATCAAATAAAATTAAAAAGGAGTTTGAAAACTTACGTAATGAGCTTTTAGATTTAACCTTAAGAAATCAGCTTCTTAACTTTAAAGCTAGGGCTAGAACAATTACTGTTACAAACCAATCACCAATTAATGTCTATCAAACGTTAATCCTGCAAAATAATAAAATGTATTTTGTAGCTAATAAAAAAGAGAAAAAAGAAAAGAAATCCGGATTTTCAATTTGGGACCATGCTCCATTTGATCTTTCAAGATTTAGTGATGGGGATAAAACACTAGCTACAGATTTAACTCCTAATGAACTCCAAAAAAGATTATTTTACATTAATAACCAATCTAAAACAATGTTGCAGGAGCAAGGTTATAATATTCTTTATTTGGCTGTTGGGTTTTTAGAATGGAGAGATAATACTAAACCAAAACAGGTAAATCATGCTCCATTGGTTCTTATTCCAGTTGTAATGGAACGTAAAAAAGTAGGAAAATCATTTAATTTGGAGTGGACAGGAGAAGATATTCAGACAAATATTTCTATTAAAGCTAAATTAAAAGAAAATGGTATTGATTTTCCAGATTTTGAATTTAAAAAATATGGTGAAGCTATTGACCATTATTTAAGAGAAGTTAGGGATTCTGTTAGAGGAATGAGTGAATGGAAAGTTAATACTAATATAGCTTTAGGATTCTTTAGTTTCACTAAATTTGTAATGTATAATGATTTAAATCCTGAAGCATGGGAAAGTAATGTGGATTTAACTAAAAATGAATTAATACAAGCTATATTTAACCCAAGTATTAATGATAAAGAAGCATTTAAAGAAGAAGATATTGATTCTCAATTAGAATACTCTAAAATGTATCAGGTTTTAGATGCTGATTCTTCACAAATTGCAGCTATTCAGGATGTTAAAGCAGGAAGAAATTTAGTTGTAGAAGGACCTCCTGGAACAGGTAAATCTCAAACAATTGTAAATTTAATAGCTGAGCTTCTTGCTGAGGGAAAATCTGTTTTATTTGTCAGTGAAAAAATGGCTGCATTAGATGTGGTAAAAGACAGATTAACAAGTGTTGGTTTAGGTAAATTCATACTGGAACTTCATTCACATAAAACAAGACGTAAAAAGTTCTTAAAAGATTTGGAAAAAGCTACAACAGTAAGATCTCAGGAACCAATGAATATAGACCAGATTATAAGAAAACTTGAAACATTAAGACAGCAACTTGATGACTATGCAGAAATTATTCATAAACCTTTATATGCTGTTCAATTATCTGCATTTCAATTATATGGTCTAAAAGAAGCAGCTGATGAACATTTCTCACATAGTAATCGTATAATTCCATTAGTTAGATTTTCTAATCCTGAAACTTTAACTCTAAAAGATTTAGATGATATTACTATATCTTTAGAAAACTTAGCTGAGTTATATCAGACAATTTCTAAGGAAAATCCATGGAGTAAATGTGCTCCGAAAAGTTTACTTCCTGCAGACTTAAGAGAAATCGAACAATTAATTAATGATACCTTACACTCTTTAGATGACTTTTTAGTTGAAAGGGGAAGAGTTTACGATATTTATGGTATTAAAAAACCAGAAACACTTAATGAATTTGAAAAGTCCCTTTCTGCATTTGATATAATCAGTTCTAAAAATTCTGAATTAATTGATGGAGATATATTAAAATCAGGAGCTTGGAATAATAACAATGATGATGCTTATAGATTAATAAAAGAATTAGAAAAATATCAAAAAGTAGCTAAATCATTAGATAAGTTTAATTCAAGCATATTTTCTGCAGATATTGATAGATTAATTAGACAAGTTCAGGAAAGTGCTCATAAGAAATTATCCAGATTATTCGGCAGTAAACAGCATGTTGATTTAGTTGAGAGGTATTATCAGGGTCCAGTTCCTAAATCTCCGGAAGATGTTATATTTGATTTAGAACAAGCAAAACAAGTAATAGCTATTAAAAATCAATTAGATGAAAATGAAGCATTAGCCCGCAAATATTATGGTGATTATTGGCATTTAGGTGCAAGTACTAATGATTTAAAAGATATAGCTAGGTGGATGAATGAATTTAGTGCTCTAACTCGTGACGGAATCTTTTCACAAAATACTATTGATATTTTATCTAAAGATATGTTTAGTATAAATCCTAAAGATGATTTAACTGAATATATTGAATCTGGAAACTTATTTGAAGGTGAGCTTAAGAAATTAGAATCTAAATTAAATCCTAGAAGTAAATTAATATTTAAAAGAGATACTGGAGATGTTCCATTTGAAAGATGGCAAGAACAATTATATAATTGGAGAGGACAGCTATCAAGTCTTCATTTATGGTCCCAATATTTAAATACTAAAAATGCTTGCAGGGGAACAAATTCAGAACAATTTATTGATTCTATTGAGCGAAGAGATATTAAAAAAGATGATGTTAAAGCATTAGTTCAAGGAAACTTTGCTGATTCCTTATTAAATATTTTATTTGTGGAAAATCAAGAATTAGCTACATTTATTGGAGAATTACATGAAAATAGAATAAATGAATTTGAAGATTTAGATAAAAAAATATTATCTCTAAACCGTAAAAGAATTTTCCAAAAATTAAATAGCAATATTCCACAAATTTTTGGAGCTACTGAAAATCCGGAAGCTAAAATATTAGCTGGAGAGTTTACAAGAAAAAGTGGACACTTGCCAGTTAGAAAATTATTGGAAAAAGCTGGAGGAATCATTAAAAAGATTAAACCATGTTTCATGATGAGTCCACTATCTGTTGCACAATATCTTGATCCTACAAATGAGGAATTGCAGTTTGATGTTGTTATTTTTGATGAAGCAAGTCAGGTTAAACCTGAAGATGCATTAGGTGCATTTATGAGAGGTAAAACAGCAGTTGTAATGGGAGATACTCAACAATTACCTCCAACATCTTTCTTTGATCAAATGGCAACAGGTGAAAGTGAAGAAGAAGTAGCTACTTCTCTAGATATGGAAAGTATCCTACATTTATGTAAATTGTCATTCCCAGTTAAAATGCTTAAATGGCACTATAGAAGCCGCCATGAATCTTTAATTTCAGTTTCAAATAAAGAATTCTATAATAATGATTTATTAGTATATCCTTCCCCATCTCATGATGATCCTGAACTTGGATTAAAATTCCATTATAATCCAAACACTGCTTATGATAGGGGTTCATCATCTGCAAATCGCCTAGAAGCCAGGGATGTTGTAGAAGAAATTTTTAATCACTTTGATAAATATGGAGATACTAAAAGTTTAGGTGTTGGAACATTTTCTGTTGCTCAAAAAAATGCAATTCTTGAAGAATTGGAGATTCAGCGTAAAAATCGTCCTGAATTAGAACCATTATTCTCAGAAAATAAAGATGAACGTTTCTTTGTTAAAAACCTTGAAACAATACAGGGTGATGAAAGAGATGTTATTTTAATAAGTGTAGGATATGGTTATGACCATGCTGGAAAAATGTCTCTAAATTTCGGTCCATTAAATCAAGATGGTGGGGAAAGAAGGTTAAATGTATTAATTACACGTGCAAGGGAAAAATGTGTAGTATTTTCCAACTTTAAAGCTTATGATATGCATTTAACAGCTAATCCTCCATATGGTGTAAAAGCTCTAAAAGAATTTTTATCTTATGCTGAGAATTTAACTTTAGGCACCTCACAAGTATCTCAACAATCTGGTGAACCATTTGAAGATGCAATAGCTAGTTTCTTAGTTGAAAATGGTTATACAGTTGATAAACAAATTGGATGTGCAGGTTTTAGAGTAGATCTAGCTATTGTTGATGATGAAAACCCTGGAAAATATATTTTAGGAATTACTACTGATGGAAAAATGTATTCATCAAGTAAAGTAGCTAGAGACAGAGATAGACTAAGAGAACAAGTTCTAAAAGGTCTTGGATGGAAACTTTACCATTTATGGTCTACAGATTGGTATAGAAATAGAGATTTAGGACGTAAAAAATTACTTGAAGCAGTTCAAACAGCCATAACTGAAACACGTGCTGAAGAAAAACGTAAATCTGAAGAAGCTAAAAAACTAGCTGAAAAAAGAAAACAGGAAGCTGAAAAATTAGCTGAAGAATTACGTCTTGCAAAACAAAAAGAACTTGAAGAACAAAAAGAAAATGAAGAATCAACTCCTGATATTGGTGAAGATGAAAATATTGAAGTAATAGCTCCTGAGGATGTAGATATTGAAGAAGATGATTCTTTTGAAGAAACTAGTGATGATTCTGAGTTTAAAGAAGACATGACTCCTGATATTGGTGAAGATGAGAATATTGAAGTTATATCTCCTGATGAGGATGATTCTGAGTTTAAAGAGGATGTTGTAGATTCTGATGTTGAGGTTGTTTCTCCGGAAGAGAATGATTCTGAGTTTAAAGAAGATATAACTCCTGATATTGGTGATGATGAGAATATTGAAGTTATATCTCCTGATGAGGATGATTCTGAGTTTAAGGAAGATGTGGTTCCTGATATTGGTGATGATGAGAATATTGAAGTTATATCTCCTGGAGAGGATGATTCTGAGTTTAAAGAGGATGTTGTGGATTCTGATGTTGAGGTTGTTTCTCCGGAAGAAGATGAATCTGAGTTTAAGGAGGATGTTGTGGATTCTGAATCTGGGGAAGAAACAATTGTAGAAACAGATGATTCTGAGTTTGAAGAGGATGTTGTAATTCCTGAAGATAATGAGGATTCTTTAGAATCTAAAACTGAAGATTTTGATGATGTTAAAGAAGAAAGCTCTCAAGAAGATATTCCAGAGGTTGAAAAAACTATTGATGATGATTCTACTAAGAAAGAGGAATCTAAAAATAAAATTTCTATATCTGAGAGATTAGGTATTAGTTCAATTTTCAATTCTAAACAGAAAAATAAACCAAAAAGCACTAAAAAAATAGATGATATCAAATTTAGTAAAAATATTAAAAATGAAGATGAATTTGATTTTGAAAATGATACAAATACTTCACAGCCTAAAGAAAATGATGATAATAAATCTGTTGATGTAGATAATACTAGTAAAAGTGATAATGTCTCATCTGAGGATGTTGTAGTTAATGAGAATGATGATGTTGTAGTTAATGAAAGTGCTGTGGATGCTAGTGAAAATGATGATAGTTTACCTAAAAAAGAGAATCCAGACACTTTAAAAGAGGATGTTGAAATAGATGATGCTCAAAAAGATTCTGATGAGGAAATAAAATCTTCTGAAAATAATGATGGGTCTAAAAATAGGGCTATTAAAAGTATTTTCTTTGATAATGAAAGATTAGAAAATAAAAATCATGGAACAATAGCTAGTGTGATTATTGGTAAATCAAAATTAGAAAAAGAGGAAATTGAGACTGTAGGTGGGGAAATAATGGAAAATGAAAATCCTAAATTACATAGGCCAACTCCTAAAGATGAGTATGTTGTAGAACCAAAAATTGTTGGTGAGAATTCACAAGAAGATGAAGAGAATTTATATGATAATGTAAAATTTAAATCTAATGTGGAATTAGATGATGAAGACATTCATAATATTGCCTCTGATATTGTAGGCAATGCTTTTGAAGAAGTAATTGGTGACATTAATAATGAAAATGACATTGGACTAAGTGACATTGAAGAAGATTACAATCAAAATTATGATGGCCAAAATCAAGATACTCAAAGTGAAGAGGATATTTCACATAAAACATCAGCTACATCTACATCAGTTAATCAAAATGTGTATTATCAAGGTGTAAGTGGTATTACAAATCCTCTTAAAAAGAACAATGTTTACCATAAAACAAGGGATAATAAAAACAAATCTGTTAAAGATTCTCTTGTTGATTTAAAAAACGAAGTAAAATATATTAATAAATCATTAAAAGAAATAGAAAACCCAACACCTGCAGAATATGTAGCTGTAATTGATAGAACCGAAGAATATGATCCTAATGATTATATAACACCTGAACACGATGATGAAGAGGAATATACATTTGCTCCTGATGAAACAGATGAATTATCTTTTGCTGAAGCTGAAGAGAAAAGATATGAACAAGAAAAGTTAATGGATGCACTTAAAAAAGAAATAGCTAGTGATGAGAATGTTATTATTCCTATTCATGAAGAAAAAAGAAGACAGGAAATGAAAGATCAAGCTTTAGAAGATATTATTCAAACAGCTAATGAAGATTATGCTGAAATTGAAAAAGAAAGGTTTAAAAACAATAATACTCTAAAAGCATTTGATGATAAAAAACTTCCAGGAAAAGTTAAGCTTAAAGATGAAATTGTAGAATATAAACAGGCTGAAGATATTGGTTTAACATCACAGGAAGATTTATTTAAAAAATCCAGTGAAGAAGTAGCTAAATCTATTGATAAAATTGTAGAAGTAGAAGGTCCAGTTCATATTAGTGAAGTTATTAAAAGAGTTAAAGATAGCTGTAATATAAAAAGAGCTGGTCCTAATTTGAAAAAAGCAGTTAACGGAGCTATTGATGCATCTGAAGAAGCAGGTACTATTATTAAAATTGGTGATTTTTTATATGATTCTGCAAATAATAATGTAAGTATTAGAAAAAGGCACAAACCTAATATTGATTTAATTTCTGATGAGGAAATAGCTAAAAATATTGAAAGAATTTTAGTTCACAAACAGTCACTTTCTGCAAAATCTTTACCAAAAGAAGTTTCACGTAATTTTGGATTTAAATCAACATCTAAAAAAACAGCTAATAAAATTAATAGTGTTTTAGATTTAATGATAGCTGATAATAAAGTTAAATTAGTTAATGACACTATTGAGTTAAATTAATTTAAAATCATGTCAACAAAAGTTACATCTCCAGAAAATTTACCTAAAAAACCTGGTGTTTATATAATGAGAGATGCCAATGATGAAATTATCTACATTGGCAAAGCTAAAAATCTTATTAACAGAGTTAGGTCTTATTTTAGAGAAAAACTAGATAGGCCTAAAACTCAGATTTTAATGAGTCATTTTGATAGTTTAGAGTATATTGTAACTAATTCTGAAAAGGAAGCTCTTATATTAGAAGCTAATCTTATTAAAAAGCATCGTCCAAGGTATAATATACAACTTAAAGATGATAAAAGATATCCTTATGTTAAAATTACAGATGAGAAGTATCCAAGGTTAATTATTACAAGAAATGTTACAAAAAATGGTATTTATTATGGTCCATTTACAGATGTAACTTCTGTTAAAAAAACTGTTAAATTCTTAAAATCATTATTTAAAATTAGAACTTGCCGTAATATGGATGGGCCTTGTTTAAATTCTCAAATTGAATTATGTTATGCTCCATGTTCTGGTGAAATTTCACAAGAAGAATATAATGAAGTTATTAATAAAATTGATTTGTTTTTCCAGGGAAAATATTCCGTTATTGTTAAAAATCTTAAAAAGGAAATGACCAGGGCAGCTAAAAATGAACAATTTGAAAAAGCAGCAGTTATAAGAGATCAAATAACTTCAATTGAAGAGATTATGGAAAAACAATTTGTTGATTTGGTAGATGATGATTTGGACCAGGATGTAATAGCTATTGCTCCTAATGACAATGAGGTTGTAGTTATTATACTTCCTGTTAGAAATGGTAAAATTGTTGGACGTGATGATTTTTTAATGAGTGGATCACAGTATGAATCAAATTCTGAAATATTATTTGCTTTTATCCAACAATATTATGGATTTAATCGACATATTCCAAAGCAGATTCTTTTAAATGAACCTATTGATGATTCTCAATTACTTGAAGAATGGTTAAGTGACCTTAGAGGTAATAGGGTTTATATTAAAGTACCTATGAAGGGTGTGAAACTCAGACTTGTTAATATGGCTCAGAAAAATGCTGAGATTATTAAACATCAAAAGAAAGCTATGGAAAATTCATTAATTGAGCTTAAAAAATATTTAAAGCTTGATAATCTTCCTAGAGTTATTGAAGGTTATGATATAAGTAATATTTCAGGTAAATTTGCAGTTGGTTCAAAAGTTTCTTTTAAAGATGGAAAGCCGAATAAAAAGAGATATAAACGTTTTAAAATTGAAACTCCTGGGCCTAATGATTTTGCTATGATGAAAGAATTACTAACACGTCGTCTAAAAATGATTGACACAGATGAAGAACCTGATTTGATTGTTATTGATGGTGGTAAAGGTCAATTAGGAATGGCTTGTGAGGTTTTAGATGAGCTTAATTTATCTCATATTCCTATTATTGGACTAGCTAAAGAATTTGAGGAGATTTATGTACCTAATTCTAAAAGACCAATTATTATTCCTAAAAATAATAAAGCTTTACATTTACTTCAGCAGGTTAGGGATGAATCTCATAGATTTGCAATTACATACCATAGAAAATTAAGAAGTGATAATATAAGTGAATCTTCTTTAGATGATATTCCAGGTATTGGTAAAAAACGTAAGATTAATATTTTAAAAGAATTTGGAACTATTGATGAGGTTAAAAATGCTTCTGTAGATGATTTAGCTAAAATAAAGGGTATGAACAGGAAAGCAGCTACTAATGTTTTTGACTATTATCATTAATCATTGTTATTTGATTTTTTTTAAAATTCTCTTTTTTTTCAATTAAATTTAAATATAATGAATTTTAATAAGGTTTATACAGTAAAAACAATTTTGGGATAGATACTATGGTTAAGTGTCCGAGATGTGGATATGAAAATAACGATGTTTCCGTATACTGTGAAAATTGTACATATCCAATTAAAAATCCACAAAGTGCTAATTCAAAAAATAAAGCTACAAGATGGAATATTAGTACAGGTAAAAAAATAGCTATTGTATTAGGAATTGTGGTAATAGCATTATTATTATTTTCATTTATTTATAACGCAACTCAGCCTGATAATAAAAGTTCATTAAATGTCATTTCAGCTGAGGAAAAAATTCAAGAAGGTTCAAATTATCCTTATCAAGCTCACATAATTTACAATGGAACTTGGTCTGGCCAAGTAGGAGATCCAAATTATCTTCAAGATGTGTCTGGTAGAGGTGAAAAATCCTATAATTTAGATTGTGCACCATGGGACAGAGTAGGTGTTGTAATCGAAAAATCAGATGGCAGTTCTCAAGAACTTAAAGTAGAACTTCTTAGGGATGGTAAAGTAGTAGCTGAAAACTCAACTACTAAATCAACTGGTAGTGTGGTTATTAATTATAATTATTAGTTAGAAACTTCATTTACTTTAGCTTCTAATAATTCAATAAGCTCTTCAGTTTTATATACCCTTATTTCTTCAGTATCTAGTTTGAATACTTTAATGAATGTAATTAAATCATGGCATAATTGGTCATATTGAATATTTAGTGTATTAAAGTTAGATAATAAACCAATTACTTTATCTTGGTTTAAATCATTGTTTTCTTTTAATATTCTTTCAATATTTGCAAAATGTGTTTCAATCATTAATTTATCATTTTCTAAAGTGTCCATATATTCTTGAATTTTGTTGTTTTCGGTCATTTTAATCACTTATTTTAAAAATATATATAGCTTTGATTATAAAAGTATCTATATTATTGTTGGGGCATAAAAAAATGATTAAAGTTGACAATATAAGTAAAACATATGAATTAGATAATAAAGACAAAGTTGTTGGACTTAAAAACATCAATTTTGAAGTTAAAGAAGGAGAAATTCTTGGAATAATGGGAAGAAGTGGTTCTGGTAAAACTACTCTTTTAAGATTGCTTAGAGGTGTTGAAGAACTCGACGAAGGAAGCATAACTGTTGGTGATGTTACTGTTAAGGCAGGAGATTCTCAATTTTATTATAATCAACTTAAAAAAGAAACAGCTATTCATCTTCAAAGATCATTCGGTATATGGCCAGAAACAGTTCGTGAAAATGTTTTAAGAAAATTATATGCTCGTAAATACTTTGATGAAGAAAGCACTGATTTTAATGTAGCTGAAAGTGAATTTGGTGATGAAGCAGATAAAATATTAGAAATGGTTTCTTTAACTGAAAAAGCTAATCATTATGCAGCTGTATTAAGTGGTGGGGAAAAACAAAGACTTATTATAGCTAGACAACTTGCAAAACAGCCAAAAGTATTACTTCTTGATGAACCAGCTACTATGGCATGCCCTAAAACAAAACAAGAAATTCTTGATGCTGTTAAAAAAATCAATGAAGAATTAAATATTACAGTAGTTATTGTTTCACATTTACCTGAAATTCAAAGATATTTAGCTAATAGGGTTATTTTACTTGAAGATGGTGAAATTAAAAAAGATGGAAATCCTGATGAGATTATTGATGAGTTTTTAAGTGGAATGGATGATATAGTTGATATTGAAAATATTTCCACAGATGAAACTGTTACTAAAGTAGAGGATATTTATAAAAGATTCTTTTTATTCTCTGGTGGGGAAGTCCTACAGATTGAAGATATTAACTTTGAAGTTAAAAAAGAAAATATTATAAGTCTTATTGGGCCTAGTGGGGCTGGTAAAACAGTTTTACTTAGAATGTTAGCTGATTTAGAACTGCCTGATAAAGGAAGAGTATTGTATGAGTTAAATGGTGATTGGGTAGATATTTCAATGCCAAGTATGAATCGTATGGAAGTAAGAAGAAAACTTGGTTTTATGTATCAGGAATTTGCTCTAAATTACTATGCAACTGTTTTAAGCCAATTAGCTACTCGTTTAGGTTATAAAAATCAAGATGTTGTAAAACAAGCAAAAATAAAAGCTGAAAAATTAGGTTTAGGTGAAGAATTATTAGACTCACTTTATGCTTTAATTGATTTGCCTGAAGCTGAGGCAAGAGATTTATTAGCTAAAATTGGTTTAATGCCAGATATTTTAGAAGATTTATTCCCTAAATTCCCAGAAACGGCTACTAAAGAAGCGGTAAAAGATATTTTTGAATTACTTGATTTACCTTTAGATATTTTATATAGAAAATCCTATGAATTATCTGGTGGTCAGGAAGTTAGGGTAATGCTTGCTTTAATTTTAATTTCAAAACCTGAATTCTTACTTTTAGATGAACCATTCGGAGATTTAGACCCAATTACTTTAAGAATAGTAGCTAACTCTCTTAAAAAAATATCCAAAGAATATAACATTACCATTATAATGATTTCACATAATACTGACTTTGTTCGCGAAGTAAGTAACAGAACTCTTCTTATGGAAGATGGTAAAATAGTAGATGATAGCGAGGATGTTGATAAGGCTATTGACAACTTTATTAACATATGTCATGCTGATTATTTAAAGGAGAATAATTAAATGTTTGATATTATTGGAGTTCCTGTTGACGGATCTGAATATGGATATAAGGCAGCTGATGTAGCTATTGAAATAGCTAAAAAGTTCAACTCTAAAATAGCTGCTATTCATGTTTTGGAAGAATTTTCTTTTAATAGTTATGATGAATCAGAAGATAGTGGAAATAAAATTTTAGGAAAAATCACTAAAAAAGCTAATGATGAAGGAATAGAATGTATTGAGCATTTATTAACTGCTGATGCCTTACGGGATATGAAATTTATTATTAATCAGGCTCATGCTGATTTAGTTGTTATTCATGCATTTGGTTCTGATAATAAAAGATTTGTATCTTTTGAGGAAAATGAAATATCTCAAAATCAAATAGGTTCGGTTAGTGAAAGACTTTTAAGAACTTCTGATGTTCCTGTGGTTTTAGTTAGATAAATATTTAAATATTATAACGAACTTAGTATTCATAACATAAACTATTTAATTGTTTATACAGAGGAGACTTTTAATTTATGATTGTAAAAGATTGGTGTTCATTCTGTGGAGAATGTGCAGGGGTTTGCCCAAGAAATTTAATACAAGTTAAGGAGTATAGCTTAGTATTTGATGAAAGTGAATGTAGAGAATGTAGTACATGCGTTGATGCTTGTCCTATTAATGCTTTGGAGAAAGAAGATTAAGGAGACTATTCTATGATTGAAACTGATGTATTAGTAATAGGTGGAGGACCATCAGGTTCCTCAGCAGCAAAACATGCAGCTCTTGGTGGAGCAAAAGTTATTTTAATTGATAAAAGATCTGAAATAGGAGCTCCAAAAAGATGTGCTGAAGGTGTTTCTAAAAAAGGTCTTGCAAAATTAGGTATTGAACCAAGTTCACGTTGGATTACTAAAGAAATTGATGGAGTAAGACTTACTTCTCCTGACGGAACTGATGTTTGGTTAACAGAAGAAGAAATTGAATTGCCAGAAGCAGGTTATATTCTTGAGAGAAAAGTATTTGATAAACATATGGCTATGGATGCTGCAAGAGCTGGAGCTGAAATTAGAATCAAAACTTTAGCTACTGGAATGGATAAAATTGAAGATGGCTTTATTGTTTCTACAGAATCTATGGGTAAAACTGAAGAAATTAAAGCTAAAATAGTAATTGCTGCAGACGGTCCTGAAGGTCATGTCGCAAGATGGGCAGGTCTTAAAGCTAGTGCAAAAGCTAAAGAAATGGAATCCGGAGTTCAATATGAAATGGTAAATGTTGAATTTGATAGGGAAGCTGTTATTGAGTTCTATTTCGGTTCATGTGCACCTGGAGGATATGTATGGATTTTCCCTAAAGGTGATGACATAGCTAATGTAGGTTTAGCTGTTCTCCAACACAAAGCAACAAAACCAGCTATTGAATATTTAGATGATTTCATAGCTAAATGTCCAGCAACTAAAAATGCTCAAGCAGTTGAATTAAATGTTGGTGGAGATCCTGTTGGCGGAATGCCTAAAAAAATGTATGATGATAATATTTTAGTTTGTGGAGATGCAGCAGGTCAGGTAAATCCATTAACTGGTGGAGGAATTATCAGCGGTATGACTGGAGGAATGTATGCTGGTCAGGTAGCTGCAGAAGCTATTAAAGAAGGTAATCATTCTAAAAAATTCCTTAAAAAATATGATAAAATAACCCGTGATGATTTATCTCATGAAATTGACAAATATAAGAAAGTTCAAGAGTATATGTTAACTTTATCTGATGAAGAGCTTAATAATATTGCTCATGCATTCCAGGATGTTAACTTTGAGAAAATCTCAACTACTGAACTTGTTAAAGCTTTAATAAAAGTATCTCCAAAAGCTTTATTAAAATTAGGTAAATTTATTTAAGGTGATTTTTTGATTTTAGTTACTGGTGGAGCAGGTTATATAGGTGCTCATACTAATAAAGCCCTAAATCAGGCAGGTTATGAAACTGTTGTTGTTGATAATCTTGTTAAAGGTTATGAAGACTTTGTTAAATGGGGACATTTTGAAAACTACGACTTTGGAAGTAAAGATTTAAGAGAAGTTTTTGAAAAATATGATATTGATGGAGTACTGCACTTTGGGGCATTTTCATCAGTAGCCGAATCTGTTGAATTACCTCAAAAATATTTTAAAAACAATTATAAAAATACAATTAATCTTTTACAAATAATGAGAGAATTTGGTGTTGATAAATTTATTCTCTCATCTACTGCTGCTGTATACGGAAACCCTGAAAAGGTTCCTATTACTGAAGACCAAGATTTAAAACCAATTAATCCATATGGTCACTCTAAGTTTATCACTGAAAAAGCTTTAGAACGTGAAGCTGCAAAAGGTGATTTTAACTATGTAGCTTTAAGATATTTTAATGCTGCAGGCTGTGACTTTGATTGTGAAATTGGGGAATTACACGAACCGGAAACTCATTTAATTCCTTTAGTTTTAGACGCAGCTATTGGGAGAAGAGATTCTATTTCTATTTTTGGAACTGATTATAATACTCCAGATGGAACCTGTATCCGTGATTATGTTCATGTAAATGACTTAGCTAGAGCACATATTGTTGCTTATGAATATTTATGCAAGGAAAATGAATCTAATGTATTTAATTTAGGTAATGGAAAAGGATTTTCTGTTAAAGAAGTAATTGACACGGTTAAAAAAGTAACAGGGAAAGAGTTCCCAGTTAAATTAGATGAACGCCGTGAAGGAGATCCTGATATTTTAATAGCTGATGCAACAAAAATTAAAGATAAATTAGGTTGGACTCCACAATATGATTTGGAAACTATTGTTGAATCTGCTTGGAATTGGCATAAAAAAATATATCAGGATTAGGTTATAGCTATGGAAAATGAAAATACTATAATTTCAAAAGTTGATGTACGTATTATTGTGTCTGGATTGGATATTGCTGAGATTGTATCTAAATCTGTAGATAATACACAACTTGAGAGGGATTATAATATAATTGTTTCTTCAATTATTCCTACAAATAATTTTGAAATAGCAAAAAAAGTAGCTAATGGTGGGGATATTATTCTCATTGGAGGTTATGGCCAAGATGAGAATTACAATTTACTTTTCAATGATTTAAAAACTGATTTTAATCATGTTGGGTTATTTGATTATAATAATATTATTAAAAATGAGTCTATTGACTCAAATTTAGCTGCAAAAGAAATATTAAATTCTATTATACGTGCAGCTCTATCTTATTCTTTAAATTTAGTTAATGTGCATACTTTAGAAAATAAATTATTAAAATTAACTCATAAATACAATAGCTTACTTGATGATTATAATGGCCTTATTGAAGATTATGATAATGTATCTTTAAAAAATAAGGAATTACAAGAAAATATTGATGATTTAAAATCTGATTTTACCTCTTTCAAGTCTCGTTATGAGGATATTTACTCTAAAGAATTTCTTGAAATTTATAATTTAAGTGATTTGTGGGAGGAAGTTTTTAGAGAGAATCTTGTAGATGTAAAAAAAGTTACAATAGCTACAAATAAATTTAAACCAGAGAATATTATTGTTGGTCAGGATTATATTGGTGCTAAATCAAGGCAAGATGCAATAGACTGGTTGAAAATTATTAAAACAGCTTTAATCTTTGTTGAAAATGATGAAGATGATTTAAAACAAGATTTAAATAAATCGTCTGATGTTGAAAAAGATTATGATATCTCAGATAATTTTGAAAATTTTTGGGAGTAAATCACTATAATTTTATACTATAAAATAAAAATTTATAATTATATTATTAAATGGGAGATTGTCAATGCAAGGAGAAATGCAAGATAAATGTGGTGTTGTGGGAATACATTCTTTAGATACTTCTAAAGATGTTTCTTCTTTGATTTATTATTGTTTATATGCTCTTCAGCATAGAGGCCAAGAATCTGCAGGAATGGCTACTTTTAGTCCAGATAAAGGATTAAATTATTACTGTGGTATGGGCTTAGTGACTGATGTTTTTAAAGATTATGAAATTAATAATCTTCAAGGAAATATGGCTATTGGACATGTAAGGTACTCAACTACTGGTGAATCTAAACTTGAAAATTCACAACCTTTTGTAACTGATTTTGATGATGGATTTATAGCTATGGCTCATAATGGGGATATTGTAAATTCTTCTGAATTAAGAGATGAGCTTATTGACGAAGGTTATGAATTTAAATCAGGGACTGATTCTGAAGTAATTTGTTACATGTTAAGAAAAGAGCATCATGATAATGGTAAAAACATTATAGAATCTATTGAAGAGGTTTCTAAAAAATTAGTCGGATCATATGCATTAACTATACTTGTTAATGGTGAGTTATATGGTGTTCGTGATTCTGCTGGAATAAAACCTCTTGCAATAGCTAAAAGAGGAAATGATTTTGTTCTTGCTTCTGAAACAGTTGCTTTTGATGTAATTAATGCTAAATTCATAAGAGATGTTAAACCTGGAGAAATCATTTACTTTAAAAATAATGAAATCCAAAGTTCCATGTTAGAAGTAGCTAAAACAACTTCTCTTGCTCATTGTATGTTTGAATATGTTTACTTTGCAAGGCCTGATAGTACAATTGACGAAGTTAATGTATATAAAACAAGATTAAATATTGGAAAACAATTATATGAACAATTCCCAATTGATGCTGATGTAATTATCCCAGTACCTGATTCTTCAATTCCTGCAGCTATCGGATATTCAAGAGCTTCAGGAATCACTTATGGTGAAGGTTTAATTAAAAATAGATATGTTGGAAGAACTTTTATCATGCCTACTCAGGAAGAGCGTGAATTAGCTGTTAGACTTAAATTAAATCCAATTAAAAAAGCTATTAAAGGTAAAAAAATAGTTTTAATTGATGACAGTATTGTTCGCGGAACAACTTCTAAATCTTTAATTGACCTTGTAAAAGAAGCAGAACCTGCAGAAATACACTTTTTAGTGGGCTGTCCACCAGTTATAGCTCCTTGTTATTATGGTGTAGCTATGGCTAGTAAAAAAGAATTAATTGCAGCTAATTATTCTGTTGAAGAAATAAGACAACAATTAGATATTGATACTTTAGGATACATTAGTTTGGAATCATTAGTAAAAGCTATTGGAATGCCTAAAGAAGATTTATGTTTAGGTTGTTTAAATGAATGTTATCCAACAGAACTTCCTGAAGATATTGAGGCTGAAACATATTATAAACCTTAAGATATTATGGTTGAATTATTATCTCCTGCAGGAAATTTTATTTCCCTTAGGGCAGTTTTAGAAAATGGGGCGGATGCTACTTATTTTGGTCTTGATAATTTTAATATGAGAGCAAATGCTAAAAACTTTTCCCTAAATGATTTATCTGAAGTTTCTAAAATAGCTAAGGAGTATTCGGCTAAAACTTATTTATGTAGTAATATTATTTTAAATGAAGATGAGGCCTTAAAACTAAAAAATAACTTAGAAGAAATTGCTTCATCAGACATTGATGGAATTATTTTATCAGATATTGGATTAATAGAAGATGTAGTAGCTAATGGACTTGAAGCACATATTAGTGTTCAGGAAAATATTTCTAATTCTTATACATTAAAAACACTTAAAAAATTAGGCGCTAAAAGAGCCATTTTATCAAGAGAACTTAGTTTGGAAGATATTAAAAAAACAGTTAAAAATTCACCTATTGAAACAGAAGTATTTATCCACGGTGCAATGTGCATGGCAATATCCGGAAGATGTTTTTTAAGCTATGGATTATATGGGCGCAGTGCAAACTGCGGTGACTGCCTGCAGCCATGCCGTAAAAACTGGACATTAACTTTTGAAAAAGATGATAATGATAGTGTAATAAACACCTCAGAAGTTAATGATGAGTCATTTATAATCTCTAAATCTTATGATGATAGTTATAGAACTAACTTTTTTTCACCAAAAGATATGATGATGATAGAACATATTCCAGAGCTAATTAACGCAGGAATTGATTCATTTAAAATAGAAGGAAGAGCAAGAAGTCCGGATTATGGTGCAATGGTAACTAATGTATATAGACAGGCTATTGATACATATTATGCAAATCCAGATAATTATAAAGTGAATCCACAATGGATTGAAGAGCTTAAAAGTGTATTTAATCGTGGATTTGACACAGGTTTTTACTTTAATATTCCATTTAAAACAAGTGAAAATAACCAGTCAAAATTTATTAAAAAAGACATTGGACAGGTTGTTAATTATTTTAACAAAGTAAAAGTTGCAGAACTTAAAATATGGGATGATTTAGCTATTGGTGATGAAATTTTAATACAGGGAACAACTACAGGTTCTATAAAACATAAAATTGATTCAATGCAGTTTAATGGTAAAAATGTTCAAAAAGTCAAAAAAGGCAATAATGTAGGAGTAGCTATTCCAACAAAAGTACGGCCTAATGATTTTGTTTATAAATTAGTTAAAAGGTAGAAATCTTCTGAGAGTAATTTATATCATTTAATTTAAGAATAATACATAAAAGGAGAAATTTAAATTGATTAAAAAAATAGCTATTTATGGAAAAGGCGGAATTGGAAAAAGTACAACAGTAGCTAACTTATCAGCAGTTTATGCAAATAATGATTTAAACTGTTTAGTTATTGGCTGTGATCCAAAAGCTGATACAACACGTACATTATGTGGTAGGAGAATTTCAACTGTTGTAGACACACTTAAAACTAATAGACAAGCTAATGTAGAAGATATTGTTGTAAAAGGTTACAAAGATATTTTATGTGTTGAAAGTGGAGGTCCTGAACCTGGTGTTGGCTGTGCTGGACGTGGTGTAATAGTAGCTATGAAAAGACTTGAAAATTTAGGTGTTTTTGATAAGGACTTGGATGTTGTTATTTATGATGTACTGGGAGATGTTGTATGTGGAGGTTTTTCAGTACCTCTTCGTGAAAAATATGCAGATGAAGTGATAATTGTAACTTCTGGTGAATACATGTCTTTATATGCAGCTAATAATATTGTTAAAGGTATTAAAAAACTTAAAGGAAATTTAAGTGGAATAATTTGCAACTGTAGAAATGTTGAAAATGAAAAAGAAATTGTTAGCGAATTTGCATCAAAAATAGGAACTCGTATTATTGGAACTATTAATAGAAGTAATTTAATTCAAGAAAGTGAATTAGATGCAAAAACAGTTGTAGAAAAATACCCTGAATCAAAAGAAGCTAGTGAATACAATGATTTAGCTATGAATATTATGGAGAATAATATTTTTACAACACCGGAACCTATGGATGATGAAGAATTTGAAGAATTTTTCAAATCATTTTTAGACTAATTTTATTTTTAAATAGCTAATTTTTATAAGTCTAAAAAAGTTTGTAAGCTTTTTTTATCAAGTTTACAAACAAAAAACAAGCAAATATTGATGATAATGCCATACCATACAAAAAAGGACAACAAAATTGGACACCTTACTAAAAAACACAAGTTAGTCCCTAATTTTGTTTGTGTATTCTTTTTTATATAATGTTCTAGATTTGCTAAAAATAGATTTGAATTCATGTTTTACAAAATACGCATAATAAATAATTCACTAGGAGCATAAAAACAAATTTTATTTCACTTTACAAATTTAGAACCTTTATAAATAATTATAAATAATTATAAATATAAAGAACTACTTAGCATTTAAGTACAAAAAAGTACATTTATTAATCCACATATTTATTTATGGAGCCTTTTAAAAAGTTATTATGATTATTTGATTTATCAAAAAATAAATTAAAACAGATATAAATATTTTGTAAGAACATATTTATTGAAGTAAATTTTGTAAGAATTTTTTTTCTATTTTAATTTAAATCATTATAAATTAATTTTTAAAGTTATCAAAATCGGATGGGATTATTTTGAATCAAGAGTATTGGGTAAAAGAACTAAAAAATGTTTCATTGTTCACGGAAGTATATGAAGATATTAAAAATGAAAAGAATTATGAAAATTTAAAAATCGATTTTACTGATGACCTTTTGTCTTTTTTAGATGATAATAAATATACAGTGCTTGAATTCATAACAGCTATTTTAACAATATACCTCTCAAGAACAAACAATACAAAAGGATCTATATTTAATTATAAAAATAAAACCTTTTACAAACTTAATTATGATAAAAATAAAAGTATTTTAAAACATTTAACAGATACAAAAAAAGATATTGAAAAATTCAATAACCATGCATCTGATGATTTGAGAAATACAATTGAAAATTTATATCCTGAGATTGTTGATTCTATTTACGCATATTCAATAACTGATTTTGATGACGAAACTGATTATAACTCAATTATCAACTTCAAAATAAACCAAAATTTCGTAGATATTCATTATGACATTAATTTTTTTGCAGATGATGAAATCAAGTCATTTTATAATAATATTAAAACTTTAATAGCTAATTCTATAAAAAATCATGATGTCCAATGTGGTAAAATCTGTATAATTTCTGATGAGGAAATAAAAAAGATAAATGAATATTCACAAGGTCCACAAGTCCAATTTGAGGATATAAACCTTCCAGACATCATTAAAAACACATCTAAAAAATATCCAGATAAAATAGCGATCAATGATGAAATTAACCAAATTACTTACAAAAAATTAGACGAATTAATCGATTCAAGAACTGTCATCCTTCAGAATAAATATGATATTAAAAAAGGAGATATAATTGTTCTTTATATGTCCCGTTCTTATAATGTACCTGTTTTATGTCTTAGCTTAATGAAATTAGGAGCTATTGCAATTCCCGTTGATGATACTTACCCATTGGAGTATGTTAAGGATATTATTGAGGATTCCCATCCTAAATACATTATTTGTGATGATGAATTTGAATTGGAAAATACTAATGTAATTAATCTTAATGAGTTCAACATAAAATCCGATAATTTAAGTTTTAATGAAGTTAATGTTGATTTAGATGATACTGCACTTATATTGTATACTAGTGGTACTACTGGAAAGCCTAAAGGTGTTGAAATAACTCAAAAAAACATAATAAATAACAGTCATGCATGTACTGAATATTTTAATTTCACAGCAGATGATGGCTATTTTATGTGTCTGGCTAAATTCACTTTTGTTGCTTCAATTCCAATTTACACTGCATTGATGAAAGGTGTTGAGGCATTTATTATTCGTGATACTACTAAGGAATCAATTCCTAAAATAGTTCAATATTTAATGACACGCCAATGTTCATTTTTGCTTTCAACACAGGAGTTAGGTCTTTATTTATATAATAATTTTGATATAAAAGTTGATTATTTGGTTTTGGCTGGCTCTAAATTGGCCAATTCAAAGATTAGAAATTATGAAAAAACCAGGATATTTAATTGTTATGGTTGTACTGAAATTTCAGGGTCACCCATTATTAATGAGCTAGATAGGGATTATTCTAATTATTCAGTGATTGGTAAACCTGCGGTTAACTGTACTGCATATATTCTTGATGAAAATCATGAGATTGTGCCTTTAGGCTGTGTTGGTGAAATAGCCATTGCTGGCCCTTTTGTATCTAAACAATATTTCAACAATCCTCTAAAAACAAAAGAATGTTTTGGTATTGTTGATGGTAAAAAAGTTTATTTTACTAATGATTTAGGTTATTATAACAATAAAGGTGAAATAGTTTATGTTGGAAGAATGGATAATCAGGTTAATTTAAATGGTTTTAGAATAGAACCTGAAGGTATAGAAAACATAATACACAAATATGGTGGTATTACTCAAGTAAAAGTCATTGTGGATAAAATCAACAGTCAGGAACACTTAGTTGCTTATTATTCGGCTGAAAAAGAGATTAATGAAAATAATCTTGATGAATATTTAAGAACTAATTTACCATCATATATGATTCCCTCTTTTTATGTTCCTATGGATGAATTACCTGTAAATCCTAATGGTAAAATAGATATTAAACTCTTACCTGCAGTTGAGTTTGAAGAAGTTGATTTTATTCAAGCTAGGGATGACTTTGAACAGAAAGTTGTTAATTGTTTTGAAAAAGCATTCAATCAACAAAACATAAGTATTCATGATGATTTTATACAATTGGGGGGCACTTCTGTTATTGGAATGAAAATCCTCTCTGATTTAAAAGAATATAATTTATCTGTTAATGATTTAGTAACTTTAAGGACTCCTGAAAAAATTGCATACTATATTAAAAATAAAACAGAACAATTAGAGTTAAATGAAAATAAATATGATGTAGAGAGGGGCTGTCCTTTAAATGAATCACAATTAAATGTTTATTTGGATATTCAAAGATATGAAAAAAATAAAGACTACAACATACCACTAGTAATCAACATTCCAGATAATTATTCAGTAGATGATATTAATAGTGCTTTAAATGAAATGTTTGAAGCTCATCCAATACTTAAAACACATATTAAAACAATAAATGATTTTCCGTGTTTTAAATCTACAGATATTCTAGAAATAGAATATGTTGAAGGTTATGATGAAAATAAGGTTTTAAGTTTCATGAACAACTCATTTGATTTAAATAATAATCTTTCAAGATATTTATTAATTAAAGATGATGATGATCTTGTTTTGGTTGCTGTTTTCCACCATTTAATCTTTGATGGATTTTCTGCTAATGTTTTTAAAAAACACTTATTTGATATATTAGATGGGAAATCATTAAAACAAGATAAAGGATTTGTAAAATCAGCTGTTTATGATGAAACTATCACACATACTCCAGAGTATGATGGGGCTAAAAGTTTCTATGAATTGATGTTAAGTGAGGCTTATGATATAAATCCTCTTTTAAGTGACATTGGGGATAATAATCCTGGAAAATACTCTGTTGATATATCAATAAGTAAAAAGGATATTTCTGATTTTTTAAAGACAAATAACATTACTGAAAACATTTTATTCACTGGAGTTTTCGCATACACACTTTCCAGGTTCACAGGGGATGATAATGTTCTGTTTAATGTTGTTGATAATGGTCGTAGTAATTTAAATATTTATGATTCCATTGGAATGTTTGTTAACACGTTGCCTTTAGTTATTGACTGCAGTAATAAAGATATAAACTCTTTTGTTGGTAATGTTCGGGATTTGCTTTTTAATGTATTAAATTACAATTTTTATCCATTTAGAGTTTTAGCAAATGAATTCAACATAACTAATTCAATTATTTTCCAATATCTACCAAATTTTAACATTAAAGAGGATAATGAATTTTTCAATGTTGCAGAATTTGAATTCCGTATGGTGGAATTTGAAGATAAATACTCAATTAATCTTATTTATTCCAACAAATATTCAAAAGATACAATTAAACGTTTTACAAAAGCTTATGAAATGATTTTAAAACAAATAGTAACTGTTAACAATTTAAATGAAATAAAATATACAACAACACAAGATATTGAATATTTAGATAAATTTAACAATACTGAACACTCTTTTGAGTATTGTGATGTTTTAGAGGCTTTTAATGATAATTTAGCTAAACATGTCAATAATTTATTGGTGTCTTATTTAGATAAATCTTACACTTATGGGGAAAGTGCTTTTATTATTAATGAGGTTGCTAGTGCTTTGTGTGATTTAGGTGTTAAATCTCAGGATTATGTTTCTTTGTTTGTGAATCGTAGTGAATGGTATTTATTGGCAAGTATGGGTGTTTTAACTCGTGGAGCAATTTATGTTCCTATTGAAACAACATATCCAGATGAAAGAATAATTTTAATGTTAAAAGACTCTAAATCATGTGTTATTATTGTGGATGATAATAGTGAGCAATGCATACATGAGCTTATTTCAAAAAACAATCTGGAAATCAATGTTTTAAATGTATCTAACATTCTTAAGAGTGAAATTGGTTGTTTAAATCATTTGGATGTAACTAAAATCAACGAAGAGGATGTTGGTTGTGTGCTTTACACTAGTGGTACTACTGGTACTCCGAAAGGTGTTTTAGTCACTAGAAAAGCAATAAACAACTTTGTTTTATGGTATGTTAATGAAACTAACTTCACATCAGATGATGTTTACGGTATGTACTGCTCATATGTATTTGATATGC
>CAVDAS010000016.1:0-24130 GCA_963606955.1 Bacteroidaceae bacterium
GCCTATTTTAAAAGTTTATTAATGTGTTTATTCATATAAATAATTAGGTATTTTTGTTTGTTCAAAAATCTAATGAAATTTTTATGGAAATAGGTGAATATTAATGGATTTAATAGTGGCAAAATTCGGAGGCACTTCTGTTGGAAATGGTTCTAGAATTAGAAAAGCGGCACAATCGGTGGTAAATGAATATATGAAAGGCAATCAATTAGTTGTAGTTGTTTCTGCAGTTAACAATGCAACTGATGAATTAATTGAATTGTCTAGTGAGGCTATTGGTGGAGGTTTAACCGATAAGCAAAAGGCAGAAATAATGGCTATGGGTGAATTAACTAGCTCAAGATTATTTGCTGCAGCTATTGAATCTTTAGGTGTCAAGGCAGAATTTATTGATCCGTATAATGATAAATGGCCTGTTATAACAGATTCTAATTCACTCAATGCCAAAATTGATTTTGCAACAACTGATAAAAAATGTGAAGGATTAAGAAATCTTATTAGTCAAGGTATTATCCCGGTTATTTGCGGATTTTTAGGAAAAGGCCCTAGTGGTGAAATTACAACTATTGGGAGAGGAGGCAGTGATATAACTGCATTTTTACTTGGACATTGTTTAAGTGCTAATGATGTAGTTATTGTTACTGATGTTGATGGAGTAATGTCAACGGATCCTAATAAAATAGAAGAAGCTGAATTATTGGATGAAATTTCTGTTGAAGAAATGAGGGATTTAGCTACTCATGGAGCACAGGTTTTACACCCTCATGCTTTAAAATATAAAGACCCATTGATAAGTGCAAAAATTATTAACTTCAATAATGGTGATTTAAGCGCTAAAGGTACAAAAATAACTGGTCCTTTTGAAGGAGATATGTTAAAGTCAGTATCTTTATACAAAAACCCTATTTCTGTTATTGCTATTGTTGGGGAGGAAATGCTTAAGAAAGTGGGACTTTTAGCAAGTTTAACTTCATGTCTTGCAGAAAATAAAATTAATATATTTGGCATTTCAGCAGGTCAGAACTCAATTACAGTATTTATAGAAAAAAAGGACTCTGATAATGCATATCATTTATTACATAGTTGGGTAATTGATGAAGATGTTTTAAGTTCATTATCTCTTGGTGATGACACAGCTATGATTACAGTAGTTAGTCCTGAGTTTATTAATGAACCAGGTATAATTTCTAATATTACAGACCCACTTAGAAAAAACAATATTAATATTGTTGAAATATCTTCGTCTCAAACTGCTGTGGTATTATTTGTTGATTGGAAAGATGGTGAAAAAGCACTTGAATTAATTAAAGAGGTTTTAAAATGAATTTCGAAGGTACATATGTTGCAATGATAACTCCATTTACTGATGATGGAAAAATTGATGAGGAAGGATTTAGGTCCAATATTAATTATTTAATTGATAAAGGTGTAACTGGTTTACTTGGTGCTGGAACTTCTGGTGAATCAGCTACATTAACTCATGACGAACACAAAAAAGTAGTTGAAATTTTAATTGATGAAGTTGATGGTAGAGTTGAAACATTAGCAGGGTCAGGTAGTAATTCTACACAAGAAGCTATTGAATTAACTCAATCTGCAGAAGAATTAGGTGCTGATGCTGCATTAGTCATCACCCCTTATTACAATAAACCACAACAGCATGCATTAATTAAACATTATCAAGCTATTAGTGATGCAACTGATATTCCAATTATAGCATATAATGTTCCGTCACGTACTGGTGTAGACATGAGTGTTGAAACTATTGTGGAATTAGCTAAAATTGATGGTGTAGATGCAGTTAAAGAAGCTAGTGGAAGTGTAAATAAAGTATCTAAACTTTATAAAGCTTTATCAAAAGAAAATCTTGAAGATGATTTCAACATATTGTCTGGTGAGGATGGTTTAACTTTACCAATCATGGCTTTAGGAGGAACTGGTGTAATTAGTGCATCAGCTAATGTAGATCCAAAAAGGATGGTTTTAATGGTTGATAGTATATTAAATGATGATTATACTAGAGCTAAAGAGCTTCATTATGAAATGATTGATGTAATTGATGCTCTTTTCATTGAAAGTAATCCTGTGCCTGCAAAAACAGCAATGAACATAATGGGCCTTCCTGCAGGACCTCTTAGGGCACCATTAACAGATATGAAAGACGAAAATATTGAAATTCTCAAAAATGCGCTAAAAGAAGCAGATTTAATTTAAGTTGGTAAATAATATGATTAAAGTAGCAGTAACCGGAGCAGCTGGAAGAATGGGCTCTGGTATTATTAGAAAAGTAACACAACAAGAAGATATGGAAGTAGTTGCAGCTATTGAAATACCAAACACTCCTTTAGAAGGTGTTGACGCCGGTGCAAAAGCAGGCGTTGGAGAACTTGGTGTTAAAATTGTTGGAGCTGAAAAATTAGAAGAAACATTAAAAGAAACTAAACCTGATGTTTTAGTTGATTTTACAATAGCTCATGCAGCAGTAGAAACAATTAAAACAGCTACTTCATGCGGTGTTAATGTTGTAGTTGGAACTACTGGTTTTACTGAAGAACAAATGGCTTCAAACATTAAAAATGTAGAAGACAATAATGTAAAAGCAGTTATTTCATCTAATATGTCTATTGGTGTAAATGTATTTTTCAATACTTTGAAAAAATTAACTCCAATTTTAAATGATTTTGATATTGAGATTATTGAAGCACATCATAATCAAAAAGAAGATGCACCATCTGGAACTGCAATGACTGCATTTGAAGTAATAGCTAATGAACTTGACCGTAATCCTGAAGATGTAGGAGTTTACGGAAGACAAGGCATGGTTGGTAAAAGAACTAAAGAAGAAATAGGCATGCATGCTATTCGTGGTGGAGATATTGTCGGAGACCACACTGTAATGTTTATTGGTGATGGTGAAAGAATAGAATTTACTCACAGGGCTCATGCTAGAGATGTTTTCATTGCTGGTGTAATTAGAGCTATCAGATATATTCCTGATGCTGAATCTGGTATTGTAAGCAGTATGAATGATGTTTTAGGATTAGACTAGGTGTTTTCTATGGTAAATGTTGGTATACTTGGTGCAACTGGAATGGTTGGTCAAAGATTTATCCAATTACTTGATAATCATCCAGATTTTGAAATTACAGCATTAGCTGCTTCTTCAAGATCCGCTGGTAAAAGGTATGAAGATGCTACTACTTGGTATCTTGATAGTGAAATGCCTGAATCTGTTAAAGACATTATTGTAAAAGAAACTGATGCTGGGGCAATGGATAATGATGTAGATATTGTTTTTTCATCCCTTCCAACAGAATTCGCAGCTAAAGTTGAAAAAGAATTCGCCCGTGATTATGTTGTTGCAAGTAATGCAAGTGCTCATAGGATGAAGAAAAATATTCCTTTAGTTATTCCTGAAGTTAATCCTGAGTATTTAGATATGATTGATGCTCAGCAAAAGGAAAATAATTGGGATGGTTTTATTGTAACTAATCCTAATTGTTCAACTATTGCTTTAACTTTATCATTAAAACCTATTGTTGATAATTTTAATGTAGATGCAATTAGAGTATCAACAATGCAAGCAGTATCTGGTGCCGGATATAATGGTGTGCCTTCTATGGCTATTGTTGATAATCTTGTTCCTTATATTGGTAATGAAGAAGAAAAGATGGAAAGTGAAACATTGCATCTTTTAGGTACCTATGATGGCGAAAAAGTTTCTAATGCAGATTTCAAATTAAGTGCATCTTGTCATAGGGTTCCGGTTATTGATGGTCATACTGAAGCAGTATTTGTTGAGTTAGATGATGACTTTGATATTAAAGATGTTGAAGATAAAATGGCTAACTTCAAAGCACTACCTCAAAAATTAAACCTCTTCTCAGCACCAGAAAATCCGGTTATTGTCAAAGAAGAAATTGACCGTCCTCAACCAAGAATGGACAGAAATGCTGGTAATGGTATGTCTGTTTCTGTTGGGAGGTTAAGAAAAGACCAAGCATTTGATAATAGTTTCAAATATGTATTGGTTGGACATAACACTATTCGCGGTGCAGCTGGAGCTTCTGTATTGAATGCAGAATTAATTAATGATAAAATACTCTAATTTTATCCTTTTTATTTTCTTATTTTTTCTAAAATTTTTCTTATTTTTAATATGATTATTATTTAGTTTTAATTTTAATATTTGGTGATGTTTAGGGTTTAATTTAAATAGTATGAATTTCATAATACTTTATTAATTATAATATTTGAATTTTTATTATTCAACTAGATATTGGGATAAAAATTTTTTAAATTAAGGGATAACATGGAATTAGGCGCCGGTATTGAGAATGAAACTTTACAAAATTTAATCCGTGATTGTTTATTGGAGCTCAATAGACTTAAATTCGATTTAACCGAGTTAGAAATAGCTAAAGCTAGAGATACCACCCCTCAAAAGATTCAAGAACTTGAGAATCATATTCTTAATAAAGAAAAAGAAGTTTCTCTTATTAAATTCAAAGCTGAAGATGAAATTAATCTTTTGAAAAAACAACTGGAAGAAAAAGATGCTTTAATCAAAAATCAGGAAGATAGAATTTATGAATTAGATTATGTAAATAATTCTCTTGATGAAATTAAAGAATATTTTGCAGAGCAATTAAAGAATTATAAGAAAAAAGAACTTGCTGAAGTTAATGAAAGGTTAAATGAATCTTTTAAAAGTATTGCTGAGAAAGATGCTCAAATCAACTCACTTTCAAGAACTATTGATGATTATAAAATTCAAGTTATTAAATTAGAAAACAATGTTGAATTTGAAACTAGGATTTCTGATCTTGAAAGAGAACTTGAATATAAAACTAATGAGTTATCTGAGAAAAATGATGAGTTATCTAAGAAAAATAATGAGATTATAGCTAAAGAAAATGAAGTATCTTATTTAAAGGATTCTACTATCTCTAAAGAAGAATATAGGAATCTTCAAAAAGAATTATCTCTTTTAAGGGATTCTACTATTTCTAAAGATGAATACAATATTCTTCAAAAAGAATTATCTCTTTTAAAAGAGTCTACTATTCCTAAAGATGAGTATATCACTCTTCAAAAAGAATTATCTTCTAGAGATGATAAAATTAAACGTTTAGAAGAAATTAATAATTTCTTTAGTGAGCTTCAAGAAGAACAAGAGGCATATGATACTGTGGAGAGAACTCCTCCATTTAAATTAGAGAAAAAACGATTTAATAAAAAATAATCTCTTTTTTAATCTTTTTTTAGAAAAGCTCTAACTGGAGAAGCTTCTGCATCAATATTTAATGGAATAAAGAATGAGTCATAGCTAGTTTTATTTAAATTATCGCAGTTTGTTATATTTTCAACAATCCATATATTATTTTTGAGTAATTTTTCATGAATTGTGTTTTCCCCATATTTATCTATTGAACATGTATCTATTGCTATTCCTTTAATATTTTTTTCTATAATCTGGTCAGCTAATTCATCAGAGATGTAAGGATTTTCATAGAAGTACTTATCACTATCATAATACTTGCCCCATCCTGTTATTATTATAGCTATCTTTTCAGTTGAATTTTTTAAATTACAATTTTTAACTAAAATTTCTTTTTGTTTATTTTTCACATAATTTATACTAGCTTTTCCTATAAAATTTTCTAAGGGTAATTGGGATATCTTTTTACCATTTATAATGTAATGGAAAGGTGAATCCATATGTGTGCCAGTATGAAGCCCAGTTTCTAATTTAAACAAAGTACACGTGTCATTTTCATCAGCTTTTTTAAAATAGCTAAGTTTTGTTTTAGGATCTCCAGGATATTCCTGAAGTTTATTTTCTATTTTGTATGTAAGGTCAATATATTCCATTTTTTTACAACCGATAAGTATTTATATAACCTTAAACTCAGTATATGGTAGAAGGGTTATTCAACAATATAATTATTTTTCATGTTGATATTTAAACTGTTCTATAAATAATAAATTAATTTTAAAAAGGTGATTTTAATGGCACAAGGTGGACAACCAATTTTTATTTTACCTGAAGGAACAAACAGGTCCGTCGGAAGAGATGCTCAAAGAAACAATATTTTAGCAGGAAAAGTACTTGCTGAAACTGTAAGAACCACATTAGGTCCAAAAGGAATGGACAAAATGTTAGTAGATGGACTTGGTGACATCGTTGTAACCAATGATGGTGTTACAATCTTAAAAGAAATGGATATTGAACATCCTGCAGCTAAAATGTTAGTAGAAGTAGCTAAAACTCAAGAAGATGAAGTTGGAGATGGAACTACTACTGCAGTAATTATTGCTGGAGAATTATTAAAAAAATCCGAAGCTTTATTAGATCAAGATATTCACCCAACTATCATTGCAATGGGATACAGACAAGCAGCTGAAAAAGCACAAGAAATTTTAGACAACATTGCAATTGATTCAGTTGATGAAGAAACTTTAATCAGAGTAGCTATGACTGCTATGACTGGTAAAGGAACTGAAGCAGCACGTGAACCATTAGCAAAATTAATCGTAGATGCAGTTCAAAAAGTAGCTGAAGATGGTGCAGTGGATACTGATAATATTAAAATCGAGAAAAAAGATGGTGCTGTTGTAGAAGATTCTACTTTAGTTGAAGGTGTAATTGTTGATAAAGAAAGAGTACACCCAGGTATGCCTTCTGAAGTTAAAGATGCAAAAATCGCATTAGTTAACTCCCCTCTTGAAGTAAAAGAAACTGAAGTTGATGCAGAAATCAGAATAACTGACCCTGCTCAAATGCAAGCTTTCATTGAACAAGAAGAAAAAATGGTTAAAGATATGGTAGATAAAGTAGTTGAAGCTGGTGCTAATGTATTATTCGCACAAAAAGGTATTGATGACTTAGCACAACATTACTTATCTAAAGCTGGTATTTTAGCTGTAAGAAGGGTTAAAAAATCCGATATTGAAAAATTAGCTAGAGCTACTGGTGCTAATGTAGTAACTAACTTAGAAGATTTAACTGCTGACGATTTAGGTGAAGCAGGTATTGTAGAAGAAAGAAAAGTATCTGGTGAAGAAATGATCTTTGTAGAAGAATGTAGTGTAGCTAAATCTGTAACCTTATTCGTAAGAGGAAGTACCAAACACATTGTTGACGAAATCGTAAGAGCTATTGAAGATGCAATTGGTGTTGTAGCAGCTACTGTTGAAGATGACAAAGTTGTAGCTGGTGGAGGAGCTCCTGAAATAGCTATGGCTAAAAAACTCAAAGATTATGCTGATTCCATTAGTGGAAGAGAACAATTAGCAGTTAATGCATTTGCAGAAGCATTAGAAATTGTCCCTAAAACCTTAGCTGAAAATGCAGGTTTAGACAGTATTGATTCATTAGTAGACTTAAGAGCTGCTCATGAAGACAGTTCTGTAATGGGATTAGATGTATTCACTGGTAAAGTAGCAGACATGAAAGAAGCTGGTGTAATTGAACCTAAACGTGTCAAAAAACAGGCTATCCAATCTGCTTCTGAAGCAGCTGAAATGATTTTAAGAATTGATGATGTAATTGCATCTAGCGGTAAAGGTGACGCTGACATGGGCGGTATGGATCCTTCTGCTATGGGCGGTATGCCTCCAATGATGTAAATCTAAAAGAAATTATTTAATTTCTTTTTTTCTTTTTATTTTTAAGGTATTATCTTGCAAACTAAAAGACTTATTTTTAAAAATTCAACTGGAGATAGAGCATATATCTATGAAAACTCTATAGTGGTTGATTTTGGTGTTTACAGGAATGGAATTTCAACATCTGATATTAATGGTGGATTTAAAACAAATTTTAAAACAGCCTTTAATCATAATTTGTCTCAAGATAATCTTGATTTTTTAGAAAATCATAGTGTAAGTGATTATTTACACAGACAAATAGATATTTTAGGATTAAATTCTGAATTTACAACTGGACTTTTAACTTCTGCTAAAATGGAAAATGCATGTGTTGTTACAAAACAATATCGTGAGTTGGAAGTTAGTGCAATAACTACTGCTGGAGTAAGAGTAAATGCTTCAAGAGCAGGGGATAAGGCAAGTTACTATGAAGAAAATGGAAATTTTCATGTGGATGTTGGAACAATTAATATAATTATTTTAACTAATGTTTGTTTAGAACCAGGAACATTAGCTATTGGATTAATAACAGCTACTGAAGCAAAAACTGTAGCACTAAATAATTTAAGAATTCCGAGTCAGTTTTCAAATGGATTTGCAACAGGAACTGGAACTGATGGGGTTGCTATTTTTTCAAATACTGAATCTGATAATATTTTATCCAATGCTGGTAAACACTCAAAATTAGGGGAATTAATAGCTAATTGTGTTATTGAATCAGTAAGTGAAGCTATTAAAAGACAAGTATGGATTACTAATGAATCTCAATGCAATGTCTTAGCTCGTTTAAGCAGATATGATTTGGATATTAATGAGTTTTACAATAATTTAGATGATGATAAAGAAGAATTTATAAAATCTTTAAAATTTGCTGCAAGAAAGCAAAATAATGTAGCAATAACTACTTCTATTTTAAATTTAATTGATGAAGTTGAAAATGACTTATTAGATAAAAATGTAGCTTATAAATTAGCTATTGGCATTTTAAAAGATAATTGTGAGGATTATTCCATACAAAAGCTTTTAAAGTTTTGGATTATTAAATTTTTAAGTTAATTTTTTATAATAATAGTTAGTAATCTTACTATATGATAAGATTAGCTAGTATAAGAGATATTGGGGCAATTAACAAGTTATTACTTCAAGTTCAAAAAGTTCATTCAAATGCCCGTCCTGATTTATTTAAAGATGGTGGAAAGAAGTATAATAATAGTGAACTAGAAGAGATTATAAAAAATGATAAAACACCAATATTTGTCTATTTGGCAGATAATAAAATAGTAGGATATGTATTTTGCATTATAACTAACCATCATAATGAAACTTCATTTTGTGACCATAAAACTATTTATATTGATGATTTGTGCGTTGATTTAAATTCTAGAGGTAATGGGATTGGAACTGCATTATATAAGTATGTTTTAAAATATGCAAAAGATATCGGATGTTATAATGTCACTTTAAATGTCTGGGGAGGTAATGATGGTGCTATTGAATTTTATAAAAATATTGGGATGGAAATTCAAAAAATTGGTATGGAAAAAATTCTATAACATGGTGAGGGGGATTTGTTTAATAATTAATTTTCAGGGTTTAAATCAATTATTAAACAATCACTCATGTTGTTACTATTTTATATAAAGTTTAATCGTGTTTTTTGTGATATTACTTTTGTTTTCTATATCCTGGAGATGCTAAATCAATATTAAGTTAAGGTTAGCAATATCGTTTTCACTAATATTATTGTCTTCACAATTTGTATTAGCTATTTGATATCCATATGGGAGTATGGTAATTTGCATATTTCCTACAGGGTTATCCCCATGTATTGTTATGTGGATGAGGGAGTTAGTAGGTATTAAATCAATATTTACACTAGCAAAACCATTTATATTTGCATTTTCGTTTGTTAAATTGTCTGTTGCGGATACTGCTAAAACAGACAACATGCACATCAAGAATGCCAAAATAAATATTCTTTGTTTATTCATTTTTACATCATCCTAATTAAGAAATTTATTGCACGAATAGATGTACATGTATGTATAATGGTGTAATGCCTTATAATACTTTTGTTTACTCAGTAAACAGTTAATAGTTAGTCCTATTCTATAAATGGCATGTATAAGCAAAATTCATAATTGTTAGTAAAAATTTTAATACAACTTTGAACATATTCATAATCAATCTTAATATTTAGTTAAAAAATTGAATGTTTTTTAGAAGTTGATATTATGGTTGCTTTTGAAAGAATAAACTCTGGTATTTTGCAGCTAGACGAAACCTTAGATAATATTCGTTTAGGAGATAATGTGGTATGGCAAGTTTCTAATTTAGATGAATTTTTATACTTTGTCAGGCCTTTTGTTAAACAGGCACTAAAAGATAAAAGAAACTTAATTTACATAAACTTTGGTCAGCATGAGCCATTAATAGATATGACTGCTGATGATTTCTTAAAGTTAGATGAGGAAAAAAATAATCCTGAAAATGAATTTGTAATGATTGAGCGTGATGGAATTAAAATTTATCATGTTGATCCTTTTAAACAATTTGAACCTTTTACTTTAGAGGTTCATAATATTATTACAAAGGAAGGTAGAGATGCCTTTTATGTATTTGACTGTTTATCCGATTTGCAGGCAGCATGGTCTACTGATTTAATGATGGGAAACTTCTTTAGAGTAACATGCCCTTATTTATTTTCTCTTGATACTGTAGCTTATTTCCCGATTATTAGAGGTAAACATTCTTTTGAAGCTTTAGCTAAAATTCGTGAAACAACACAGCTATTTTTAGATTTATATTCTCATGAAGATGATGTATATCTTCACCCATTGAAAGTATGGAACAGATATTCTCAAAACATGTTTCTAGGACATAAATATGAAACTAAAAAAGGTGTTTTAACAACATTAACTGATGGTTTGGAAGTAAGTAATTTTTATAAAGTTGTTAATAGAGCTGCTGATTATCATAATGAGCAAAATACTGATAGTTGGGTGAGATTCTTTGAATCATCCAAATTACAATATGATAATAATGAAGATATTACTGATAAATGTGATTTAATGTGTAGAATGCTCATGACTAAAGATAATAACATGGCTGAGAAAATTAAAAAGTATTTCTCACCTCAAGATTATTTTTCAGTCTATAATCGTGTTGTTGGGAGTGGTATGATTGGTGGTAAAGCATGCGGTATGTTACTTGCACGTAAAATTATAGAACGTACTCGCCCGGATATTTACACCTATTTTGAACATGATGATTCCTTTTTTATCTGTTCTGATTTATTTTACACATATATTGTTTCAAATGATTTATGGAATATTCGTGTAAAACAAAGAACTAAAGAAGGTTATTATGAGGCTGGAAAAGAACTTGAAGAAGGATTAAAAAATGGTACTTTCTCTGATGACATTCGTGAAAAATTTAGAAGAGTTTTAGACTATTTCGGTCAAAGTCCAATTATTGTAAGGTCCAGTAGTTTTTTAGAAGATGGTTTTGGTAATGCTTTTGCTGGAAAATATGAATCAGTTTTCTGTGTTAATAGAGGAACTCCTGAAGAACGTTTAGAAGCTTTTGAAGAAGCTGTTAAAACAGTATATGCAAGTACAATGAATATTTCAGCTTTAGAATATAGAAGTTTAAATGATTTGGATGGTAATGATGAACAAATGTCTTTACTTGTTCAAAGGGTATCTGGGTCTTATTATGGAGATTATTTCTTCCCTTCTGCAGCAGGGGTTGGATTTTCATATAGTCCATATTCTCCGTCACCGGATACTGGACGTAATGCTGGAATGCTAAGATTAGTTATGGGTTTAGGTACAAAAGCAGTAGATAGAACTCAAAGAGATTATCCGCGTATTGTTAACTTAGATAAACCAAAAGCAGTTGATGTGCCTAGTGTTGTTGAGAGACATAAACGATCCCAACATTATTTGGATGTTTTAGATTTGAAAAATATTAAAGTAAGTGAAATTTCAGCAGATAAAGGGCTTGAAGTAGTTCCAAGTTATGCTAAAAAAGCTGTAATTGAACATGATACTGATGCTGAAAGAAGATTCCGTGATCGTGGTCAAAGACAGGAAGTTATTTTCGTAAATTGTAATGGTTTAGTTAATAATGATAAATTTACTTCATTAATGAAGGAATTGCTTCAAAGTTTAGAAGATGCTTATGATTATCCTGTTGATATTGAATATACTGTAAATGTAGGTCAAAAAGGTTCTTTTGTTGTTAATTTACTACAATGCAGGCCTCTTCAAGTTGCCACTACTAAAGAAGTTGTTGAAATTCCTCAAAATAGGGGAGAAACATTTTTCCATATTAAAAATTCTTCAATGGGAAGATCAAGGAAACAAAAATTTGATTTGTTAGTTTATGTTGACCCTCATAAGTATTATGAATATCCTTTTGCTAAAAAAGCTTCATTAGCTAGGTTAGTTGGAGCTATTAATAATTATTGCAGAAAATATGATAAAGAATCTATGTTAATTGTTCCGGGCAGATTAGGTACTTCTTCACCAGAGCTTGGAATTCCAGTTGTATTTGCAGATATTAGTAAATTCTCAGCTATTTTAGAAGAGTCTTATAGTGAGGTGGGTTATATTCCTGAGTTGTCCTTTGGAAGTCATATGTTCCAGGATTTAGTTGAAGCTGATATTTATTATGGTGCTATTTTTGAAAATAGCAATAGATTAGATTTTAATAAAGATTTATTCAATGATTATTCAAATAAATTGTATGAAGTTATTCCTGATTTGGATAAAGAATTGTATGATATGATTAAAATTTTTGAATTTGATGATGGTGAGCTTGAATTTTATCATGATATGAAAAATGATGAGAGCATTTGCATTTTGAATAGTAAATAAATTTTAGAAAATTTAATATATGTATGGATTATAATAAAACATATTAAAAAAATAAGGTGATTATTCATGAGAATTAAAGAAGATTTAATTAATAAAGAAGTACTTGATGGTGGGGCTAATTTAATTGGTAAAGTTATTGATGTTGTTATGGATAAAGATACTTTTGAGGTAACAGATTTAGTTCTTAAAAAATCAGGTCTTACTGATCAATTTAAAGCTGGCGGGGAAAATGTTGTTCCTACTGAACTTATAAGGGTTATTGGGGATAAAATTTTACTCAAAAATGATGATGACATTTAAATTTGGTTATTTGAATGATTAATAAAGAATATTTAATTAATTTATTAAAAGAAAATGGAGTTTTTTTAAAAGGGGATTTCACTCTATCTTCTGGTAAAAAAAGTGATTACTACATAAATATGAAAAAAGCTATTACTGAGCCTGAAATCTTATCAACAATAGCTAAATTAATCACTGAGTCCATTAGTGAAGATAATATTGATAAAGTAGCAGGCCCTGCACTTGGGGCTGTTCCAATAGCTACTGCAGTATCTCTTGAATCTGAAATTCCATTATTGATGATTAGGAAAGAGAAAAAAGGTTATGGGACTTCTAAACTTATTGAAGGCGAGTTAAATGAAGGTGATGATGTTATTGTTGTAGAAGATGTTACAACTACTGGAGGATCATTACTTAAAGCTATTAAAGCTATCCAAGACAATGGCGGAAATGTAAAAAGAGCTTTTGTTGTTGTTGATAGGCAGGAAGGAGCTATTGAAGCCTTTGATAATGAAGGTATTAAATTAGAACCTTTAATAACTGTTAATGAATTCTTTTAATTAAAAAAAGATGATGAACAATTAAGTTCATCATTTTAAAGTTTTTATTTTTGTGCATGGAATACTAGATGAGGAAATTCATCTATTATAATGTTGGATGCTGTTCTAACTGCATTTGGGGAGCCAGGCATGGAGAAAATCACTGTTTTTTTATATACTCCAGCTGTTGCTCTTGAAATAAGTGCTCCTGAACCGATTTCTAAAAAAGATTGATGCCTAAAAATTTCACCAAAACCTTCAATTTTTTTATCAAAAAGTTCTTCCACAGTTTCAACAGTTATATCTCTACTATCTAGTCCTGTTCCGCCTGTTGTTAAAATAACATCAATCTTATCATCAATCATATTTTCAATACTTTCAATCAAATCTTTTTTTTCATCAGCTATTATTATTTTAGATTTTAAAGAGTATCTTTTTGATATTTCATCTGCAAGATATTGGCCAGATAAATCATCTTTATTTGTGGTGATAGTGTCACTTAAGGTGATTACACCACAGCTAATATCATTTGATGATAATTTTTTATGTTTTTCGGTTGTTTCACTTTTCATATTTTTCCCCTTTATTATGCAGTTATTGTTATCATCTCTTTTATTTTTTCGTATTCTGCATGATTTTTCAATAGCAAATCTGTAGGGTAATATAATGATCCATAGCTATCAGATTCACACATTACTAATTTATTTTCACACAAAATCTCTAAATGATATTCAATTGTATTATAATCCATATCTATAATTCTTGCTATTTGGCTGCCATTATATGGGCGCACTAGCAGCAAATCTACAATTTTAGCTGATGTTTTACCGCCTTTTCTTTTTAAAAAGACCTGATGAAGTAATTTTTTAAAGGTCATTGTTGCCACCTCCACTCATTTGTGTGTTGGTATAATAATTTTCCCCATTTTAATCCTTCTTGGCTTTTATCAATTAAAATTTGTGAATCATCGTAGTGTCCATCTTTAAAAAATAATGTAAGTGACATAAATTCATCTCCTAAGGTTAAAAATGTTTTTAGAGGATTTTTTATGCTAATTATTTTTACATTTTTATTATTGATTAGGTTTTGTTTAAATAATGGATTTCTACGAATTAAAGGCAGTATTTCATGGTGAATGATTAATTCAAGTTTATGTAGTGTTTTTGATTGAATTAATTGAACAATTTGCCTTAAATGGTTTTCTGAAAAAATAGGCAATGTTATTTTTAATTCACTAGCATCTTCAATTAGGTTACTGTAGCTATTGTAAGCTTTTGATAGATTGCTTGTTGTAGAGGTTATACATTCCGCATTTTTTAAAAGATAAATATTTTTAAGATTTTCCTTTGGAATAGCTGTTAAATCATGTGTATTCCAAAAATCTTCATTTTTATTAGTTGCATACCAATTATCAATTAATTTGATCATGTTTGTGGTTAATAAGTAACCATTGGATGTTAGTTGATAATGTTTTTGAACTTTTTTTACATAATTTAAATTTTCTAGTTCTTTTAAACCGTGCAATATTGTTGCCGAAGGTTTTTCTAGTTCTATTCGCAAGTCATCTAAATTTTTTGAGTCATTATAAATACTTAATAATAATTTTGTTCTCATTGTTGACGTAAGTATGTATTTAATACCTTGATATTCTTCTTTTAAATTACTTTTAATTTTTGTTGCCATATATCTCACCAGTTTTCTTTTATATTTTCAAAAAGATTATTCGCCCAGCCTATGGCTTGTTCGCTTTCAGATGTTAAAAGTCTATTTTGATCAAAGCTACCATCACTTTTAAAAAGTCCTAAATTAGTATTTTTATCAGATATAATCAAATATAAGTTTAAATTATCTTTTAAACTATGTACTTTTAAACATCCGTTTTTTATACTGTTCTTTCTAAGTTCTGTTTCTATATTGTTCATTAAACTTTCAAAAATTGCATCATTTATTATTAATTCAACATTACCTCCTTTTTGTAGTACCTGTTCAATGATAACAGGATAATCGGGATGTAAATATGGAAATATTGCTTTAATGTTGTATGACATTAATAGCTGTCCTTTTATTGTATTGTGAGTTTTGTAAATGTCAAGAGGGGTTGTTTTAATTAATTGGGAATCATGTAAGCTAGTTATATTTTTTAAGGAATCGAGATTAATTTGTGCTATATCATGTTTATCCCAAAATTCATCAAATTGATTTATTAAATTTATTACATTTTTAAACTCTAGTATGATATCTAAGTAGATTTTTGTTGTTTGTGTTAAATAAAATTTGTTTTTTATTTTCTGAATATATTTCTCTTTTTCTAATTTGTGGAGGTTACTTGATAACGTACTATATGTTATTTGAGTTGTATCCACTAGCTCTTTTATATTTTGGGGATTTTTACTAAGTATGTTTAATATATGGAGCCTTATTCCAGACTTTGTTAAAAATTGTATTTTTTCGTTTATATTTTCTATCTCTGTTGACATCAATTTTGTCTCCTTTATTTTTTCAATATGTACTTCAATTTTCAATTTTTGTACAATTATTGCATAATATCAAATTTCTTATACAGAGTTAAATAGATTTTTCAAATTTCCATCAAATTTTCCTCCAATTTGTTCCCAATTTCCCTCCAATTCTTTAATAAAATTTCTGAACACTTATGTCATTTTTATGTTATTTTTAAGAATTAGTTATACAGTTTAATGAATTTTTTCAAATATTTTGTTAATTAGTTAATAACTTGGTTATAACTATTTGACAATGTTTTAATTGCATTTGACAATATTTATTAATTTTTAAAATCATAATAAAAATCATGGAAATTTATTTTGTTTTAGATGCATCTGCTTTTATTAATGGCTTTGACTTAGAATCAGATAATAATTATACTGCTCCAGAAATTACTCAGGAAGTTAAAGATTTTGAGTCAAAATTAACTCTAGATGTGGCTATTAATGACGGGAAATTAATTATTCAGGATGTTGATGAAAAATATATTAAAGAAGTTAATGATGTTATATCTGAATCTGGGGATGTTTTACGTTTATCTAATCCTGATAAAAAATTAATAGCACTAGCTTTAATGCTTAAAGATGAAGGTAAAAATGTTAAAGTTGTAAGTGATGATTATACTATACAAAATACTTTAAAAATTATTAATATTCCTTATCGTGGAATTATAACTGAAGGAATTAAAGGGATTTACAATTGGAAAAAGGTTTGTGAAGGATGTAAAAAAGAATTTGATGAATCTTATCCGTTTGATGATTGTGATGTTTGCGGATCTAAAGTCTTTAAAAAAAGAATAAAATTATAATTTGGTGGATTTATGAAAATTGGTGTAGTAGTTCATGGACCTAATATCATTGATTCTGGTTGGGCTTTAAAGTTAATTAATTTATTATCTGGCTATGGTGATGTTGTAGCTAGATTGGGTGGAACTATGGGAAGAACAGCAGTTATTGATGAGTCTTTAGAAGATATTATTGATATATCTAAAAAATTAGTTCCAAGTGAGTCTTTGAAGTTATTTAATGACTTAAATGTTGATGTTATATTTTTAATAAACTATGGAAAATCCAATGTAACGGGTCAGGTTTTTGGTTATAAAGTTTATAATCATTATTTATCAAAAGTAGCTAATAATAACATTCCATTAATTCAAATTGAAAGGCCGGGTGAGGATGATGGCAGTATAATTTCTTGGAATGGTGATAATGCTGATTTAATTAGACACCTATCTCAAAAATTAAATTTAAACATAGTTACTCCTGAAGAAATTTATGATAATCATTTTAAACAGGATAAAATAGATGATGAAAAGGTTCAAAGAATCATTCATGGTGTTAGTCCTAATGAAAATATAATGGTTAATAGTATTGTTATTGGTAAATCTAGCTCTGATAAAATTACTTTAATAGCTAAAAATGGATATATTTGCGATATTGTTGGCGGGACTATAAAACAGCATGGTGTTGAAAAATTAGGTCGTGTTGATTTAGAAAGTGCTATTGTAAAAACAGGACTTTTAAGAAAATCTAAGGTAAATCCTAGAGTTTTAGAAAAAAACAAATCAAAAGACACTTTTAAAATAGCTTTCTTGGACCATGCTGGAGAAGATGTTTATCAATTTAGAGATGCTGATTTGGTAGTTACTGTTGGGGACGATACTACATTAATAGCTTCCGATATTTTATATAGATTTAATATCCCAATTATTGGTATTACTGATGGTGATTTGGATAAAGTTGTTGAAGATGGTTTTAAGGCTAAAAATTCCATAATATTTGAATTTGAAAGCGGAACTGATGATATTGTTGGCGGGAAAATATTTGAGTCAATTTTTAAAAATAAAAAGATTTTATTTAAGCCTAGAAATTCTAAAAATATTTTTGAAATTCAAGAAGAAATCATTAAAATAACAAATCTTTTAAATTGCAAATATAATATTATAAATATCTAAAACAATTATGGAGTGTATTTTTATTTCAGATTTTAAAAACCTTGTAAAATCAATTCAAGAATTTGAGGGTGTGACTCGTAAATCTTCTATTGATACTGTAACATCTCTTTTAACTGAAGCTTACAATGTTTCAGGGGATGTTGTAATTGATATTGGTGATGATGCTTCAGCTATTGATATTGGAAACAATCAGGTAGTTTTAATAGCTGCAGATGGAATATGGGGTCAAATAATGAATGTTAACCCATACTGGGCAGGTTATTGTTCAGTACTTGTCAATGTAAATGATATTGCAGCGATGGGTGGAAAACCATTAGCTATGGTTAATATAATGTCTATAAATCATGATGAAATTTATGAAGAGTTATTAACTGGGATTAAAGATGGCTGTTTGAAATTTGGTGTGCCTATGGTTGGTGGTCATCTACATCCTGATGGTGAAATTGATTCCTTGGGAGTAGCTATTGTAGGAATTGCCAAGAAGGATAAATTAATCACTAGTTTTGGAGCAGAAGTGGGTGATAAAATCATCGTTGCTATTGATTTAGATGGTAAACCTCATGAAATGTTTGAGCTAAATTGGGATACTACATATGATAAAGATAAACAGTTAGTTCAAGATCAAATTACTGCTGTTCAGTATTTGGCTGAAGGAGATTATATTAAATCTGGAAAGGATATCAGTAATCCGGGTATTATTGGAACTTTAGAAATGTTACTTGAAACCTCCCAGAAAGGAGCAGTAGTAAATTTAGCAGATATTCCAAGAAATGAGAATATTGATTGGGAAAATTGGTTAAAATCATATCCTGGATCGGGTTTTGTATTTACAGCTGATGCTGAAAATTGTGAATATATTAAAGAGTATTTAAATGATTATTCTATCGAAGCTAATGTTGTCGGTGAGGTTACTGATGACTGTTCATTGTATTTAATTAATGATGGTGAAAAATTGGAAGTTTTTAATCAAAAAATTAATCCTGTTTTCAAACCTAAAAATGAATAATTATTTTTATAAGTTTTAAAATTTATATATTAATTAAAATTCTTAGTGAGAGATTATATGTTAATAAAACTTAATGGAGAAGAAATGGATGTAGCTGAAGGTTCTACAATTCAGGATGTTATTGAGGAATCAAAAGCACCATACACTCCAGGCAGTATTATATGTTTAATTAAGGGTAAAAAAGAGCTTGAAAAAAATGTTAACAAGTTTAAAATTAAAACAACACAAGGATCCGTTATTTTAGAACTCCTTGATACTCCAGAAGCACAGCCTTTAGTGGATGTTTGGAAAAAACAATATAAAGAGTTTGAAAATTTATCTATTAGATGGTCAACTTCAAATGAAGTAGCTATTGGTCCTGTTGTCACTGATTTGGAGCCTACTTCTGATGAATATAAATATTATGAAGGGGATGTTGTTTTAAGTTTATCTAGTTTTAGTAATGAGTCTACACATTTAATTCTTATTAAAGAAAATACTACTAATGTTTACAGTGTCCCTCTATTTAATAAAGGGATTTTTGCAAAAATTATAGGTGGTAAAAAAACTTTAAACTTATTAACTGATGATGATGACATAAAAGCTATTGAACCGATTATTGAAAGAAGTACAACCACTGATTCATCAGCAGTATCTGATTTAGAAACTGTTTTAAAAGAAGGTAATGAATTATTTACTTATGTTTCACTGGAAGTAGACAATAAATCTCCTGTTTGTGTTGAACATTTATTTTCAATTATTAAAGATGGTAGAATTAAAGTTGATTTTGAATCAGAATCCTTTTTAGGCTTTTACGAATTAAAAGGAATAGCTAAACCTAAAGAAGATATCTCTTCAAGAACAAGAGGGAATATAACTGTGAGAAATGATGGTGTAGGTGTTGGAAAACTTTATATCTATAGGGAAAATAGAGTTTTAAGTCCAAATCATACTACTGTAGGTAAAATCACAAAAGGTATGGAAGTTATTGATATAGCTAAAAAAGGAGATTTTATAACTATTAAATCTAAACAAGACAGATTAATGTTACTTGGTCATCATCAAAGTGAAGTTGATGATTTGTTAGCTAGTTTAAATATTGAACATGTTAAAGAAGGTGTAGACAGCGAAGATGCTTTAATTGTAGAGCAAAATCCAAAATACACTATTGATATTTTAAATGAAGGAAAAGTAGTAACTAAATCTATTCATAAAGATGATTTATGTGAGATTAATTTCACTGAAAATGCTCCAAGAACTGTTAAATACTTTAAATTATTATCTGGTCTTTTAGAAGAACCGATTGGTAAAATTAAAGTTCATTTTTCAGTACCTGGAATGCATATACTTATATTTGAAGGGGATTCAGATACCTCAAAAGGTTTAGTTCCTGAAAATATTCCTGAAGATGTTGTAAAAGCATGTGAAATTGGAGTAACAAATATGTCTGCAAAGAATGTTGGTTTAATTGGAGTAAGATTTGAAGATAATAAAGAATTTGGACCAACTGCAGAGTCATTTAGCTCAACTAATATTGTTGGTAAGGTTGTATCCAATCATTCTAAACTTGAAAAATTTAAAGATGGAGATGTGGTTTATGTTAAGGAATCTGACGATTAGTCCAGAAGTGGGTAAGGAAGATTGGGATCCTGATGTAATTACTCGTATGATTATAATTGCTCCTGGAGCTCATGTTAGTGAAAGTGAAATTGTTAATGAGTTACATATGCTGGATTTGCCACTTACAATAAAAAATACATGTTATGGTTCTATGGTAAGTGGAAAGTCAAAAGATGTTTTTGAGGCTATTCGTGAGATAAGAAAATTAGACCCGTATCATATTTTTACAAAAGAACGGGGCTTTGCTCCTGGAGACCCTAGAAGATGTAGAGGCCATAGATTGGGACCACGAGAAGGTTTCCACCAAATGGAAAATGAATACAGATTACTTGGTGATGTGGCTGATGCACTAGAAAATCCCCGTGATGTGGAAGTTGAGGTTGAAAAACCCGTTGATGTTGATGAATTTAAAAAAATTATGAATGAATGTTTAGAAAATAATAAAGATAGGTGAAAACATGGTGAAAGTAGCTATTTATCCTCCAAATTCATTAATCTTAGCAGATTTAATTGAAAGAAAAGGTCATGTTCCTTTAGTTCTTCAAAAACAAATAAGACAAAAAATTAAAGATCCGGAAATTGATTCCCCTCCGATGAATATTACTGAAGAAGACCCGATTAAAGGTCTTAAATATGCAGCTATTGAGGTTCCATCAGGTGTTCGTGGAAGAATGTCTATTATAGGGCCTTTAATTGATGAAGCTGAGGCAGCTATTTTAGTTGATGGAGCTCCATTTGGTTTTGGCTGTGTAGGTTGTGCTAGAACAAATGAGTTATCAATATTCTTACTTAGGCAAAAAGATATCCCTATACTTGAAATTGATTATCCTAAAAGTAGGGATGGAACATATTTAATGGTAAATCAAATTAATGAGTTTTTAGACTCTCTTAAGGAGGAATAATTATGGTTAAAATTGCTTTAGTTTCATGTGGAACTGAATATAGTGGAATTCAAAAAGAAATTGAAAAAGCAGCTAATACTTTTGGTGCAGAAATTATTCTTCCAGAAATTGACCTGGATTATATTGATGAATCTTATGTTAAATTTGGATTTTCTGCTCAAAGTTCAAGTTTAAAATTAATGATTGCAAGAGCTATGGCTATTGTTGAAGGAAGATGTAAACCTGATGCAGTATTTATTGCTTCCTGTTTTAGATGTGCAGAAGGAGCTCTTGTAAGGAATGCTGTGCGTAAATTCTTGCAAGATAATACTCGTATTCCTGTAGTTACATATTCCTTTACAGAAAGAACAAAAGCAGATGAATTGTTTATTCGTATGGAAGCATTAGCTACTACTGTAACACGTAGGAGTATTCTTGCTCGTGAAAAACAAGAAGGCCTTACTTTAGGTATTGATTCTGGTTCAACAACTACAAAAGTTGTAGCTATGGAAAATAATAAAGTTATTGGTACTGGTTGGACAGAAACAAAAGATATTATGGGTTCTGTTTACAAAGCTGTTGATGAAGCTTTTGCTAATACTGAATATACTATAGGTGATGTTGATGGAATTGGTACTACTGGTTATGGTCGTATTAACATTGGTAAACAATTAAATGCAGAATTAGTTCAGGAAGAATTATCTGTTAATGCAAAAGGAGCAGTATATTTGGCAGACCATCAAAAAGGAGAAGCTACTGTATTGGATATTGGTGGTATGGATAATAAAGTAATTACTGTTAATGATGGTATACCTGATAACTTTACTATGGGTGGTATTTGTGCAGGAGCATCTGGAAGATTCTTGGACATGGCTTCCCGTCGTTTAGATGTTTCTATTGAAGAATTAGGGCCTCTTGCATTAGAAGGTGATTATAGAAGAGCATTACTTAACAGTTATTGTATTGTTTTTGGTATTCAGGATTTAGTTACTACTCTTGCAGCTGGTGGTTCCAAAGCTGATGCAGCTGCTGCAACTTGTCATTCTGTAGCTGAGCAAGTTTATGAACAACAACTTCAGGAAATTGACTTAAGAGAACCTCTTATACAAGTAGGTGGAACATCATTAATTTCTGGACTTGTTGAAGCTGTTAGTGAAATGTTGGGGGGTATTGATGTTATTGTACCACAGTATTCTCAACATATTGGAGCAGTAGGTGCTGCTCTTTTAGTATCTGGAATGGGTCATAGACAAGATGGATAATCAGGAGTTGGTTTGATGTTAGTAGAATGCTATGATGAAAAAGGCGCAGAAGTCTATGAAATGATTATTAAACAGATTTTCCAGGATTTAGTTCTTGGTCCTGCTGTTGAAGATTTAAAAGCTTTTGCTAACCCTGATGATGCAGTTTTTATTTTAGCTATTAAAATGAAAAAGACTTCCGGTGTTATTAAATTTAATGATGTGGCTAATTTCACTTATGATAAAAAGAATGGTGTTACTAAAATATTTATTGAAAATGAGAATTATCTGCCAAATATTTTAAAAAAGCTATGGAGAAGATATTCTAGAGATGAACTTTATCAGCCAACTAGATATAATATTGATCTTAATGGAAATCAAATGGATTTAGAAGATTTGGTTGTTGATGATCCTCATTCAAATCTTCAAAGAAGAGTTTATGATGCAATCTTTAGAATTTTACCTGAAGGATTTAAAATAATTAAAGATGTTTCTGTTGGGGATATTGTGGCTGTAATAGCTACTGATGAATTAATTAAAGATGATTGGATTGAGAAAGCTAATGACTATATTGTAGAATTAAATAAAGGTTTATAGATAACTTTATAATATAGTTCGATTATATACAAACATAATTTAGAAGTGGGGAGTGATGTTATATGAATGAACATAATGGTTCCAGATTTGCACACATAACTAAAGCACATCCATGTTTTAATGAAAAAGTGCATGATAAGGTAGGTAGAGCTCATGTACCTATAGCACCAAAGTGTAATATTTATTGTAATTTCTGTACTAGAAATATAAATGATGAGGAGGACAGGCCGGGAGTTGCTAGCTGTATAATGAATCCTGATGATGCTATTGCTCATATTGATGATGTAACTTCAGAAGGACCAATTTCTGTAGTTGGTGTGGCAGGACCTGGGGATTCACTAGCTAATGTGGAAACTCTTGAGTTTTTTGAAAAACTAGGAAAGTCTCATCCTGATTTAATAAAATGTATGAGTACTAATGGTCTTTTACTTCCGAAATATGCTGATAAATTAGCTGAACTTGGAGTAAATTCCGTTACTGTAACGATTAATGCTATTGACCCGGATATAGCAATGGATATTTATTCATTTATTAAATACGAAGGAAAAGTTTACAAAGGCCATGAAGCTGCTGAAATATTAATTAAAAATCAATTAGAAGGTGTTGAAAAAGCAGCTAAAAATGGCATGGTTGTTAAAGTTAATTCTGTTTTAATTCCAGGATTAAATGATGAACATATTGTTGAAATAGCTAAGGAAGTTAAAAAACGTGGAGCTTCTTTAATGAATATTTTACCACTTATTCCATTAAATAAAATGAAAATATATAAACGTCCTGACTGTTCAATGATGGAAAGAGTTCGTGAAGAAGTTGAAGAGATTATCCCTGTATTTAGAGCATGTACTCAATGTAGGGCAGATGCTTATGGTATTCCTGGTAAGAAAAGTGAAGACCATCATTTAGGAATGACTCCTCAAAGTCATTACTAACTTTTTTTTATTTATTTGAGTGTTGGCAGATATTCTCAGAATTTAATTGTCGTTCATTTTTATATTA
>CAVDAS010000017.1:0-22614 GCA_963606955.1 Bacteroidaceae bacterium
GTCCTAGATAGCTATAATGTTGAATATATTAAAACTGGAATGTTATATTCAAAAGACATCATTAAATCTGTTTCTAAAAAAATTAAAGAATATAATCTGAAAGCTGTTGTTGATCCGGTTATGGTAGCTACCTCCGGGGGAGAATTAGCTAAAAATGATTTAGCTCAAAGTTTAATTAAATATTTGCTTCCAAAAGCTATTCTTACAACCCCCAATGTTTCTGAAGCTGAAAAATTAACTAAACTTAAAATTACTAACAAAGAAGAAGCTAAAATAGCTTGTGAAAAACTCTCAAAAACTTGCAACAACATTATAACCGGCGGACATCTTAATGGGATAAATACTATGTCCATTGATGGGAAAATTAGTGTTTTAAAACAAGAATTACTAAAAACAGATAATTTACATGGCAGCGGCTGTAATTTCTCAGCAGCTATTGTAAGTTATTTAAGTCAAAAAAACGATTTGAAAACTAGTATTTTAAAAGCTTCAGATTATACTTACGAAAGTATAAAAAATGGAAAATATGGGACTTTAATAGCTAAATTATAGCTATTACTAGTCGTCCACATTTAATTTATCAAGTATTTTTTCTTGAATTTCAATAAATTCTTTAGATTCTCTTTTTCTAGGCCTTGAGAAGTCTACATCAAAGACTTCATTTATTTTACCCGGATTTCTATCCATAATAACAATTTTATCTGCAAGATAAACTGCTTCGTCAACATCGTGAGTTACAAAAACTATTGTATTGTTGAATCTTTTCCAAACTCCAATTAACTGTTCTTGAAGATTGTGTCTATTTTGCATATCCAATGCAGAAAATGGCTCATCCATGAGCAATATGGGTGAATGATTAAGCAAAGATCTAATAATTGCAACCCTTTGTTTCATACCACCTGAAAGTTCATGAGGATAGCTATCTTTAAAGTCAATTAAACCAACACTTTCAAGATATCTTTCTGCAGCTTTAAGATTTTCTTCTGTATTTGTATCCTTTTTAAGATTTAAACCAAACATTGCATTTTCTAAAACTGTTAACCATGGGAATAAAGAATATTGTTGAAAAATAACTGCCCTATCACCAGATGGATTTTTAACAACTTCACCATTAGCTATAACCTCACCAGAAGTTGGTTTATCAAGACCAGCTATTAAACGAAGAAGAGTTGTTTTACCACAACCAGAAGGACCCAAAAGACAAACGAATTCACCATCATCAATAGTTAAATTAACATCAGCTAAAACTTTTATATCACGATTAGCTCCATGTCCTTTAAAAGATTTATTTATATTTTTAATTTCAATTGCCATTTTAAATCACTACCAGAATACTCTTTTTTCCATAAGTCCGAAAATATAATCAAGAACTAAACCAATTAAACCAATAACTAACATACCTACAACAGTAGTACCTGTATCAAATAAATTTGTGGATGTTAAAATTAAATAACCTAAACCACTACTTGAACCAATCATCTCTGCAGAAATAGTACACATTAAAGCTATTCCTATACCTACTTTAAGTCCAGAAACTATATGTGGTACTGCAGAAGGTAAAATAACCTCAGTAAGAACAATTTTATCACTGGCACCTAATGTTTGTGCAGATTCAACTAAAACTTTATCTGTTCTTTTAACCCCATCAATTGTGTAAATAAGAATTGGGAAAACACAACCTATGAAAATAATAAATACAGCAGGAGCTGTTCCAATTCCAAACCATAAAATTGAAAATGGAATCCAAGCTATTGGAGGTATTGGCCTTAATATACTAATTACAAAACTGCACAAGTTTTCTAATTTATGATACCATCCAAGTAATACTCCTAAAGGAATAGCTACAACAGATGCACAAATCATACCACCAAATACCTTAAATAAAGTATCCAAAGTATCAGTTAAAAGTTCACCAGATTGTATAATCTCCCATGCAGAACTGCAAACCTCAATTGGGCTTGGTAAGAAATAAGGATTAACTAATTTAAAAACAGAAGTTATAAGATACCAAATAATTATAATCAAAATTGGTAAAATTATCGGTGTAAACTTATCTTTATTCATTAAATCACATACATAAATTTTATTACAGTTTTAATATTGATTGTATTTTTATATAAATATTTCACATGATTAAAACTAAATACAAAGAAATCAAAATGTATCCAAAGATATATATACTGCAAAAAGTAAAATAAATATTACATAGAATTAATATGGGGTGTAGCTTTGGAAGCAAATAGAAAGTTTTTTTCAAAGATTGGTTTTAATTATTTTGCACTTGGAATCTTAATAATATTGCTAAATATGATTATTGGGTCAATAATAAAGATTATTAATCCTAGTATTTTATCTAATCAAACAATAGTGACATTTTTAGCAGCTATCTGGACTTATCTCTTACCTTTACCAATATTTATTTATATAATGAAAAAAACAGAAACAAAAACTCTTGAAAAACATAAAATGAGCATTAAAACATTTATAATATGCATATCTATTACAATGTTCTTAATGTGGATTGGAAATATAATAGGAGCCGTTATAACTAATGGAATAGGTTCATTAATTCAACAGGAAGTAAGTAATCCAATTGAAAGTGTAATAAGCAATTCCGGTTTAATTGCAAATATTCTTATAATAACATTAATAGCTCCAATATTTGAAGAAATTATATTTAGAAAATTATTAATCGATAGAACTATAAAATACGGAGGTACAATCTCAGTACTGCTTTCCGCAACATTATTTGCATTTTTCCATGGAAATTTAAGTCAATTTTTCTATGCATTCCTTCTTGGAGGATTCTTTGCAATAATCTATATAAAAACAGGGCAAATCAAATATACAATTGGATTGCATATGATTATAAACTTTATAGGATCAGTTGTTAGTTTATTTGTCTCACAACCATTATTAGAATTAGCTAATGGAACTGTAATTTCACCAGCAAGTACTGTCGGTGTTATTTTATACATATTAATAACTTTAGGATTGACAATTATGGGTTTAATCTATTCTATCAAATACTTTGATAAAAGTAAGTTTGATGGAAGTGAAAAAGAAATAATTCTAAAAAATCCAGTTAATACAATCCTTTTAAATCCAGGAATAATTTTATTTATCTTATTGATGTCATATACTATAGTTACATCAATAGTTTAAAAAAAAATAAATTAAGAAGTTTATGCAGTTTTTACTGCATTTACTTCTATTTCTCTTGGTTCTTTTAATACAGAACGAGTACTTAAAGCTCCTAAAAGCATAGTAGATAAATTATGTATTAATGAAGATGTAGATGGAGTTATAATTCCAAACATACCTAATGCAATTAAAGTACCGTTAATACCAATTATACTGCGATAATTAGTATCTATTTTATTTAACATACCAACACTTAATTTTCTAAGTGTTACCAAGTCATATAAATCATCAGATAATAAAGAAATATCTGCAACTTCTCTAGCTATATCTGAAGAGTTTTTCATTGAAACAGACACATCAGCAGCAGCTAATGCAGGAGAATCATTTATTCCATCTCCAACCATAATAATAGTTCTGCCTTCTTCTTTTAAACTCTCAACAATACTTGCTTTATCTTCAGGAAGTACTTGAGACCTATATTCAGTTATACCTAATGCTTCAGCACCGCTTTTTGCACCACTTTCACTGTCTCCAGTTAACATGATAACATTTTCAATACCTAAAGATTTAAGTTCTTCAATAACATCTTTAGCTTCTTCCCGTACAGGATCATTAATACATATAATACCTTCAAGTTTGTTATCAATAGCTAAATAAACAACAGAATAATTAGCGATTTTTTCATCAATGAGCTTTTCATCATCTTTAGATATTTCTATGCCTTCATCGTCAAATAAGAAATGCCTACTTCCTATAACAGCACGTTTACCATTATAACTTGTTGCAATACCATGAGCTACAATGTATTCAACTTCACTATGGTCCTCTTCATGTTTAAGGCCTTCCTCTTCAGCTTGTTTTACAATAGCAGTAGCTATACTATGTGCAAAATGCTCTTCAATACATGCAGACATTCTTAAAATTTCATCTCTAGAGTAATCTCCAAGAGAAATTACATCAACAACTTTTGGAGTTGCATTGGTGAGAGTTCCAGTTTTATCAAATACTATTGTATCTGCAGTTGCGTATTTTTCAAGGAATTTTCCACCTTTAATCATCATCCTATTATCTGATGCTTCCTTCATTGCTGAAATAACAGATAATGGAGTTGTTAATTTAAGTGCACATGAGAAATCAACCATTAAAACAGATAATGCTTTTGTAGTATCCCTAGTTATTAAATAAGTAAAGAATGTTGTAAGGAAACTGTAAGGCACAATAGAATCAGCTAATGTTTCAGCTTTACTTTGAGCATCTGCTTTTAATTCTTCTGAATGTTCAATAAGATCAACAATTTTATTCAATCTAGTTTCTTTATCAAAAGAATAGACTTGAACAATTAAGTTACCTTCTTCAATAACCGTTCCGGCATGGACTGTTTTTCCAGGCATTTTATGGACAGCTAATGGTTCTCCAGTCATGGTTGCTTCATTAACCATTCCTTCACCATCAACAACTTTACCATCCACAGGTATTACATCACCCATATGAATTTTAATTTTATCATCTTTATTAATTTCAGATATAGGCTGTTGTATTTCCTCACCATCATCATTTACTACCCACACAGTATCAATATTTAAAGTTAAACTTTCTTTTAAAGTACTTTTTGTTTTCTGTAATGTGTAGTCTTCAAGTAAATCAGAAATTGATAATAAAAACATCATAGAACTTGCTGGATTGAAATCTTTTTTAAGAAGTGATCCTGCAACTGCTGCCCCATCAAGCAAGGCAACATCCACTCTGAAACTTGTTAAACTATCTAAACCGTGCCAAATATATTTAGCAGACCTATAAAAAGTTAATAAATTTCTAATTGGAATAGGTAATATAATTTTACTTAACATTCTTCTTACAAGCATATTTGATAATTTAACCCAAAAGTTGTTAGTTAATTCATTTGAACTCATGTACATGTCTGGTTCAACTTCAACTAAATCCTTTTCAGTTATTTCATCAAGAGCTGCAAAGACTTTATTTCTGTTTTTAACATCATCATAATAAATTAAAATACTTCCATTTCTATGAGATGTGAAAACTTTTTTAATAAAATTATTTTCTAAAAGTAATGAAGCAATACCATAACCTTCTTTTTGTGTAAAAGCGGCTTGGCCTGAACGAACTCTAATACGAGTTCCGTTATTATACATTACTTGATATTTCATGCTTTAAACCTTATTCGCCGTCTTCAACATAAATTGCTTTTTTATCATCTTTTTTAGCATCAACAACTATGTCTTCTGCATTTTGAACCATGTCTTGGTAACATTCTTCAGCATCTTTTTTTGCAGCTAAAACAGCAGCCATACCTTTAGTACAGCTTTCTTTTACAGCTTTAGATTCAAGGATTTTTTTACCTGCAATAGCTGCAGCTACTCCACCAACAAAAATTAACGCATGTTTATGTTCCATTACTTTATCAAAATATTCTTTCATAATAATTTCCTCCTTATTAAAAATCATGACTAATAAACCTAATCTATTTAGGCCTACCTAAATATGTATGTTAATTATATTATATAAATATTCGACCTACTAAAAAAATAATCGAAGATAGAAAAAAACACACATATTAATTTATTAAACAAACAAGCATATAAAGTTAAATATTTTTATGAATACCTAACAATTATTAAAAGAAAATAAAAATTAGGCATGTAAAAATAACGAAAGCCAAAAAACATTGAAAAAAAATTAGGTGAACAAAAAATAAAAAGATATTCCTTTTTACTGAAATAATAGATTTAATCTCTACAGTACCTCTGAAAGATTAAACCTTAAAAAATAAAAAGCAGAATTACTCCGCTTCAGCAACGCTATTCAAAATTTGAACAGATTTACTAAAAGCAGGCATTCCAGAAGTTAAAAGAACAATTTTTAAAACATCAATTACTTCTTCTTTAGTAATACCTAATTCATGCATTCCACTTTTTATTTGTTTTTTAGTAGCCATTGCATCAGATTTTGAAGCTGCAATCCCGATAGCTATTAATTTTTGAGTTTTATAATCAAGAGTATAACCGCTATAAACTACATTATCTATATCTTTAACAAGATTGTAGAGGTCAGGATATTCGCCTTCAAGTTCTCTAATACCTTTCCCATAAAAAACTTCATCTTTCATATAACCACTCCCCTAATTGATTGATTATTATTTAGAGATAAGTTATATATAAATGTAATTAGCTATTTTCAATAGCCTCACGAACTTTTTTAATAGCTACTTCTTTTTTAGCAGGATATGCTGCAATTTTAACTTTAAGATGAATTGAATCGCCAGAATCTACAATCTTTATATTTTCATTAATTGCGTCTTCTTTAGATAATCGTAAAAATAAATTTCCTTTATCATCAACTTTACGTTCTAAATCATTATTTAATTTATCAAGTTGATTTTGGTCTAACTCTAAGAGTAAATTAAAAAAAGCTTTTGTCTGTCTTTTCTTATCTACAACACCAGACAATATAATAATTTTATCTTCCATTAATCCTTCTGCTTCCTCACTTTCAATTTCAGCATCTGGAAGTATGTTGTAAATAGCTTGAGTTAAATCATTGAAATCCTCTGTCTCATAAACAAACTCTCTAAATCTAATATTATGAATCATTATATCAAAAAGGTATTAAGAAAGGAGATTTATTTTCTTCTCCTTGCTTGTTCACTACCTTTTCCTTTAGAAGTTAATCCACGTCCTTTAGTTCCAGCACTGGTTAAGCCTCTAAGAGCTCTGTTAGTGTGTTTTTTGGAACAAATCCAATTGATTTTTTTATCATTAACAATAGACGGACTTTGTGGATCTACTAAGATAACTTCATAATATTTATATTTACCGTCAGCCCATACCCAGTAAGAGTTTAATACTTCTAAATTAGGGTATTTTTTAGCTACACGTTCTTCAGCAATCCTTTGAATAGATTTAGCTTGGGTAATTTTGTTTACACCCATTCTTTTAGGTTTACGTCCTCCGATAAAACGGGATTTCCTTCTTCCACCACGTCTTACTCTAGTTCTTACTAAAACGAAACCTTTTTTAGCTCTGTAACCTAAACTTCTAGCTCTATCAAGCCTAGTTGGTCTTTCAATTCTTTGAACTGCTGATTGCCTTCTCCATTTAGGAGCTCTTTCCCACATTAATTCCCTTACATAGGATTCATCTGGGTTTTTCCATGCATCTCTAATATATTTATACATAATAACACCTTTTGTTCAGCTTTTTTAAAAAAGCCACATCCATGAGACAATGTCTCGAAAAAAGTTATGTAATCGTCAATAAATTAACGATAATAAAATATTTGTTTTATTTATTTATAAAGTTATTGTTAAATATATAAAGAAAAAAAGTATTAATTAAATATTGAAAAACAAACTATAAATGTTTTATCAAAAAAATAGTTTAATGTGTTCATAAAATGGCGAGTTTTATGAAGAGAACAATTTTTATTGGTTTATTTATAACTTTAGGAGAAAAATGTTAATGAAATAATTTTATTGTTATTAATAATATCCAAATTAATTAAACTATTTTAAAGTACTTACTAAAGTGACAATGCGAAATTAATTTTAGTACAGCTATACTAGCCTATATAACCAGACTAATCATTAATAAATCTTAAATTACCACTTACACCATCATATCAAACATCAATATAACGATATACTTAATTAAGAATTTTCACATATATAAAAATTTTGTTGAAATAGTGAACAGTTTACCAATAAACAAATAATTATTAAAAGCATCAATACAAAAACTCATTAACAATATTGAAAATTAATCAAAATTGTTCATTGAAGAATTATTTATAATTAGATATATAAAAATTAATTAAGAGGATGAAAAGTATGAAAATGCCTGAGACATTAGATTCAAAATTACTAGCACCATGTGGAATAAACTGCATTAGTTGTGAGAGATATCAAAATCCCTGTGTTGGATGTTTAATAGGTGACGACGGAAAAACTAAAGCTAGTTTAAAATGTAAAATAAAATCCTGCTTTGATAAAAAGAATTTCAGCTATTGTGGAAGATGTAGTGAGTTTCCATGCCCTCAAATGAAAAAACACAGCAAAAAATATATTAAAAGATATGATTTAAATACGCTAGACAGTGCTAAAAGAATAAAAAATATGGGTATTGGTAAAATGATGGCTCAAGACCGTGACAAATGGATTTGCCCAGAATGTGGTGGAATAATTAAATTTCAAACTAAAAAATGTGATGAATGTGATTACTCATTATAATATTTAAAAGATATTAATAATATTCAACTATTAATATCTTATTTTCTAGCATTACCAACTTTACGGGCAATTACCAATTCCCCAACAGAGATTAATCCTGCAAAGAAATTTTCAAGACCTTTAGTTGCCCAAATAGCTTCACCAAAAGTAGATTCCCTAATTATTTTTTCATATTCTTTTGGTTTTACTTTTTTACCCGTTGCCCTTTTAGAAACAATAGCTGCTGCAGCCATTAATTCATCCCAGGTTACTCCTTTTAATTGTTTACACATTGCAACATATAATTTATAAACTTTAATATCATAAAGTGCAGATAATAACTCTACAATATCACAGGCACGAATCATCCCTACAACTTGATTATCATCATTTAAAACCGGCACGGTAACAAATTTATTATTAGCTGTTTCTATAACCGCAAGTCTTGAAGGATCATTCTCATTAATAGTAGTAATTTCTTCGTAAGAACTCATAATCTCTTTAATTTTTTCATTTCCTTCACGTAATCCTTTAGTAATCTCAAAAGAAGTTACCCAACCAATTAATTGCTTATTATCATCTACAACAGGGCATGTAAACCTGCGTATTTTTTCCATAGTTATAGAAACTTCTTTGACACTGTCTTCAGGACTTATATATACAAATTTTTTATCCATTAACTCTTTAGCTCTCATATAAAACAACCCTTTTAGTCAATACCGACAAAGTTCAACGCCCCAACAGGACAGTGACTTGTACAATTAATGCATCTTATACATTTATCATCATTTAATACAACTTTTTCATCGTCTAACCAAATAGCTTCCACAGGACAATTCTCTTCACATAAATAACAGCTAACACAAATATCCTGATTTATCTGGAGATTTTTAGTGTGAACAACAGAACCGAGAGTTCTATCTAATTTAATAGAATCATTTTCACAAAATTGAACACAAGCTCCACATCCAATACATAATTTTTCATTAATAGCAGGATATAAAGTGTCGTCTTCTAATTCAATACTTGTATCAATATTTAAATCTTCAAAATAAGATTTAAATTCCAATGTAAAAGCATTAGTTGGGCAAAATTTAGCACAATTCTCATAATTACAAAGATTAGAATAATCAATAGAAATATCGTTCATTCTAACCACTCTATGAGGACGACTAATACTAGCTAAATTATATTCAATAGCTGTGTCACCTTCTTGACTATCATATGCAACTTTATTGTCAATCAGTTTAATAGCTGAAACTGGGCATGTCTGAACACAAATTTCACATTTAACACAAGATTGGGTGATTTTAGCTATTTTAAAAATATTCGCTGGTTCAATAGCATCAACTGGGCATTGATCAACACACATATTACATCTTACACAACGGGGTGCAATAGCAATGATTTCTTCTTGAGAAAAGAAATTATTTAATTCAAATTGAAAATCATCATCACTATCATGTATTTCCACAGATTTTAAGAGAATTTCACGCTCTAAACTCTTTATCTGCTTATCAAAAGATACATTCATACTATTACCAACCAAGTATTTTTTTATTTAAATTTAATTTTGTTATTAATTATTAATAAAGATTATTTAATTTATAAATTCAAGCAAATCGTTTAAATTAGGGAATTTTTCCATTCCAAAACCTTCAATAGCCTTACTAGCTACCCAGTTTCCAATTTTACAAGATTTCTCAAGAGAATAACCATGTAATTTACCATATAAAAATCCGCTATTAAAACTATCTCCTGCACCAGTTGTGTCAACAACACTACATTCATATGTTCCAACATCACATTCTTCATCATTAGTGATTGCAAAAACACCTTCTGAACCTTTTTTAACAACAACTGTTTCCATACCTTCATCTAAAAGATGAATAGCTATTTCTTTTATAGATAACTCATCAACACAATCAATAGCTTTGTAGTAATCTTCACATAATAATCTTAATTCATTTTCATTAATTAACAGAATATCTGTTTTATCTAAAATTGGTTTTAACTCTTCTAATCCTTTTTGAACATATAACATTCCCGGATCAAAACTTAATAAAGTATTATCATTAAGTTTATCTAACAATTCAATTTGAGTTTTAAAGGAATCACCAACAAATGAAGTATAATGCATTATCTTACATTTGCTTAAATTTAATAAATTAATTTCATTTAAGACTATCTCATCATTAACTCCAGGGTCAACATAAAGACAGCGTTCACCTTTTTCATCAACAAAACCTAATACCTTACCAGTATTACCTTTATCTGCATAAATTAAATTATTAGTGTAGACTTCGTTCATAGCTAAGTTTAATTCTATTAAATCCCCATCATCATCTTCAGCTATTTTACCAATTATAGATGTTGGACAACCCAATCTAGCTAATCCTATTATAGTATTAGCTGCTGATCCTCCAGGTGTGTCTTTTTGAGATTTAATAAAGCTTTCTTCATCTTTACATGCAATATTTTCTACTGTATGTAATTTATCTACATTTAAAGCTCCGAAGCCTATTACATCAACATTAATGTCACTATCTAAAAATTCCATTTTAAAACCTTATTTTAGAATGTCTAATAAATTAATATTTTTATCTCCAAGTTTTCCATCATAATTACCTGCAGATATACTAATTACACCTTCTACTTCTAAAGCAGCATCAATTCCTGCTTTTATAGCTTCATTCATTGATTCTTCACTTGTTGCATTAATTACAATTTCTGGAATATAATTAACTCCATCTGGAACTTTAGATTCATCACCTAAACGCTCTTTTAAAGAAGGACAATAAACATGATTAGTTGTAGGCCCAATTTCAGGATAATTAGTTTCTGGTTTTGAAGCTGCAGAACATACATCAAACGGTGCAATAGCCCCATTTACTGCTTGTATTGCATCAAGTGCTCTTTTTCCACCTTCTAAAACCGCTTCCGGAGTTTCACATAAATACCAGAAGTTACCTCCCATAGTACCTTTATTTAAGGATAATTTTTCTTCAATTTGGAAATCAGGTACAGCTATTGGAACATTAATTAATTTACGACCATATCCTTCTATAATCCATTCATGGCCATCACCACAATGTCCAACAACATCCATCATTTCAATATATTCATCGCTTTTCTCATCAGGATAATCAAAAACCTTCATAAATGGTTTAACTAAAATATCTTGCCTAATTCTATAGGATAACTCAAATGCGAATTTTTCTACATTATCCCCTCCAAGCCAATATTGTACTACAGCACCATATCTGCCGTCAGGAGTTTCAGTTTTAGGTACAAATCCTTCAACACCACCTTCAACTCTCCCGATTACTGCACTTGGAGTAGATGTTGAATCATAAGCTGCTCTTTCGACTAATTCTTTAGTAGGTCCAGTTATTAAAACTCTTACATACTGACCTTCAAAAGCCTCAAAAAATGTATTTTCTACTTTTTCATAACTCATTATATTACCTTCTTAATCATTTAACCTAATCCACCAATATCCTGGCCACGAAGACGATTTCTCATTTCAACACTTTTTTCTAAAATATCATCAAAATTCTCTTGACTAACTATTTTAATAAGTGGATAGTTAATATTTTTAAATATTCTAAAAAATTCTTTAATAATTTGTGAATCAATTTTATAATCTTCAAATAATTTTTTAACATCATCTGAATTATTATAATCATAAATAAAATTTAAAACTGTATTTTTATCATTTTTAGCATAAATATTAGCTATTACTGCTGTTGTAATTGCACTTGGAGATACAATAGCTATTTGAGCTTCTCTTAACGGATAATCATTACCATTAAAAGATATGCTAATTCCATTATTCTTGCGAGCAAATCTTAATGGCTCAACATCAGTAATACTGTCTCCAATGTATAAAATTTCATTAATATCAATATTATCACTAGCTATTATATCATCAATAGCTAATTTTTTACCTTCACCACCAATAACATCAATATTTTTAATATTTTCATAAATATTCATTTTTGGAATCTCATTAAAGAAAATATCATCAAATAATTCATAATTTTTAGGATTTTCTAATATTTGCTTTTTAAAATTAATAATTTTAAGTATTTCTTCATCATTGAGATTTAACTCATCCATATTAACATCAGTAAAATATGTATTTTTAAATGGGAATTCCATAAAATTAGATACTGCTTTGATATATTGACCATAGCTAGTACTAACTATGTATGTATTCATAGCGTTTTGAAGATATTTTAATAGGAATTTTGAATCATTAACTACATAAATATGCTCTTGTGAAAAATTAACTAAATCCTCATTTTTAAGATTTTCAACAACAAAAAATGGTAAAATTAATTTTAATGTATTACCTGCTTTATAATCCTCTTTTTTAACTTCATCTACAAGATAATCATCATATAAACTGAGAATTTTAAATAAATCATCACCATTATCAATAAAATGCGCACATAGCTCAAAAGCATTATCATTTAAAGTTAATGGTCCTTCACAGTCTGTAATAAATGATTTTTCAAACACATAATCACCTAAAATTACCTAATTTTATAGCAGTTACCGGACAAATTGCCTCACATTCCCTACAGTAAATACATTTTTCATCATTAAAAGTAACTTTATCCCCATCAAGGATTAATGCACCAGTAGGACAATTTTTAGCACAAATTCCACAACCTTGACATTTTTCACTAGTTAATACTAAATCAGCTTCTCTTTGACCTTTTAAATCAGATCTAGAGAAGAATAAATCTAAACCTTTACTGTGGAAATAATCATCATATGCTCTAATTGCTCCAAATTGACATTTTTCAATACATTTACCACAATAAACACATTTATTTTTATCTATAACAATAGGATTTGGAGCTTCAAGAGATATCGCATTTGTTGGACAATCAACTAAACATTCACCGCATGCAATACATTTATTTCCAAATACTTCAATATTTCTATTGATTAAATATGAATCAAATAGCTTAGCAAATTTTTTAATAGATATAGTTTCACCTAAAATTAAATTTAAATCCCTGCTCATCAAATCATTAACTTTATACTGAATATAATCTTCATAAGTAGCATCATCAAATTCTAAAGATAAATTTTTAGCTATATTTTGAAGGAATTTATTTAATCCAATTAAATCAAGAGATAATCTTTTCATATCCCTATCTACAATTTCAGAAACCATATCATAAGATTTAATTTCACTATATAATTTGAAAGCTTTTTTACGTGAAGAATATTTAATAGCTGTTGACGGACATGAATGCATACATTCCTCACATCTAGCACAATATCCTGGATTAATATATGGTAATTTGTTAGTTCTAGAAACATTAATTGCACCAGTAGCAGGACAAACCCTAGTACAAGTCATACAACCGATACAAACATCTTGGTTAACAATAATAACTTTTCCACCCTTAACTGTTTTTGGAAGAAGTTGACCATACTTAATTGCATCTGTTGGACAAACTCTAAAACAATATCCGCAACCAACACAGGTATCAGGGTCTATTACACTATAAGCTTCTCCTTTGTCAGTTGAATGAATCTTAATTGAACCAGTTTTACATGCCTGAACACATGCACCACAAGATTTACATAATTTAGTGTTAATATTTGGAACATTTTCTTTAATTGGGTCTGCAATATCTACTTCAAGATGTATTGCATCATAAGGACAAGCATTACGGCATAAAACACAACCAAAACAAGTACTTTTTATTTTAACAAACCCATCAATAGAATCCATATATATTGCTTCAATTGGACAAGACTCAAGACATGGCTTATCTACACATTTAGCACATTTAGTTTGATCAATTGAAGATTCAACCTCAACATCCCTCAAAGGTCTTGGAGTTTTAGTATAACTATCAATCATAACACTCAACCCATAACTATATCTTCATTTAAATTTGAAGCTTTAACTGCAACATTAATTATCTTTTCACCATTTTCATCATCTAAAGAAAACTTAGATATGAAATATTTAATTACTGAAAATGGACAGGACTGATAACAAATACTACAGCGCAAACACTTACTTTCATCTCTTACAACAACATCATTTTCCTCATCAAAGGAAATTGCTTTAGTAGGACAATCTGGGATACACATTTGACATTTTTTACAAAGATCACCATCCCAATCAATAATCCTGATTTTAAGCCTATTTATAGTATTAGCTAATATTTCTAAAGCTATTTCTTCATCAGGTATAATTTCTAATGCTTTATCCCAAATACTGGAAAGTGGAATTTTATATTGTAATAAACTGTCTTTTTCTAAAGATCTTAAATCATCTGTTTTATCATTAATATAATTTTCAAGGAAATAAACAACATTAGCTATTAATTCTTTTTGGTCTTGTAAATTATCAACAAAAACACCCTTCATAGACCCATTAACTGGACAAACTTCAAGACATTCTCCACAGGAAATACATTTAAGCTGATTTACAACAACTTTACCATCATCATCAACATAAATTGCATCAACAGGACATTGTTTCATACATTTTTTACAACGTATACAAAGATAATCATCAATTATAAATTGTCTTTTAGAAGGAATAATGTTAAATTCCCCTTGTAATAAATGGTTTTCCCCACATTCTAAAGTTTTAGGCTCTGTTGGGCACACCTCAGCACAAAAACCACAACGAATACATGCAGATTTATTTATTACAGGATAAGTAATACCTTCTGTTGTTTCATCATCCTCATCACGAATTAATTTAATTGCATTTGGAGAAGGGCATGAAGCTATACAAGCACCACAACCAATACAATATTCTTTAATTACATCCGGAAAATCCCTAAATCTAGATGGTTTTTCTACAATTTCAGAACTAGTTCTAGCATTAGCAAACCCTTCTGCCCATGCTTTTCTTGCAAAATCATAAATATACCACATTAAAGAAGACATTTTATCTTACCTCAAAAATATCTTTAATAGTCGTTTTACCTGCATTATCAGTAATAGAAACTCTTTCTGCACATGCAACACAAGGATCACTTGATGCATAAGTAGATACTGCATCTGCAACAGAAGCAACATCTTTAAGCATGTATTTTGCACAAGAATCAATGTTTGCAATACTTGGAGTTCTAATAGAAATATGTTTGATTAAATTACCATTAGTTTCAAGCATATAACTTACTTCACCACGAGGAGCTTCATTTTTCCACACACCATAACCAGATTTAATTTCAACAGGAGTACGGATTTTTCCATCAGGCATATTTTCAATAGCTTGTCTAATTAATCTAATACATTCAGGTATTTCATCAATCCTATTTAGAGTTCTTGCATAATTATCCCCTTCTTTTCTCCAAATAGTTTTAAAATCAAAATAATCCTTGTAAGTGTAATGATCTTCTCTCAAATCATGTTTTATTCCAGAAGCCCTTCCAATAGGCCCTACAGCATGGCCTTTAATAGCTTCTTTTTTAGTCATCACACCAACATTACGAGAACGCATTCCAATAGCTGAACCTTCAGCATAAATTTCCCTTAATCTTGGAAGCCTTTCTTCAATAATATCTAGATTTTCAAGGATTGGTTTGAAATGGCGTTCATCAGCATCCATTTTAACACCACCAACAACATTCCATCCCATATTAACCCTATTTCCAGTTAACAATTCAATTGAGTCCATTACATATTCCCTTATGTCTAAAGACTGCATATATAAAGTTTCATGGTCAATTGATTTAAAAAATGTAGAATTACCAAGTAAATGACTTTGAATTCTGTCTAGCTCATTTGTAATAACTCTTAAAAATTGAGCTCTAGGAGGTGCATAAACTCCTGAAATTTGCTCAATTGTTTCTGCAAAAGTTTGAGTATGTTCATAAGAGCATATTCCACAAATTCTTTCAGCTAGAAAAATACCTTTCTGCCAGGTTTTACCTTCCATTATTTTTTCAATTCCTCTATGAACATAACCATATTCAATTTCAGCTTTAACTACTCTTTCCCCATCAGTTTGGAGTTTAAGCCTTAATGGTTCCTTTAAATATGGATGAATTGGACCAATAGGCAATATCATTTCTTTTCCCTCCCACGATTAGCAATAGCTTGTGGACCGACAGCTAAAATAGCTTCTAAAATTTCGCTAGGTCTAGGCGGACAACCAGGTATTTCTACATCAACAGGTATAAAATCAGAAGCTGGAGCATTAACACGACCACCTTCTTGATTAAATACATCACCTGATTGCGGACAATTTCCAACAGCCACTACAATTTTTGGTTCAGGAGCTTTATCATAAACTCTTTTTAAATTATCAACCCACTGTTCAGTAACAGCACCAGTTAATAACAAAACATCAGCTTCACGAGGATTGTTGTGAACATAAATACCATATTGCTCTAAATCATATCTTGGAGAAGTTAATGCGACTAACTCAACATCACAGCCATTACACCCTCCACAATTTACAATACAAACATGAATTGAGCTTTTCCTCACAACATCCTTAATAGCATTTAACATCTATAATCCTCTCGTAATTATTTAATTGATTATATCTATGAAATTTATTATTAATTAATATTTATATTCTTTAATAAATTAAATAAATCCTTTCTACCTTCATTTAAAGCATCATCATAAGATTTTCCACATTCAATCTCATTAGCTACTTTATTTTTAAGTTCTTCCCCTTGTTTTACAGATAATAACTCTAAAACACCTACATACCACGGTAATCTTAAATCAGCATCTAATCTTTCAAGTAAACATTCATGATTAGCAACTTCCAGTGTTCCATGTAATGCCTCTAGCGAAGACATATCCATCAAATTCATAAATATATATTCCAACTCTTCAGGCGTACAGCCAAATTCTTTTGAAAAAGGAATTATAATATCCTTTTGCCACCCAAAACTTCTAATCACACGTTCTTTCATTAATTTTAATCTAGCTTCATCATCCATACAATCACAACATTAGATTAAATGCATAATTAAATAAACAATAACTGCAACAGCAATTCCAATTACTGTTTCTGCTCTACCATATCCTGGTCGCTCACCCATTACAAAACCAGCTAAAAGAAGACCAATAGCTATTAACACTTGAGAAAATTGGCAGTTAATTGCTAACATCCAACCAATAACTGAAATTACACAGCCAACAATACTTAACCCTTTAATAATAAAAGGTTCTCCATGTTTTTTATAACTGTATAACAGCCCAATTATTGAACCTATAACAAATGCAAGTAAATAAATTAAAAATTCTAACATACTATCTCCCTAAATTGGTCTAAATCTTATTATAAATAGACATATAATAATTATAAAAGTTATAACAAATGCTAATTTTTCTAAATTCTCAATATGATGAGCAAAGTGTCCTTTAAGAGTTAAAAGAATTAAAGCAGTACATATTACTGCTAAAATACACATATACCCAATCAATGTTGTATGGAAAAGAGCTGTTATTAAAGTAAGAACTATTGCACCAAATCCTACTAAAGAAGTTAAATATATTGTAGCTTCATCATTCATTATTTCAACCTCATACAAATATCATTAAAAGTGTTCCAACAAAACAAATTGCACCTATTGTTATTTGAGTCATAACAGAATGATTTGGATTTAACATAGGAGTTATAGCATTAATAAATCCAGTTATGAATGTTATAATTATCATTCCTAAAGCATAATAAACTGCAGACAAAGGTCCGAAGAATATTGTTAAAAATAGCCAAAGCATTACGTACCATGAAATAGACTCTGAAAACATTATAAATCCTTTTAAGAATCCAAAATGTTCAGTTTCAAATCCTGAAACTAAATCCTTTCCTTTTGTAATTCCAAATGGAGAATAAGGAGATTTAGATATAATCAACATAAAGAACATCAATGCAGCTAATGGAATAGATAATACCAAAGGACCATGAGCCCCCTGATATGCGATGATTTTTCCAATATTCATAGAACCTGTTTTTAAATAAACAAGAACAATAGCTGCAAATAATGGAAGTTCAGTAGCTGCAGATAAAACTGCCCTTACACAACTCATTTTTCCATAAGGAGAACCTGAACTTGATCCAGAATTGTGTTCTACAATCTTATAAACTGCATAAACACCAAACAGGATAAGTAATGAATTATGACATACAGGACCTACAATAACACCAACAACCCAAACTATAGCTAAAATAACTACAATACCAACATAAAATGGCATAGCTGCTGTTTTTGGAAATGAAGATTCTTTAAAAAAGAACTTTAAAGAATGTAACAAATGTTGAATAATTGGAGGGCCAGGTCTAAGTTGAACACGAGCTATAACCTTCCTGTGCAAACCTAAAAGTAAACTACCTGCAAGGAATGCAATGATTACATTAATTAAAATATCCGCCATCAAATTCATAATACCACTAATATCCTGTAAATGGTTCTTTTATCCTCTCTTCTTTATCATCTTTTCTTGGTTTAGCCATTGTTAATAAACCTACACTTAAAACCCATAAAGGAATTCCCAAAATAGCTATTATATATACAATCCAATCAGCTAAATCAATTATTAAAGCATAAATAATAGCTAATGTAGTGACCACCAATAATATAATACTTACAATTTTTTGAATATCCATACTCCCACTACCATAAAACTAATAATAAAATCTCCACTGCTCTAATAATAATAAATAAGGAACTTAAGTGAATAATAACTAAAAATGGAGAACCAGGAGTTCTAAACATTTCTGCTTTACTTGCAAAGAATGGTGCAACACCACATTCTCCCAAAATTCCAAGCAACATCAATAAAACACCAAATATCATCATTGGGGTTGCATGCATTTGATTTAACACAAATAAACTTAATGTTCCAGTTGAAGCAAGAACAATAGCTGCTCCACCAAATAATGGTAAACTACACATCATAGCTATTAAACCATAATTAAAAGCAGAATTTAAAACACTAACTTGCCTTACAGCAGAAACAATTCCAATATTAACAATACCAATTAATGCCATAAACAAAGTGAAATTAAATAAATCTCCAGTAATCATTGCACCAGCACATGCTATACCACAGATTATAGATAAAAATCTTCTTTGTTTAAACTCTTTTGGTCCTACTTTCACATTTGTATTGCCAAGTTTCATTGCTGAAGCTTCAACTTGAGTTTCTGTTTTACTTATAGCTATCAATAAGGTAAACCCTAACATTACAGCAAATAAAAACAAATTAAGAGGTGTAAAGTACAATACAATATCACCAAAAGGAATTGTACCTAATAAATTTCCACCAAGTGTACTAAAATCCATATTTACTTACTCCTTATCCATATCTTCTCTCATAAGCACTCCAATTAAACCAACTTTTGAAGCTACTTTTAATAACAATCCACAAGCTGCTAAGAATAAACTTAATAACCATAAATCAGGCATTATAAAGAATAATGCAAATCCAATAATCCATAAACACCAAGCAATTCCTGAAACTCCACCAAGTCCTTCTAAAGTGAAAACAGGTAATCCTCTTGCTTTTTTAGATATTGCATATAATAAAATTCCCCCACCAGCTACTGCACCACCAGTAAATCCAGTTAAGAAAATACCGTAAGCTATTAAAACTAAAGCTATGAAATTAGGTGCTGTAGTCATAATTTCCAAATCTAAATTAAATGGAACTGGGAATAAAGAAGTGCCTTTAGGTAAGTTTCTTTTAGGGTCTTGTTCTATAATGCGCATTTCTCTTGCAAGCAAAATCTCAGAAATAGCTAATATTTCAGCTAATTCAACTACCAAACCAGGTAAAATTAAAGATTCTGCTAAATCGGTTCCTACAGCAGAAACAACAAATATCATTGCAAGACCAATTAAATCTGTAAGAATAAGTATATGAATTTCCTCTTTTTTCATAGCAATAGCTATTGATCCTATAAAACCAATAATTAACCCTGCATAGATTGCAGGTAAATACATTGAAACAAATACTTGAGGAACAAATTCAGGTATAAAAACCATTAATTATCCCTCCTCAATTGTTTAGCTCTAGATTTAGCATCATTTATTTTAACTTCATTAGCTACTTTTACTGAATCACCAATTGCTTTTTTAACACCCTCTTTTATTTCTTTTTCATCGTTTTTCCTATCCATTGTATAATTAATAGATAACCATGAAGCTATAATAAAAGACATCATTAAGATAGAAGACTCTAATATAGTATCAAAACCACGAGTGTAATACAATATCTCATCAATTAATCCACCAGGAGATGAATAAATAGATGTACCGAAATATGGTGAAGTCTGGGAAACCCATAGAGCCACTGGTGACATATATGATGTAATCATACCAATTTTCTCAGCATTTTGAGGGAATTGAGCCATAACTATACCAGGAGTTTTTAAAACTTCACCACCTCTATCATATGGTGCTACAGCTAATCCTGCATCGATTTGTTCTTGAGGTTCAGGTCTAGGATATATTTGATCAGGATTTAAATCCATTGGAACAATAAATCCTATTAAGAGGATTATTCCTAATGAAAAAGCAAAAAGCCTTGGAACATTTTTTGGATTAGCTAATTTATTCCATAAAGCTCCTATCCTCATACATCTGCCCCCATTTCTTCTAAACGAATAATTGCTCTAAATAAAACAAAAGTAATAACAACAGTTGTTGCAAGTAATGTTAATAAAGCTAAAACATGATTATAAGTTAACAATACTAAACAAACACCAATAGAAGCTACTTCAGTATTGAATGTTCTTATAATAGGGTCTTTTACACCTGGACCCCAAGCAGTAGCTAGACTACCTACAATAGCTAGAAAAATACCAACATAAAAGAACAAATTAACATCAATCATGTAACTCACCACTTCTAAGTTTTCTTTGCCTAATTTCTTTAATTTTAACAATAGCCATGATAAAAATTAAAGTACATAATGGATCAGATAATGCAACAAACATTGCAACATCCAGATATTTAAATAACACAACAACAAGTAAAAAACCTGCATCCATTATGGAAAACATAATTACCTTGTCTAATGGTTTTTTTAAGAATATTACTCCAAATGCTCCAATAAACATTAATGCTATTGCAATAATTGATACAACAAATTCCATTTTTACTCCTCAGTCAAGAATTATTTCATCATCTAACTTATCCAAACTTGTTGCAATAGCGTTAGCACTGATTGTAGAACATATGAAAAATGCAGCAGCCACTACTAATGCAAATGGCGTATGAATTACCAAAGCTATTAATGCAGGGACACCAAAACCAATAACATTTATATAAAGTAATTTTGAAACTTTATCTTCAGTTATTAAAGCTCTTAATACTACATATATTAATATTATTCCAATTATTATTTCAACATACATATAATCACTCTTTAGCATGCCTATTGAATTTTTTAGCTATTTTACCAAGAAGAATAGAAGCTCTAACTTGATCAATTCCTTGAATAGTTAAAATAGCTATACAAATACCACATATAAACATTTCAGGAGTTAAACCTACAAATGAACATACAAATAATATAACAGTCATAGTTAAAGAACCTAAAGTTCCTGCATAACCGGGATCTGCACACAATCTATTTCCTATAAACACAAAGAAAGCAGCTAATATGCCTCCAGGAATTCCTAAAATCATATATCCAATAGATGCTATTAATGTACCAGCAGAAGCATCTGGAGAACACAAAATATTCCCTTGGAAAAATCCACCGGCAATATCACCATTTCTTTTTTCAATTGAATCCCCAACAGTTTGAACCCCTTTAACTCCAGGTTGTTGTGGAAGTCCGAAATAAGTATCAATAATAACGAAGTTTAACCAACAGATAACAGATGCTACTATAATACCAATTATCTCATTCATTAACTGGCCTCCTCACCATCATCTTGTAAAGGTTTTGGAAATACTTCATAAAATAAATATTTCACAAATATTGCGCTTAACACACCAATTACCAAAGATAACACTAAACCATTGTAGATAAATGTATAACCTAAAACAAAGAAAAGTGAAAGAATACCCATAGCTATTATTGGAGTGGGATATAACGCACTTACATCAAAAGAATACATATATGGTTTACTTGGTAATAATGGCACTCTCAATATTAAAGCAAATACAATTGACACCACAATTGCTACAATATAACACAATGCAACATCAAAGTTAGAAATATTAAGATTTGCAAGACCATAAGCACCACTATAAACACATGAATGCATAATATTAAGA
>CAVDAS010000018.1:0-22253 GCA_963606955.1 Bacteroidaceae bacterium
ACGATGTGCAACAATCAATACAAACTAATCATCAGTACCAAATAGGACAGAGCCTAATTTGTGTCTTAATGAGTAATTAAACCCATTAAAACACTTTGAGAAGGTTTTAAACGAATCAAAAAAAAATAAATTTTTTTTGTTGATATTATTTAGAATATGACTTGTAATTAAATCATATTACAGCTTAAATATTTCTTTTAACCTTTATTTATATTCTTCGGATTTTGTTAAAGCCACACCAGCTATTAAAACACAAACTGTGATTAAAATATCAATAGCTAATTCTAAAAATCCTCCTGTTTTAAATAAATCAATTATTCCAACTGTCCAAACTATGAAAATTACACATGGCAATATATATTTAATAACAGTTATCCATAATTTTCCAACATGTATTATAGAATTCTTGTTTACAACTTCAATTAAATCATCAATTCCTAAAACCCATCCAAATATAATGCACTGTAATGCAATTAAAAACAATATTCCAAATTGGTTTAAAAATCCATCTACAATTTCAACCAGATAGCTGCTGATTCCGCATGTGAAAAACATTGAAATAACAAAACCAATTACACACAATATACCGGCTGATTTTTTACGGCTAAATCCAAATTTATCACAAAGTGAATTTAGTAAAGGTTCTAAAAATCCAAGTGCTGAGGTTATTCCTGCAAATAAAATAGCTAAAAAAAAGAACGGACCTATTATACGGCCAACAATACCCATTGTGTTAAAAATTGTTGGAAATACAATAAATACAAGTCCTGTACCCTGAGTAATTAAGCTTTCAATTGGAACACCTGAAGTTACTGACATAAATCCTAAAATTGAAAATACTCCAAATGCAGTAAATATTTCAAATCCTGAGTTTGAACTAACTACAATTAAAACATTGTCAATTAATTTTGCATTATTAGGCAAATAGCTGGCATATGTAAGTGCAATAGCCATTCCCAAACTTAAAGAAAAGATTATTTGTGAAAATGCAGCAAGCCAAATATTTACATCCAGCAACATTGACCAGTTAGGAGTTAATAAAGTTTTAATTCCTAAATTATGGCCAGGTAATGTTAATGAAAACACAACAATAGCTGCCATTATAATAAACAACAGAGGAATTAGTACTGTAGATACTTTTCCTATCCCTGAGTTTAAATCTCTTCTGGAAATTAACCAAATCATTACATAGACTATAATTAAACCTATTACTGTTGGAATTATTAAACGACCCCAATTAGCTATTGTAGAGTCACCACCAACATAATTTAAAAAGAAACCTGAAGGGTCAGCGCCCCAACCTAAAAATGGACTTACTCCTAAATAAACCATATCCCAAGCTAGGATAACCATGTAATATGTTACTATACCAAAGGTTAGAAGGCCTAAAACCCACCCAATTATTTCATATTTAGGTTTTATTTTATGTAATAAATTAGAAAAGGATTTTCTAAATTTAAAACCTAATCCATATTCTAAAATTAAAAATGGAATTCCTAACAATCCTATAGCTACAAAATAAGGAATAAAAAAGGATCCTCCACCATTGGAATATAATACATAGCTAAAACGCCATATATTACCTAATCCAACAGCAGCACCTATCATTGACATTAAAAATGCCAGTGAAGAATTCCATTGATTACTATTTGCATTAGTCATTAGAATCACTAGTTAAATTGAATTTTAACTTACCTGTACCTTCGGAAGTAATTTCCAAATCATCACATTGTGGAGATAATGAATTAAGTAAGCTAGTACCATCACTAGAATCCATAAAGTGAGGCAGATATCCTGAAATAATAATCGGATATACTGTGCATTCTCCTGTATCATTAACAAAGTCTATTTTAACCATATATGCACTGTGTGTTGCAGTATTTGACTGGTCAAATATGAAGTTTCCTAAACTATAAAAGATAGGTTTTCCGTTATAGACTTCAATTCCCTGTGTTACATGAGGATGTGACCCTAAAACAACATCTGCACCATCATCGATTACCTCATGAGCCATTTTCTTTTGGTCTTCATTTGGAGAGTGTGAATACTCATTTCCAAAGTGGAAATAAACAATTACAGTATCTGAACCATTTGCTTTAGCCTCTTGAATTTGTTTTTTAGCTAAATCAGAATTATAAGCTGAATAACCTGCATCAGAACCATTAGCCTGTGGCATTACCTCATTACTATATTCTTTAAAGTTGTTTGAATCCATGTAATTGAGTATAGTAACATTTCTGCCATTTAAATTACTGCTAACAGGAGCATTAGCCTGAGACTGATTATCTCCAGCACCAGCATGTATAACTCCAGCACCATCTAAGTTTTCAAGAGTATCTTCCATACCACTGACACCATAATCAAATAAATGATTATTAGCCAATACTGCAACCGTGTTATTATTAGCTTTAGCTAGTGGAACATAAGACGGATCACATTTAAGAGGAACATCTCCTTTAACAGCATTACCTGAGCTAGTTGCTGCATTTTCAAAGTTGAATAAAAGTAAATCCGCACTGCCGGTTACATTATCCACATATCTGAATGGGCTTTCACCTGAACTTAAAACTCCCGGCATTTTACGTGCAAACATTACATCACCACATACAACAACAGATGCATCGCCTTTAGGTTCTTCAATTATTGAATTACCACCAGTAAAAGTAGCTACAATAGCTACCAGTGCCAATACTACTAAAATAACTATTAAAATTAAAGGTAGTTTTCTAAATTTCATCCTCAACTACCTCTTCAGAGAATAATTGATTCAACATCCAGTCAGCATCATATTCCTTAATATCATCATATCCCTGACCCATTCCTAAAAATAAAATAGGTTTTTTAATTACATAACCAATAGAAAGTGATGCTCCACCTTTACTGTCTGCATCTGCTTTAGTTAAAATAACACCATCAACATCAATAGCATCATTAAACTTAGAAGCCTGCTCTGTTGCATCATTACCAGTTAAGGCATCTCCTACAAAGACAACCAAATCAGGTTTTGCAACCCTTTTAATTTTTTTCATCTCATCCATAAGATTTGTGTTAGTTTGCATCCTACCTGCAGTATCAATTAAAACTAACTCTTTACCCTGAGCTTTTGCATGTTCAACAGCATCAAATGCAACAGCTGCTGGATCAGAACCTTTTTGGTGTTTAATAAGTTTAACTCCAACATTATCTGCATGATAATTAACCTGTTCAATAGCTCCAGCTCTGAAAGTATCTGCAGCAGCTATTACAGGAGTATAACCTTTTTTAAGATAATAATTAGCTAGTTTACCAATAGTAGTTGTTTTACCAGTACCATTAATACCTACAAACATCACAACAAGAGGTTCACCTTCAGCCTTTTTAGCTTCAATCATTTCAGTCATGGATTTACCAGGAACATCAATAATTTCACCTACTGCATTTCTAAGTGCATTGTAAGTATATTCAGTGATATCATTACTTCTTTTGATTTTACGGCCAACTAAATCTTCTTTAACAGAATCTACCACTGCACTAGCTACTTCCATAGCTACATCTCCTTCTAAAAGACCCATTTCAAGTTCCCATAAAATATCTTCAAGATGTTTTTCTGAAATAGTTTTAGCTGTAATAAATGAAAACATTCCACTAGGTTCTTCGTCTTCATCTTCTGATTTTTTATCTTTGTTTCTGCTCCAGAAGCTAGATTTTTCCTCTTCTTTCCCAGATTCATCATCTTTTTCGGAAGGGGTTTCCTCTTTATTTCTACTCCAGAAATGAGATTTTTTAGGCTTTTCGACTTCTTCTGAAGACTCTTCCTCTTCAGAATCATCCTTACTTCTACTCCAGAAACCGGATTTTTTAGGTTCTTCTTCTGAAGGTCCTTCCTCTTCAGAATCATCTTTATTCCTACTCCAAAAACTGGATTTCTTAGGTTCATCAGCTTCCTCTGAAGGCTCTTCCTCATCAGAATCATCCTTATTCCTACTCCAGAAACCGGATTTCTTAGGTTTTTCGGCTTCTTCTGAAGGTCCTTTCTCTTCAGAATCATCCTTATTCCTACTCCAAAAACTGGATTTCTTAGGTTTTTCAGCTTCTTCTGAAGGTTCTTCTTCAGCTAAACTTTCAACCTCCTGAGGAATTTCAGCTACATCACTTTCCAAGTCTTCTTCTTCCTCTTTATCTTTTTTACCAAATGAAAAAAAGGAGAATTTTTTACCAGACTCTTCTTCAAGATTGTTTTCTTCTTGTGCTTCTTCAATAAGCTCTTCTTCTAATTTATCACTAGTACGTGAAAATTTCTTTTTCAAAGATTCAAACAAATATTACACAACCTTATGGTTTAATTAGAAAATAATATGTATCTTATAATATTTAAAAATAAAAATTTTTGAATATAATATGATACTGCCAAAATTGTCATTATGATGTACTATAAATGCCAAATTATATATTATATTGTGATTAAAGTTATTTACATGGTTGTTAAAGTTTTTATTAGCAGTAATCAATCAGAATTCTCGGAAGAAAGAAAATTTCTTTATGATGAATTAAAAAAAGATTCTTTTTTTAATAAAACAATGGAGTTGTTTGTTTTTGAAGAGGATAATGCAAAATCACTACCTTCTCCTGAAGTATTTATTAGTGCTGTTGAAGAATCAGATATATACATAGGTTTGATAGGACAACATTATGGAAATATTTATGACGACAATGTTTCAGCTACTGAATATGAATATAATGCATATATTTCAAAAAAACATAATGATTATTTTTTCGTTAAAGAATGTGAAAATAGAGATGAAAAGTCACAAGCATTTCTTGAAAGAATCAAACCATTAAATAAATATAAAAACTTTGCAACGAAAGAAGAATTATTAATCGAAGTAAAAAATATTCTTAATGAGTTTATCAATACTAAATTAGAAAGTACAAATTTTGATAATGAGATTTTAATGAATTCATCTTTTGATGATATTGATATGGAAGCAATAGATTTATTCAAAAATGTTTTGGAGGATTCTAAAATCAAAGAATTATTTGATGTTCGTGAATTGGACAAAATACTTGAATATATTGGCGCAGGTAAAATAGATTATACTGGAACATTTCATTTAAACAAAGCTGGAGCATTATTTTTTGCAAAAGATATTAGTAAATTTGGTATTGAACACGAAATTAAAATGGTAAGATTTAATGGAATTGAAGCTTTAGATATTATCGATAAATTATTTTCACATGAATCATTTTTCAAATTAATTAAAGATTTTGAGAACTTTTTTGATAGAAATACTCGTTTAGGCGGAACTGTTAAAGGTTGGGAGAGAATACCAATACCTGAATACCTATTGAGGCTGTAAGAGAAGCATTTATAAATGCTATTGCTCATAGAGATTATACCTTAACTGAAGGTTGTATAACGTTTTATATTTATGATGATCGAATTGAAATTGTTAGTCCAGGAAAGTTACTTTATCCATTAACCGTCAATAATTTAGGTATTGATATTGTTCCAAGACATAGAAATAAGAATATTTGCAACATATTTGAAAAAACAAAATACATGGAACATGTTGGAACTGGAATAACAAGAATGAGGCATAAAATGGATGAATTTAATTTACCTGAGCCAGAATTCATTAATGAGTATTATTTTAAAGTTATACTCAGAGGACCTAATGGCAAATTAATACTTCCAAAACATTTAGATAAACATGTTAATTTCAATGGATTGAATTTAAATGAACGCCAAATATCTGCATTAGAGAAAATGTATGCTGAAAATATTAAATTTTCACATAAAACTTATTCAAAATTATTTGATATATCATTAGCTACTGCTAAACGTGATTTAGTTGATTTGTTAGATAAAAAATTAATTTATAAAAATAAAATTAAAAATGCATATTGGTATTCCAGGTATTAGCTCACATTAATGAGCCGTTATTTTTCATTCAAGCAAATGAAAATATCATTAAATTATCTTTAATATACACTGTTCAACTATTAAAATTTTAATTCATTTTTTTAATTAAAATGAGGGTATGTATGTTAGCTCATTTTTAATATTATAATTTAAAGGAAATAGATTTCTTTAATTATCAAAATAATTAATATAAATGATTTTAAAATTTATCTTAGTTAATGATAATTTCTCAAATGAACTTTTATTGTGCTATTCATTTAATAAGAACTAGGAATTATAAAATTAAATTTGAAATAAAAACTATGAAAATTATGTTATGCTATTGCAAATAAATAGATAGTTGATTATTTAATTAAAATTGGCTCACAATATATTTATAATGAACTCTTTATTAAAATCAACAAAAAACAATTATTCGAAACCACTCTTAAATCTAAAAAATAAAAAAAGAAGTTATTTAGTTTAATCCTGTAGCTGACATGTTTCCTTGAGCAACAGCAGCTAATTGTTCTGCTTGAGCAGATAAAGATCCGATAATATCAGATACTTGTTGCATATTAGCTAACATTTTATCTAAACTATCTTGTAAATCTTTTTTCTGTCTTGCAATAGTTTGCCTTGCTCCTTCAACATCTTTTTTAACAGCTATTCCAGAACCAATACTTACAATAACTTCATCAGGGTTTTTAAGTTCCCCTTTAATGAAAGAACCAGCACCTACAGGTACGAAAGCTTCAACAGATTCCTTACCTTCTAAATCATCTAAAGTGTTGGTTAATGCATCAACTTCAGCAATTGAAGCTCTAATTAATTCAATTTGTTGTTGAATTAAGTCTCCTTGTTGTTTGTATGCATTTATTTCATTAAGTAATTGATTAAATTTTTGCTGATCTTCCATGTTAACACCCTTATAAAATTTCTTTTAAAATTGGGTCTATAACATCTTCAGGTGCGATTTCAGCAATATCTTTAATGGAAATTTGGTTTCTGTTTAAACCATGTTTACTTCCAAAACGTTCATAAATTTTTTCTTCTAACTCAGCTTCATTAGTAGCTTTGTATTCTTTAGTAAATTTATGATATGAATCGCCCATTACAAAAGTACCTTTAACTCTGTAAATTTTTGTTATCATATTAACTCCTCAGGATATATTTATAAATCATCTAAAAAGCCTAATGCTTCTTCAACTCTAGCCATTTCAGGACCAGTACTTTCTTTAGCCACAATAGCTCCTTTTGAATTTGCAATAGAACATGCTCCAACTAAAGAAATACCTCTTCCTACAGTACCAATATCTCCTTCAACACCAAATACATCACGAGCAAAGTCTACTTCAGTTTCAGTTGCATTTTTATCCATTAAAAATCCTTTATTAGTAACATTAATTAATGAACCAATAATATCACTTCCAACCATGGAAGTTGATTCAACATCAACATCTAAAGTATCTTCAATGACTTTAATTGCATCATTAGATAAAAATGGGCTTACAATAGCTCCAGTATCATTAGCTGCAACAATATTTCCTACTGCTGTGTAATTTCCTGGAATTGTAGCTACATTTAAACCTAATTCCTCAAACTGTTTAACTTCTCTATCTAATACATGTGGGGAAACAACTATACCATTTGAATTAGCTACAGCTAAAGATCCAATAAGGTTACATCCGGAAATAGAAGATTTTACAACATCAACTTCTAATGTTTCTTCAATCAACTTAATTCTCTCATCAAGAAGATTATAAGGAACAATAGCTAAATCATCAGTTGCTAAAATAAATACTCCCACATTAGGATTATCTACAATGTTTATTCTTTTTAACATATTGTTACCTCACTTAGTATTGAAGTAGTAATATAGCTATTCTGCTAAAGTAGCTTCTACTACGCCATCATCATCTTTAACTGCTTTTACAGTAATTTTAGAAGGTATTTTTTGAATACCTCTAGCCCAAATCTCATGATTAATAGATTCATCAAGCTTTACTTCTTCAGCTTTCATGTGTTTGAATAAGAAGTTTTGTACTTCTCTGATAGCTCTAGGAGCTCTAATAGTCCTTTTGACTTTTTTTACGTTTCTAAGTGGAATTGTATAAACTCTTTCCATGAAAAATCCCCCTTATAATTTAAGACTGTTTCTTCTCCAATGTCTAGGTTTAGGTCTGTATCTAAGTTTACGGTTAGTTTTAGCATAAGCCCAGATTGGAATTCTTCTGTTTTGTTTATTTGCTTTTGCCATTCTTAATTTTTTAGCTAATGGTTTATTTCTACTCATTTTCTCACCTTATAATAATAATTATTTTTTATACCCGGTAACACGAGTTTGATAATGCTCAGGGAAAATATCCAGTGAATTTCCTCCTTTTTCATCAATTAAAGTCCTTATTTCAACCTCATAATCAGAGCTATTATCTTTATTGCTTTTTTCATGAGATATTTCAAATAAATTAGATGTAATTAATTTAATTGTTTTGTGACCAAAACTATCTAAATTAACATATTGAACACCTTTTCTATCTTCAAGACTTTTAATTTGATTTATATTAAGTTTAGGAGTTCTGTCATCCCTTCTAGTTCCATCGGCTATAATATCATACACATCAGAAATCTCTTCAACAACATTTTCATGAATGAATTTTATTCCGTCATTTGGAAATCCGTCATTCATAATCATATCACAGGTTTTATCCAAAAGTTCAAAATCTAAATCAAGAACCCTATGATTAAACCCAAGAGATTTAGCTGATAGGCTTGCTGGAATATAAGAATCATAAATACCAAAATTGGCAGTACATAATTCTACATCAAGGCCAAGTCTTTTAAGCATAACTGCCATAAAAGAACTGTCTTTTCCTCCACTGTATAATACACAAGCTTTCATTAATATTATTTCCTTGTAATTTTAATTTCTCTTTTCTGACTAGCTATTTGTCTTAAAAGGACTTTTAACTGTTCATCAGTTACTTTACCTCTTAAACTACCAGCTTGAGCAGATTGGATTAATTGAATTTCAATTTGATTAACAAGCTCAGGTTTAGTCAATTTAAGGTTAGATAATCTAGCACGTGCTTCAGTAGTTAAAATTTGAGCTATGATAGCTTTCTTTTGTTCCTCAAATTGTCTTTGTGCTTCTTGCTGTTGCATTTGTTGTTGTGCTTGTTGTTGCATTTGACCTTGTGCAGCAGCTTGTCTGGCTTCTAATTCTGCCATTCTTTTACGGCGAATTTCATCAAGATCACTCATATCAAACTCTCCAAATAATTTAATTAATATTTTGCAAGATTAGGAATATCCTTAATGATTTCAGCAGAAATTTTGTCTAAGAATGATCTTCCTGCTGGAGTAACAACTCTTCCACCTACAACTTTTTCAACATATCCTGCATCTTCTAATTGGTGTAGTGCATTTCTTACGATAGCTCCACTACCTTTTCTGAATACTTCAGGAGTTACTCCACGGTCTTTTTTACCACCGTAGAAAGTTCTTAAGCTCATAACTCCTACAGGTCCGTCCATGTACACTCTTCTGATGATAGATGCACATCTGGTATACCACCAATCGACATCTTCAGGTTTTCTTTCTTTGTGAACACCGGTTTTTACAAAATTGGACCATGCAGGGGAATTGATTTTATCATTGTTTTTAAATTCTTCTGCGACTTTTTTAATTAATAAATCTGCAGGTACATCAAATACAGTAGTCATATTAATTCTCCAATATTTAATTTTTAAATAATGTCCTCATAATCAACTGTAAATTTAAGACCTAATAAAAATAGGGCCTGTAACTCTAAATTTAAGCAATGTTTTTTAAGGCTTTTTCTTATAAATGATTGCGACATTTCCTCTAAGGTCAATAAGTTTAGACCTGGTTTTTTTAGTAATGTCTTCTACGTAATCATCTTTATTTTTAGCGATATTTTTTGCAAATTTAAGTTTGACAATTTCATTAGCTTTAAGTTGGCGTTTGATTTCTTCAATAACATTGTCATTAACACCAGCTTTACCAATATTCATTGTCATAGCACCAAGAGCTCTATTCATCATTTCTTTTTTTGATTGACTCATATTTAGCTCTCCTTTTACTCTTTTTCTCCTTATGATAAGGAATTTTCATAACATGCCCACATTCGCCACATAAAATGTTAACATTTTGGTTAACTAGCCGGACTGTAGCGTTGTGACCAGGGTAGAGAAACTTATTACACCTCTTACAATACCTTCTTGCCCATTTATCAGGGATTTTAGTATTGTACTTAGTAGACAGTTTTTTAGCTAAAACAACATAACGATTACTTCTTTCCGGGTGCTTTTTGAATTCCATCTCAGCACGTTCAAAAAGAATATTCATACGTTCAATAGCTATTTCAATCATCCACTTCGGTCTTTTTCCTCTACTCAAAGATATCCTCCTCATAATTATAATAATAACTATTAAATTAGGATATAATATTCAAAAATTGAATTAAAATGATTTGCGCATATTAAAACAAAAACCATAGTTAAAATAACCTTAGGTTAACATGAATATTAGAAATAATTATGTTTTTTTCTATTTATAAAGGTTGTGTTAAAATAAGTTTTGAAAAAATCGAAAAATTAAAAAACTAATTAAACTAAACATATAATTAAATAATATTTATATTGTTAAAAAATAACTTAAATTTTGGCTCGTATGCTAAAAAGAGGGGATAAAATGTCAAAAAAAATTAAACTAAATATTTTGTTTGTATTTATTGTATTAATATGTTCTATAACTGCTGTTTCAGCTAGTGAAAATAATACAATGTCAGATATGCAAACAAGGGATTTGGACATAATAAGTGAATCTAATACATATACAGATTTACAAAATGAAATAAACAAATCAACTACTCAGCTAAATATAACTCAAGATTATAGATATAATAATGCTACTGATTCTAAATACAAAACAGGAATTTCAATAGTAAATAGAAATATTGTAATAAATGGAAACGGACATACAATTGATGGATCAAATCAAGTAAGAATGTTTAATATAAATTCGAGTAATTTAACAATAAATAACCTTGTTTTTGCCAATGGATTCGCAAAAAACGGAGGTGGATTATATTCTAGTTCTTCTAATGTTACTTTAAATAATGTAACATTTATAAATATAAAAACAACATCATATAGTAGCTGTTTATCAACTAATGGAAATTTAATTGTTAGAGATTCCTCTTTTATAAATACAACCTCTTCTAAAGGTGGAGCTATTTATGGATCTCACTCAGAAATTGAAGTAAGCAATTGTGAGTTTAAAGACTCAAATGTAGGTTGGAGTACAATATATCTTTCAAAATCAAATGCAATAATATGCAATTCTAGTTTTGTTAATTTAAATGGGAATTATTCAACTGCAATATATGCCAAGTATTGTAATGCTACAATTAATAAATCCAAATTTGTTAATTTGACATCAAATAAAACTGCAGGAGCAATTGGAGCTAAAGGTGATAAAAGTGAAGATAAAATTTATGAAATTACAATTACAAACTCTGAATTTAGAAATATAACTTCTGCTAAAAATGGAGGGAGTTTATTTATTGATAGAGTTAATAAAACAACTATTATAAATTCAACATTTACACAATCAAATTCAGAATTTGGAGGGGCTATACTTCAGCTTGAAGGTAATTTAACTATTAAAAACTCTAATTTCACAAAAAACTCCGCAATTTATAATGGTGGGGCTATTTACACATCATATGTTAATTTAGACATGAACAATGCCAATTTAATAAATAACAATGGAGTAAATGGCGGTAGCTTATACTTAGATATGACAAATGCTACAATAACTAATTCTAATTTTATAAATAACTCTGCTACATCCAATGGTGGAGCAATATACACTTATGACACATCATTATTTATGAATAATAGTTATTTTACCAACAATTCTCAATTTAACACTACTGGAATTTATTCCGCTTTTGATAAAAACTACACCGCTACAAAGTGTAATTTTACAGAAGATATAATCTCTCTAAACAATACGTTTTATGCAACAGTTGCTGACGACAGTGGAATGACCTTAACATTAGTAAATAACAGCATAATACTTGAAAATCTCCCTTCAAAATTTAATTTATGTGATTTTGGATGGGTAACCTCTGTTAAAAATCAAGGACAAATGGGTTCATGTTGGGCTTTTGGAATGTATGGTTCTTTAGAATCAGCTCTACTTAAAGCAACAGAAGTTGAATATGATTTTTCAGAAAATAATTTTCAAAATACAATGTTAAAATACTCAATTTATGGAACTAATGATGCGAGTGAAGGTGGAGATTGGGATATGTGTTGCGGATACTTATTAAGCTGGCTTGGAGCAATTCCAGAAGAATATGACACCTATGATGAACTTGGAAAAATATCTCCACTAATCTCCACTAATGAAACTATACACCTCCAGGATATTGTTTTTATTGAACCTCGTAAAAATTCAACTGACAATAACCAATTAAAAGAAGCAGTACTTAAATATGGTGGTCTTTGGGTAACTTACCGTTCTCAACAAAACGCACCATATTATAATTCAAAAACTTCAGCACAATATTATACTGGAAATGAAAGTTCAAGTCATGCAGTTCTTCTTGTTGGATGGGATGATAACTACAGCAAAGATAATTTCATAATAACCCCTCCTGGAGATGGAGCATTTATCCTTAAAAACAGCTGGGGAGATGAATTCGGAGATAATGGATATTTATATGTTTCATATTATGATACAATGTTTGTAACTGACTATAGGGCAATAGCTGTATTTATAAATAATACAAATCCATATAATAAAAACTATCAGGTAGATTTTACAGGAAGTAAGGATTTTAAAAACTACAATTCAAGCCAGGTATGGTATGCCAATCAATTTGAAGCAACAGATAATGATTTAATAGCTGCAGTTGGAAGCTATTTTAACAGCAGCGGTGAAAAATATGAAATTAGTATTTATGTAAATAATGTATTGAAACACACACAAAGCGGAATAAGTTCATATGCTGGTTTTTCAACTATTAAATTAACTAATTACATCCCAATTAAAAAAGGAGACATCTTTAAAGCAGTAATTAAAGGAATTAATGTTCCAGTATCACTAACTAGTAGAGTACATACTGATGGAAACACTTCATTTATAAGTACCGATGGTGAAAACTGGAACATAAGTGAAGATATAGTATCTCTAAAAGTCTACACAGTAGCTAATTCAATAGAAAGCAGTGATTTAGTAAAATACTACAAAAATACTTCGCAATTTAGTGTAAATGTTAACTCAGCTAATGTAAGTGTAATATTTAACATAAACGGAATTAACTACACTAAAACTAGTGATAACAATGGAATAGCATCAATATCCATTAATTTAAGACCTGGAAACTATTTGATTACAACATACTTCAATGGAGCAAATAAAACAAACAATATAACTGTTTTATCAACAGTTTTAGCAGACAATCTTGTTAAATATTACAAAAATGAAACACAGTTCTTTGCTAAATTCCTTAAAAATGATGGAACACCCCTAGCTAATAAGAATGTAACATTTAATATTAATGGAGTATTCTACACTAAAGAAACTGATAAAAATGGAGTTGCTAAATTAAATATTAATTTAAGACCAGGAAACTACACTCTAACAGCTATTGATCCAGAAACTGGCTTGGAGGTTAGTTTTAATGTTGAAGTTTTACCAACAATAATAGCTAAAAACCTAACTAAAACTTACTTAAATGCATCACAATTTAGTGCAACATTTATAAAAGGTGACGGCAAGATACTAGCTAATACTAATGTGACATTTAACATCAACGGAGCCACATATAGTCGTCAAACTAATGAAAATGGTACAGCTATCCTAAACATAAACTTAATGGCTGGAAAATACATCCTAACAGCTATTGACCCACTAACCAATCTTGATATTGGATATGATATAGTTGTTCTCAATGCAAAAGATTAAAAAGGATTAAAATAATCCTTTTTTACTTATTTTCTGGATTTGTGGAAATCCTTTTGATTTTCGCAAAAAAAATTTTAAAAATGAGGTTGTTTTATTTTAAAATGAATTTATTACAAGAAAAGTGTGTGACAACTGACTTTTTTAGCAATAACCAATATCAAGTTTTAATTATCATATTTGATACAGCTAAATCCAAAAGACTTTCAAAAAAAGAGTAAAATAAATTTATTAGCTAATTAACCAATCCATAAAATCAATTTCCCCAAATGGAAAATCTTTTTTATCAAAAATAACATCAACTACATGATTAATTATATCATCAATAGCTAAATTACTAACATCTATCTCACAGACATCCTCACCGTAAGCTTCATATGCTTCAGCTCCACATACATCAAGTGCTTCTGCTTCCAGGTTTTCACGAATCTTAGATTCTGAATAATCACGACTAGCTAGTCTTTTTTCTAAAATAGTTGGATTTAGTCGTAAAATTATTACTTTATCAGCACCAGCACATAAATGAGACAGGTGTCCTTCTACAATAAGTAATTTATCTGAATCAAGCTTATCAATGAGTTTTCCTAAAACTACATCTAATTTATCAATATCAATGATTTTATAACCTTTCTTATTATCCGTTCCTAAAACTAGATTATTATTAATAGCTAATTCATTTATTTTCACTAAATTAGCCCCTAATCTTTTAGAAAGTTCACTAGCTAATGTAGTTTTTCCAACACATGGAGTACCACTTATAAAAATAACTTGATTCATATTACCTACAATTATTTTTTAAGAATGATTCTTAATACATCTTCGTCTTCTAAAACATGATCAGGTCCTACTTTTTGACCTGGGAACTTAACTGAGGTTCCCCATACTTTAGCATGACGGAAGTTCTTTACAAATTCTTTGTGTAATTTACCGCAAGCATCAATGACTGTTGAACCTTTTTTAATAACTAACGGATCATTCATATCTGCTTTTCTTCCTTGCGGTTTGAGATAAACACGAACAAGGTTTAAATTTTCAAAGATTGTTTCTTTAAGATTATCAATATTTAATTTTTTATCTGCAGAAATTGGTATAAATTCAGGAATCTGTTTTTTCATCTCTTCAAGGTATGCTTTATCTACAAGATCCACCTTATTTAATAAGATTAACATTGGAACATATGATTTATTTCTATCGAGAACATCAATAAATTGATCCATAGTTACATCATCTCTAAAAAGTACGTCTGCATTATGCATGCCGTACTCATTTATAATAGATCTGATAGTTTTTTCATCTAAATGTGTGAGAGGCACAGTTGAAGATACATGAACACCACCAGTTCTTCTCCTATTTACAGTTACATCTGGAGGTCTTTCATTTGGCCTAATACCAATATTTCTTAGTTCTTTTAAAATAACATTTAAATGTTGTGGATTTAGGACATCTAAAACAACTACAATTAGTTCAGCTGTTCTAGCTACAGATAAAATTTCTCTTCCCCTACCTTTACCACTACTTGCTCCAGTAATAATTCCAGGAATATCAAAAACCTGTATTTTAGCATTTTTATACTCCATAACCCCAGGAACAATATCTAAAGTAGTAAACTGATAGGCTCCTACTTTACTCTCAGCATTAGTAATCTCATTTAAAAGAGTAGATTTACCGACAGAAGGAAATCCAACAAGAACAACAGTAGCATCACCAGATTTCTTTACATGAAATCCCTGACCTTTTGTTCCAGAACTACTTCTTTGAATAGACTCCTCTTTTAATTTAGAAAGTTTAGCTTTAAGTTTACCAATATGGTGAGAAGTAGCTTTATTATATGGTGTCTTTTGAATTTCTTCCTCAATATCTTTTATTTTCTCTTCTATTCCCATTAAATCACCATATTATAATTAAAAAAAGAGATTAGGATTGGAAAAATATCCTAATCTAGCTTAAGCAGTGCTATTAGTGTTACTAGCTCCACCAGCTGCCGTGTTATTATAGTTTACTTGCCACAATGAAACTCCATTTTCCATATGAACCATAGTATAGACATTTTGACCCATACCACCTAATAGATACAGCTTAGTAAACATGGAATCAGCTAGTTTATTATGCATTATAATAGGCGTGTAAGTATTATTTTCACCCATTAAGAATAATGTATAATTAGAGTTAGCTGGAGCTCCAGATATTGATTCATTTTTCACTAATTGATTATCCTCAATTACCATGATACGTGATACATTTAATGGATTGTATTCACTACCATTTACTTTTAATATAGAACCATTTTGTGCATATACTGCTTCAGTATGACCAGTAGTAGTATTGTTTCCAGTACCTCTTGTAATAACTGCGTCATATTCAAGACCAGACTCATTAATTAAAGCTAATCTGCCAGTAGATCCTGGTTCAACAGTTACCTGACTAGAAGGCACATAGTAATTGTAGTTTGTGGAATTCTGGTCAGCAAAGTTCCACGCACCAAAGTAAGTCCACCAACCTGCTTTTTGCAGCATATCTGAACTTGCTACAAAGATAACCGGCCGTGGATTATCTGGGTGAGTAAGAGGAATAATAGTATTCGCCTGCTCAGTAGTTAATCCATATGTATTAATCAATGTATTTTTAGCATCATCTGCAGTTTTTGGTAAGATATCAATTAAAATATCAGTAGCTTTACCTGCACTACCAGTATACTCAGTTAAAGTATTAGTAGCATTTTCACCAGTAGTTCCTAACATTCTAAATATTCCTGCAGATAACTCCATATTATCCGTTGTCATCGCCTGACCCAGCCAGAATGCCCGGCTGTTACCAGTCTGAGAACCCCCATCGAAGATTACTTGTCTATCAGCAGCAATCTCAAATAGGTAACCGAAGTCCCACCAAGATGCGATAACAGTATTATTAGAAGTATGTTCATTAATCCATAACATTGAATCCCACATAGGATCACTAGTACCAGGTACTACTTGATTAGCAGTTTGATAAGCACCACAAACAGAAGGTGTTATTAATGCAAGTGCAATAGCAACAACAGCTACATACTTCTTAACAGGTACTTTAGTAGATGCAGACCTACTAGATTTTAATCCATATATAGTTATTCCACCAGCAATAGCAATTAGTAAGAATAATATAATAGCATATAAAGGTACACCAGTAGCTGATGCTAATGGGTATGCTGCAAAGAATCCTGCAATTAGTATAACTGCCATTAATAGTTTATCATTATCAAGTTTAGTTTTAACATAGTCAGATGCATAACCTACAAATATACCAGCTAGTAAACCAAATGGTAATACTATAGTAGTAATAAACCTTGAACCTCTACTTACCGCAACTGCAGTAATTAGTACCCATACTATAAAGAGAGTAGTATACATTAAGTTCAAACGTTTAGCTTCAGTTGCTTCATTATATTTAGCAAACTTACTTACACTACCTAAAGATATTTTAAATTTACGGCTTTCATCAATTTTTTTAGAAGATGCTAATCTTTGAGATTTAGGTGGTTTTCTAGTTGTGTTTCCACCAGAGTTACCTTTTCTAGCACTCCAAATCCTTTTTACAAAGATAAATAATACGGTTAAACCAGCGAAGAATACTGCAATTCCACCTATACCATTTATTACACCATTGGAATTAGCAAGCAAGAATGAATCCATACCTGAACCAAGTAAAGATGGCATTTGCATCTCAGCAACAGAAATAAGTACATTAGGGAATCCACCTACAACTGTTGAAGTTGATTGCAAGGATAATAAGTTAGTTAAACTACTAAATATTCCAATTACACCATCTACACCTTTAAATGCTGCAAGACCAACAAATCCAACAACACCTAAAAGAACAATAGATATTAAATCCTTTTGATGTACGAACCAAGCAAATTTACTTGGGTACTCATTTCTTTCACTATCACCAATGTTAAGCACATAACATAATATTAAGTACACAACTGCAAAAATACCCATAAGACCTATATAAAATATATATCCTGTCCATGATTGGGAGAAAAGACCTATGGATATAATTGATAATACTGCAAAGACAACTTTTGCAATAAGATTTTTGGACCTCAAAGACTCCATAAAGAACAGTATGAAGAATAATGAGAAGATATAGTAAAACATATCTGTATCAAAAAATCCTGGGAATGTGTGCGCAAAATAATTTGGCGCTAATACAATTATCAATGTAGCTGTTATTGCACCCAAATCATTAGTCAGCCGTCTAGCAAAGATAAACGCAGGAATTACTGCTAAAGACGCTACAATAGCTCCAGTCCAAAATGCAACTTCTTGGACAGTATAATCCCCGAAGAATTGGTTAGCCACATTATAGAAAAATGACGTTACCCATACAATGCCCAATTCGTAACTAATCTCATTTCCATCTGGAGAATTCCTATGCATATCCCAGCTTGAATCATTGACTATTTCATCTCCTACATGACCATGATCCACGAAGTTCTCAGTCAGCCTTAAGTTATAATATGAATCCATTTCACTAAAATAAGGAAGACCTGAAGCATCTTCGTAATCTGCCTTCAAATCACCAGTAGACAAGATATTAAGATCTGCTGCAGGAGTTCTTAATGCAAAAACAACAGCTAACAGAATCAAAATAATGATTACTGATTTACTTATTGTTAATATTGTTTTTTTATTCATCAAAATCCTCGACATTATCCAAATAATATAATAAAATTATATTAATTGAATTAATTTATTTAAAAAACTTATTTAAATTATAAGAATTATTAAAAAAATAAAAATATTATTGGGCAAAACCATCAATACTTTTATTAATTTATATCTATTATTTTTAACATTATTAAAGATTATGCATTTAAAAAAAAATAAGAAAAAATAAAGCCTATTGAACCTTATCTTTTAGCTCATCTAAAGAGCAGGTAAAGCGACATTTTGGAAATCCTCTGCAACCAACAAATTCTCCATACCTACCAGACCTTTTAATCAATTCCTTACCACAACTAGGGCATACCCCAACTACTTGCATCTCACGAGGCTTAGTACTCTCTTTACCACAATTAGGATCAAGGCATGCGTGTTGGCGTGGCTTACCAAAGGAAATTATAGGTAATCCACAAGTTTTACAAGTTTTCTTTAAGAAATTTGCACCTTTAGGAATAGAATAAGTTGCATTACAGTCAGGATAATTAGAACAACCTACAAAATTACTTTTATTTTTAGGAGAGTATTTTTTAACTAAATTACCGCCACATTTACATTTACCAACAATATTACTTTCCTGGTAAGCGTCATAAATCTGTGAACCAATTTTAACTTTGTTTTTATCAATATCCCCTAAAATAACCTTAACTTCTTTTTCACCTTCAGCTACAACACTTTCACGAGTAGCCTGATCGTTATCTATACCTTCAAGTTTATTTTCAAAGTCACGGGTTAGCTCTTCACTTGTTAAATTAGAACAGTATTCACTTAAAGTATCAATTATGTTTTCACCAAGCTGATTAACCTCGATTTTATTTCCAGATATATATTTTCTGTCATATAACTTATCAATAATATCTGCACGGGTAGCTTTAGTTCCAAGTTCTCTTTTCTCAAGTTCTTTAATTAAAGAAGCCTGATTATACCTTGCAGGAGGTTTGGTTTCTTTTTCTTCAGAGAGAATTTCACAAACAGCAATAGAATCCCCTTCCTTAACATCAGGGAATTTCTCATTATCTATTTTCTTAAATGGATAATGTTCTAACCATCCTTTATGAGTAACTCTCCTACGTCTAAACTTGAATTTTTCCCCGCCAATATCTAAGATAGTGCTCATTGTTTCAAATGTAGCTGCTTCGAAAAATACTGAAATAAACCTATAAACAATTAATTCATAAATTTTTAATTCATCTTTATCTAATTTATCTGGCAAAATACCGGTTGGATGAATAGCTGGGTGAGCTGCATCTTCTTTTTTACCTTCATTAGGTTTTAATTTAGCTGGAAGAGCTGAAATATGTGTCTTAAATTCAGAATTTTTAGATAATTGTAGGAATATATTTTTAAAATCTAAACTTTCAGGTAATTTTTGAGATGAAGTACGTGGATAAGAAGTATATCCTGCAGTATAAAGGCTTTGAGCAATTGTTTGAGTTTTTTTCGGAGAAAACCCAAATACATTATAAGCTTCAGACTGTAAACCCCCTAAATTAAATGGAACAGGTGGTTTTGTAGTGGAATTGGAAAATTTAATTTTATCAACAAGGGCATCTTTATTTTCACAGTTTGCAAAAATCTCTTCAGCTCTTGTTTTGTCAAATATTTTTCCATCTACATGATCTGCTTCAATTTCACCATCAAGTAAAGCTTTAATTAACCAATAAGGTTCAGGTACGAATTTTTTAATCTCTTTTTCACGATCAACTAAAATAGACAAAGTTGGAGTTTGAACCCTCCCTGCAGATAACTTTAAAAATCTCTTTTTAGCTGCATTTACAGATTTCATTAAAGCTTTAGATATATTTACACCAAAATAAAAGTCCAAAATATGTCTAGCTATACCACTATCTACCTGATGCTGGTCAATAGGTATTCTATTTTCATATGCTTCAACAATATCTTTTTTAGTTAAAGTAGAAAACTTCATTCTTGAAGATTTTCCTATAGCATCCTCCCCACATCCATATTTCAATGCATGATATCCTATTAAAGTTCCTTCTATATCATAATCGCATGCATGGATGTAAGAATCAGCATCTTTAGCATATTTCTTAATAGCCCTTACATAATCCTTAGTATAATTTTTACCTTTTTTATCAATTTCAAATAAAGGAGCCCAATGCAAGTCAAAATAGACCTTTTCTTTTGGATTATCCGGAGTTAAAGAATATAGATGTCCAACAGCAGACAATACAGTTATATCCTTACCATCTCTTTCTAATGTCCAATATTTAACTTTCTTATTATATACATTCTTTTTAGCTTTAGAAGATAATGCTTTAGCTATTTTTTCTGCAGATTTTGGTTTTTCGCAAATTATTACTTCATTCATTGTACCTATACCATTTTTAAATTTTTAAATTCTAAAAATTTGTAGAATACTGATTAAATATTTAAAATAATTAATCCTATAAAAATATTTCTATTAGAAGAATCTAGTTTATATGAAGTATTTTTAAAAATAAAATAAAATCAGTGTAAAAACATGAAAAATAAAAATAATTATAAATCTTCTTTGTAAAAACTGTAAAATTCAGCACAGTAATCACAAATAGGGTATTTATCATAACGATAGTAAGCAAGTTTAGACTTATTCATGTCAAATTTCTTACCACATAAAAAACAAGTTTCAATTTTTTCTTCATTAGACATGATATTTACCTTAAAAGAAAAAATAAATAAAAATTAAAGTAATTTTAGTAAATTACTTAATTAATATTGTATTTTTGTAAAAGTAAGAGCTCTTCAGTAGATAATTTTCCACCGTTTTTGAATTTATCAAAGATTTCTTCAGCTCTTTCTTTTTCTTCACGATTTTTATTACCACTTGAGGAAGAAGATTTGTTACTGCCAGATCTTCTTTTTCTAGGTCTGTTAGAACCTAATTTTTTATTGATAACATGAATATCGCTTAAAATTGATTTAAATTCTTCGTGTTTCTCAGAAGCACTTTTACGAGCTTCAATGAATTTTTTATGAGCTTCATCAGCAGCAGTTCTAATATCATCAGTTTTTCTGAAGTATTTAAGCATTTCTTCGTGAGCTGCTTGAGCTTTTTCAGAAAATGCAATAACTTTTTCGTGTTCTTCTTCAGATAACTTTTTAAGATCTTGTGCTTCACCTTTAACAGATTCATCTTCATGAATATCCATTAATTGTTTTCTTAAATCATTTGCATTTTTAACAAGTTGATTTTCTTTTTTAATATCTAAAACACGAGTTTCAATGATTTTATCAATCTTTTTAATCTCATTTTCTATTTTAATTTTGTCACGTTTACCTGAAGACCATTCTAAATTTCTAATTTTATTATTAGCTTCATTACGTGCTTTTTTAGCTGCTTCAACTTGTTTGTTGATTTCGTTACGTTCATTTCTGAATTCAATAGCTTTGTTTAAGTTTTCTTTTAATGAAGCATTTAATTCATCACGTATTTTACGTTGTTCCCTAGCTATACTATTGAATTCTTCCCTTTCATCAGTAACTTTAGCTATTTCAGCTTCTTTTTCGTTCTTTTGTTTTCTTACACCTTCCATAGTGTCAGCTAAAACAAAATCAGATTTAGGAGCTTCTTCAGCAGCTTCTTCAATGTCTTCTTCAGTAGAGTCTTCATTAGATTCTTCTTCAGCAGCTTCTTCAATGTCTTCTTCAGTAGAGTCTTCATTAGATTCTTC